>NZ_CP049862.1:3000000-3351553 GCF_011300875.1 Sanguibacter sp. HDW7 | reverse complement strand
CCCGACGTCGCGGAGCACTACCGCCAGGACCTCTCGTGGCTCCCCGAGGGACCCGACATCGTGCTCTCCCCGCGCGAGACCGGCCACGGGCTCAAGGTCGTCCTCGCCGACGGCCACGTCATGGAGTTCGCCGTCGCCTCGCTCGAGGACGTCGCCACCTTCGCCGCGCACCACTGGCGCGTAGTCCACGACACCGGCCCGCTCACCGCCGTCATCGAGTCCATCGCCGCGCGCACCGCCCGCGAGATCGCCGGGCGACCGGCCCCCGACCTCCTGCGCGCCGCGGGGCTCTTCTGCTCGCTTCTGCTCATCGGCATCGGCCGCGCTCGCCGCGGCGAGCTCGTCGCGGCGAGCGCGCACGTGCGGATGTACGCGCTCGGCGAGCTGCTCGACCTCGTCGGCGCGCTCGTGCCCGCCGACCCGGCGGCGCTGCGCGACGGCCTCGACCCGCGTCGTCGCGTCGAGGACACCTTCGGCCCCCTCGGCGCACGGATCGGCGCAGCGCTCGAGCTGCCCGTCGAGGGCTGCGCGCGCGAGCTCCTCGACATCGCCGAGACCGCGGTCGCACCGCTGCTGCCCGGGTGGCCCGTCGAGGGCGCGGCCGTCGTCCGGCGCACCCTCGACGGCTGAGGGTCACTCGATCCCGAGCATCTCCTTGACGGGCCCGACCATGAGGTCCTGACCCTTGATGCGGCTGGTCTCGTGGGCGTCGAGCACGACGCGCGAGCCGTCGCGCTTCATGACCTGGGACGCGCCGCCCTCGGGTCCGAGGGGGATGACGACGATCTCGGGCTCGGGCCGGTAGAGGACCGTCGGCTCCTCGCCCGCGAGGACGGCCTTGAGGTTGGCGGCGACGACGTGGGCGTGCGCGATGGCGTGCTGGGCGCGCTTGGACTCCTTGACGTCGGCGACGTCGCCGACGGCCCACACGGTGCCGTGCCCGGCGACGCGCAGGTACCCGTCGACGCGGATCGAGCCGTCTCCACGGCGGACGGCGGCGAGAGTGCCGTCGAGGGCGTCGGACTCGGCGCGGTTGCCGTAGGCGCGGAACCAGATGTCGGCGGAGATCTTCTCGCCCGTCGTCGTCTCGACGGTGAAGGGCTGGTGGATGCCGACGTCGACGGGCGGCAGGTAGCCGAGGCGCGCGCCGAGCACGAACCTCACGCCCGCGTCCTCGAGCTGGGCCCGCAGGCTTGCGCGGAGCGGCTCCATGAGCTCGGGCGAGGGCAGGATCCGCTCCTCCTGCTCGACGATCGTGATCTGCATGTCCGGGTAGGCGTGGTGGAGCTCGCCGGCGAGCTCGAGGCCGACGGGCCCGGCTCCGACGAGGAGCGCGTGCGTGCTCGTCGCGAGAGCCTCCCGGAGGCGGCCGAGGCGGGCGCGTGCGACCCAGCTGTCGGCCTCGATGAACTTCGCGGGGAAGGGGTAGGAGGTTCCGGTCGCGATGACGACGTGGTCGGCCTCGATGACGTCGGACGACGTGAGGTGGACGGAGCGCGGCGTGATGCGCCGGGCGCGGTCGTGAACGATGCGGCCGTGCGTCAGCAGCTCGTCGTAGGGCAGGAAGACGTTGGGCTCCCAGGCGACGTCGACCGCGCCGCGCAGCGCGGCGGTCGCGTGGACGAACTCGCTGCGGGGCTCGACGAGCGTGACGTCGGCGACGTCGTCGAGCTCACGGGCGACGACGATGCCGGCGTAGCCTCCGCCGACGACGACCACTCGGTTTCCGGACATCTAGAGCACCTCCACGACGACGAGCACGGTGAGGGCCGTCGACGCGAAGATCTCGCCGATGCCCACTTGTCGCGGCGTCGCGCCCCGGAGCGGGACGAGCGCCGCACGTACTGCCAGGATCCCGTAGAAAACCGTGAGAAGCCCGGGACCAAAGGCGACCGACGAGGTCGCAGCGAGCAGCCACGGCAGCGGGACGAGCGCGAGGTGGAAGGCGACGGAGCCGATGTACCAGGTGCGCGAGCCGCGTTCGCGGATGAGCGTCTTGACGTAAGGGACGGTGCCGAGGAAGTAGGCGGCGGTGAGGGCGGTGGCCACCCAGACGGTCGGCCAGGCGCTCGCGTCGCCGCTCTCGAGCCCGGCGTCGTAGGCGACGGGAAGGATGAGGCACGCGGAGACGACGGCGACGGCGTCGTTGAGGAGACCGCGGTCCTTGCGCCGGTGGTGGAGGACGAGGCTGAGCGCGACGAGGGGGACGAGGAGCGGCGTCCAGGCGAGCAGGTCGGGCCGGAGGGCGAGGACCGCGAGCGCGGGCAGGACGCACGCGAGCGTGTAGGCGCGGACGGGCGGGAACCAGCGCTTCTTGAGGTGGGAGCGGAGCCAGAGGCCGGTCGCGTAGAACGCGAGGTAGCCGACGACCCAGAGGATCGCGAGAGGCAGGTGGACCCAGGCCGGTCCGGAGGCGACGATGCCGAGGACGAGCGGGACGACGAGCATGGCCCACGCGCCGTGCTCGTCGGGGACCCAGCCGGGACCGCGCCGCTTCTTCCGCGGGCGCGGCGGAGAGACGGGCGGGGGTGCTGTGCGGGATGTGTCGACGTCAGCCACCCGTCCATGATGACACAATGGGACCTGACGTCAGATCCGCGTCCACGAACTGTGACAGGCTCGACGTGTCGGTCGCATCACGTCCACACCACGCGCGCAATCGTCCCATCTATCGTGGGGGAGGCCGATCCGCCCCCAGCCCGCACCAGGAGCCCCCGTGCAGCTCGACGTCCTCGCGTCGTCACCCCTCCTCACCGTCTTCCTCGTCGTCGCCCTCGGCACGGCGTTCGGCGCGATCCCCTTCGGGCCCCTGCGCTTCGGCGCCGCCGGCGCTCTCTTCGTCGGGCTCGCGCTCGGCGCGACCGACCCCCGCCTCGGCGAGGGCCTCGGGCTCCTCTCGACGCTCGGCCTCGGCATCTTCGTCTACACCGTCGGGCTCGCTGCCGGCTCGACGTTCTTCCGCGACCTGCGCCGCCAGTGGCCGCTCATGGTCGTCGCGACCGTCGCGCTCGTCGCGTCCGCCGCGGTCGCCACGGGCGCCGGCAAGCTCTTCGGCTTCAACGGCGCGATCGCCGCGGGCATGTACACGGGCTCGCTCACCTCGACGCCCGCGCTCGCCTCCGCGGTCGACGCCGCCGGGTCCAACGACCCCGCCGTCGGCTACTCGCTCGGCTACCCCGTCGGCGTCGTCGTCGCGATCCTCGTCGTCTCCGTGATGGTCAACAAGGTCTGGGCTGCGCGCCGCGACCCCGCGAGCGCGTCGGGCGCGGGCCTCTTCGCGACGACCGTCGAGGTCGAGCGGCCCAGCTGGCTCGCCGACATCCCCGGCTGGGACGCGCAGGAGGTCCGCATGTCGTACCTCGCCCGCGGCGGGCACACCCGCGTCGTCGCAGCCGACGACGAGCTCCGGCCCGGCGACCAGGTCGTCGTCGTCGGCCCCGCGGAGGCCGTCGCCCTCGTCGTCGCGCACCTCGGCCGCGAGGTCGAGCACCACCTCGCCGACGACCGCCGCTCGGTCGACTACCGCCGCGTCGTCGTCTCCAACCGCCGCGTCGCCGGGCGCACCGTCGGCTCGCTCGACATCCCCGGCCGCTACGGCGGCGTCATCACGCGCGTCCGTCGCGGCGACGCCGACCTCCTCGCCAAGGACGACCTCGTCCTCGAGCTCGGCGACCGCATCCTGCCCGTCGTCCCGCGCGACCGCCTCAAGGAGGTCCGCAAGCTGCTCGGCGACTCCGAGCGTCGCGTCTCCGAGGTCGACGCCCTCACCATGGGCTTCGGCATGGCCCTCGGCCTGCTCGCCGGCCTCGTGACGATCCCCCTGCCGGGCGGCATCGAGTTCTCGCTCGGCTCCGCGGCCGGACCGCTCGTCGTCGGCATGATCCTCGGCGGGCTCGAGCGCTCGGGCCCCGTCGTCTGGGGCATGCCGCACGCCGCGAACCTCACGCTGCGCCAGCTCGGCCTCGTCCTCTTCCTCGCCGCCGTCGGGCTCTCGTCCGGCGAGGACTTCGCGGCCCGCGCGTTCAGCGTCGAGGGCGCGCTCATCGGCCTGTCGGCCGCGGCCGTCGTCGCCGTGGGTGCGCTCGTGCTCTTCGGCGGCGCCAAGCGCCTCGGGATCTCCGCGCAGCGCACGACAGGCGCGTTCGCCGGCTTCCTCGGCCAGCCCGCGATCCTCGCGGACGCCAACGACCGCGCGATGGACGACCGCATCGACGCGGGCTACGCCGCGACGTTCGCGCTCGGCATGGTCGTGAAGATCCTCCTGGTCCAGATCATCGTCGTCCTCTGACCCGACCGACCGGGCCCGTCCGGCCCGCCCCCGACGCAGCCGCCTGCCGGCCTACGCGCGGCTTTCAGGCCCACGCGCGGGATTGAACCCGCGCGCACACCTGAAAAGCGCGCGTGCGCGGGGAACGGCGCCGCGCGCTGGGCGCTGGGCGCTGGCCCGCGGTACGGCTCGGCTGCGCCAGCGCACCCGCCCCGCCTACCCGCCTACCCGCCTACCCGCAAGTTTGTGCCTTACCCGCAAGTCTGAACCTGCGGGTACGGCACAAACTTGCGGGTACGCGCCCGGCCCCGCCGCGTCCGCCGTCGTAGCCACCGGCCCCGGCCCCGGCCCCGGCCGCGACCATCGGCCCCGCCGCGGCCTCCGGCCGCAGCCGCCTGCCGGCCCGCGCGCGGTTCTCAGGCCTGGGCGCGGGTTTGGACCCGCGTGCACGCCTGAAAGGCGCGTGTGCGCGGGGAAGGACGCCGCGCGTGGGCGCGGGCGCGTGCGCGGGCATGTGCGCGGCGAACGGCGCCGCTGCGCCAGCGCGCCCGCACCGCCTCAGTCCCGGCGCAGCGGTGCGACGCACCAGCCGTAGCCGAACACCCCGCACACTGCGGCGAACAGCGCCGAGACGACGAGCGGCCACGCGAGCTCGGCTCCCTGCACGGGCCCGGGCAGCAGCTCCCACACGAGCACCCACGCTCCGCCGCCGACGATCGCGCCGACCGTCCCGAGGACGGCGCGGTCGGCGACGCTCACGGTCCCGGTCGACGCTCCGCGCCCCAGCAGCAAGGGAGCCACCAGAGCGCCGAGGACGGCCCCGACCACCAGCCCCACGAGGAGCGCTAGCGGCAGCTCGTCGGGCGCGACGAGGATCGTCCCGACGCAGGCCGCGAGTGCGCCGACGACCGCGGTCGCGAGGACGGTGCGGACGACGACGCCCGTGCGGGCGGCGCGGGACGACGGGTCGCGGAGCTCGTGCGCGGTCATGGGGACATCCTCCCCCGTCCCGACCCCCGAGAGGCCGATAGCCGATCCGTGCGCGTGCCGCGCACGGATCGGCTATCGAGCCACCTCAGGCCCTGGGCCCGAGGGTCAGATCGCGAGCACCCCGAAGCCGTAGCCGAGCCCCACCGCGATCGCGATGTTGATGAGCCCTGGCACGAGGAACGGGTGGTTGAAGATCGCCTTGCCGATCTGCGTCGACCCCGTGTCATCCATCTCGACGGCCGCGAGCAGCGTCGGGTACGTCGGGAGGATGAAGAGGGCGGACACGGCCGGGAAGGCCGCGACCATGCCGAGCGGCGAGACGCCGGCGACGACGGCGAGCGGCATGAGCGCCTTCGACGTCGCGGCCTGCGAGTACAGGAGCGCGGCGGCGAAGACGAGGATGATCGCGAGCAGCCACGTGTTGTCCCGCAGCAGGTCGCCGGACGCCGTGAGGATGGCCTCCTCGTGCGCCTTGACGAACGTCGTGCCGAGCCAGGCGACGCCGAGCACGCAGATCGCGGCCGACATGCCGGACTTGAAGGTCGACGCGCCGAGGATCTCGGCGGTCTGGACCTTGCAGACGATGACGATGATCGCGGCGATGCCGAGCATGATCGAGATGATCGCCGCGTCGCGGCCCATGACGGGCTCCTCGACGAGACCGACCTTGTCGCTGATGATCGTCGCGTACGTCATGACGGTGAGCAGGCCGAGGCAGAAGATGAGCACCGAGAGGCGGGCGCCCTTGGTGATCTCGCGCGCCTGGCGACCCGTCGGCGGAGCGACGGTCCCGGCCTCGAGCCGGCGCTGGTACTCCGGCAGCGTCGAGAGCTTCGACGTGCCGCGCACCTTGTCGATCGCCATCATGATCGCCGCGGTCGCCATGCACGCGAGGAACGTCGACGGGATCGCGACCATGAGGAGCGTGATGTAGTCGACGCCCGTGCCGGCCTCCTCGAGCATGCCCGAGAAGAAGACGACGGCCGCGGAGATGGGCGACGCGGTGATGGCGATCTGCGAGGCGACGACGGCGATCGACAGAGGCCTCGCAGGCCGGATGTCGTTCTCCTTGGCGACCTCGGTGATGACGGGCATCGTCGAGAACGCCGTGTGTCCGGTGCCCGCCATGATCGTCATGAGGTAGGTGATGACGGGCGCGAGGAAGTTGAGGTACTTCGGGTTCTTCCGCAGTGCCCTGTCCGCCAGGTCGACGAGGTAGTCCATGCCACCTGCGACCTGCATCGCCGCGATCGCGGCGATGACCGACATGATGATCGAGACGACGTCGAGCGGCATGTTGCCGGGAGTGACGCCGAGAAGCGCGAGGACGAGGACACCGAGTCCGCCCGCGAAGCCGATCCCGATGCCGCCGAGTCGCGCACCGAGGAAGATCGCCGCCAGGACGACCAGGAACTGCACTGCCATCATCATCGCGCGTCCACCTGTCTCGTGACATCGTCGGGGGTGTAGAGGTGACCGCTGTACTGCGGTCGCATGAGGTTGGCCGGCGAGAGGATCTCGTCCAGCGCCACCTCGTCGAGCAGGCCCATCTCGAGCACGACCTCGCGCACGGAGCGCCCGGAACGGGCGCACTCCTTGCCGACGAGGTCGCCGTTGTGGTGACCGATCACCGGGTTGAGATACGTGACGATGCCGATCGACCCCATGACGTACGCGAGGCACACGTCGGCGTTGGCGGTGATGCCGTCGACGCACTTCTCGCGCAGCGTGCGGGCCGCGTTGCGCAGGAGCGACACGGACTCGAAGACGCACTGGGCGATGACGGGCTCCATGACGTTGAGCTGGAGCTGTCCGGCCTCGGCGGCCATGGTGAGCGTGACGTCGTTGCCGACGACCTTGAAGCACACCTGGTTGACGACCTCGGGCAGGACGGGGTTGACCTTGGCGGGCATGATCGACGAGCCCGCCTGGAGCTCGGGCAGGTTGATCTCGCCGAGGCCGGCGCGCGGGCCGGACGACAGCAGGCGCAGGTCGTTGCAGATCATGCCGAGCTTCGCGGCGACCCGCTTGAGCCCGGCGTGCACGGCGACGTATGCGCCGGTGTCGCTCGTCGCCTCGATGAGGTTCTCGGCGGAGACGGTCGGCAGGCCGGTGACCTCGGCGAGGCGGGCCACGGCACGCTCGGGGTAGCCGAGCGGCGTGTTGATGCCGGTGCCGATCGCGGTGGCGCCGAGGTTGACCTCGAGCAGCAGCTCGATCTGGCGGCCCAGGTAGCGCATCTCCTCGCGCATGAGGAGCCCGAACGCGCCGAACTCCTGCCCGAGGGTCATGGGCACGGCGTCCTGGAGCTGGGTGCGTCCCATCTTGAGGACGTCGGCGAACTCGACGCCCTTGGCGTCGAACGCCTCGGCCAGCCGGCCGAGCTCGGTGCGGAGGTCCTCGACGACGGCGTGGACCGCGAGCCGGAAGCCCGTCGGGTAGGCGTCGTTCGTGGACTGGCACTGGTTGACGTGGTCGTTGGGGTTGATGACGTCGTACGCCCCCTTGGGGAGCCCTCGGAGCTCGAGGGCGAGGTTCGCGACGACCTCGTTCGTGTTCATGTTGACGCTCGTCCCGGCGCCGCCCTGGAAGACGTCGATGGGGAACTGGTCCATGCAGCGGCCCTCGTCGAGGATCGCGTCGCACGCGGCGACGATCGAGTCCGCGACGTCAGCGGGCAGGGTGTACATGTCCTTGTTGGCGAGGGCCGAGGCCTTCTTCACCTGGACCATGGCGCGCACGAACTCGGGCACGTCGCCGATCCGCGTGGGGCTGATCGTGAAGTTCTCGATCGCCCGCTGCGTGTGGACGCCGTAGTAGGCCTCCGCGGGGACGTCCTTGGGCCCGAGGAGGTCGACCTCCGTGCGGTACTGCTGAGACATTGTGATCTCCGTTTCGTCCATGGCAACGAGCGACGGTGCGCGTTGCGGGGCGAGAGGACGGCGTCGTTGCCGGCCTCGTCGGGCGGCTCCATTGCCGCCGTGAGGAGAAACCTCTGGTCAGTTGTTCTTGCCCCGGAGCACCACCCTCATTCTCTCTCGGTTGACCACGGCGATCGCGGCGAGCGGGATGCCCGCGGGGCACACGTCGGCGCACTCGCCGAACGACGAGCACGGACCGAAGTCCTGCTCCATCTCGGCGATCATCGCGCGAGCCCGCTTGCCGCGTTCCTCCTTGCCCCCAGGGAGGGATGCGAGGTGCTGCAGCTTGGACCCGACGAAGAGGTGCGCGGCCCCGTTGGGGCACGCGGCGACGCAGGCTCCGCAGCCGATGCAGGCTGCGAAGTCGAGTGCCATCTCGGCGAGGGCGTGGTCGACGGCGGTCGTGTCGGCGTCAGGCGCGGTGCCGGCCTGGATCGCGACGTGACCGCCGGCACGGACGATGCGGTCGAGCGCGGAGCGGTCGACGACGAGGTCGCGGACGACGGGGTACGCACCTGAGCGCAGGGGCTCGATGCGGACGGTCTCGCCGTCCTTCCAGGAGGAGAGCCGCTGGTGGCACGACGGGGTGTTCGACTGAGGGCCGTGGGGCCGGTCGTCGACGGTCACACCGCACGCGCCGCAGATGCCTTCGCGGCAGTCGGACTCGAATGCGACGGGTTCGCGCCCGTCCTCGACGATGGACTCGTTGAGGCGGTCGAGGAGCTCGACGACGCTCATCTCGGGCGTGGCGTCGTCGACGACGTGCGTCTCGAAGCGGCCGGCGTCCGCGGGGTCGGTCTGTCGCCAGACCTCCAGGGTGAGCCTCACTTGTAGTTCCTCCTCGTGAGCGGGACGGCGTCGAAGTTCAGGGGTTCGGCGTGGCGGACGAAGCGCCCGTCGCCGGGCACGCCCCACGCGGAGACGAAGGCCCAGAGGTTGTCGTCGCGGAGCGCCTCGCCGTCGGCCTCGTGCTCGGCGCGGAAGTGGGCGCCGCACGACTCCTCGCGGTCGAGGGCGTCGATGCACATGAGCTCGGCGAGCTCGAGGTAGTCGGCGACGCGGCCGGCCTTCTCGAGCTCCTGGTTGAGGCGGTCGTCGTCGCCGAGAACGCGCAGCTCGGTCCAGAAGCGCGCGCTGAGGGCGCGGATCTTCTCGATCGCGGTCGTGAGCGACTCCTTGGTGCGGACGACGCCGCAGCCCTCGTAGAGGATGTCGCCGAGCTCGCGGTGGAAGTACGTCGGGCCGTGCTCCCCCTGGATCGCGAGGAGCTTGGCGACGCGCGCCTCGGCGCGGTCGACGGCCTCGGTGACGACGGGCGCGTCGTCGGCGAGCCGCGACGTGCCGAGCAGGGGCGCGAGGTAGCTGGGCACGGAGTACGGCAGGGTGAACCAGCCGTCGACGCAGGCGGAGAGCAGCGAGTTCGCGCCGAGGCGGTTCGCGCCGTGGTAGCCCCAGCCGGCCTCGCCTCCGACGAAGAGCCCGGGGACGGACGTCATCTGGTCGTAGTCGGACCACAGGCCGCCCATGGTGAAGTGGGCGCCGGGGGCGATGCGCATGGGCTCGGTGTACGGGTCCTCGCCGGTCGCGTGGGTGTACATCTCGAAGAGGTTGCCGTAGCGCTCGGCGATCTTCTTCTTCCCGACGCGCTTGATGGCGTCGCGGAAGTCGAGGTAGACGGAGTTCTTCAGCGGGCCGACGCCGCGGCCGGCCTGGATCTGCTCGTGGGCGTTGCGGGAGGCGACGTCGCGCGGGGTGAGGTTGCCGAAGGCCGGGTACTTGCGCTCGAGGTAGTAGTCGCGCTCGTCCTCGGGGATGTCGCCGGGGGCGCGCGTGTCGTCGGCCTTGGCCGGGACCCAGATGCGGCCGTCGTTGCGGAGCGACTCGCTCATGAGGATGGTCTTGGACTGCCAGCGGCTCGAGACGGGCAAGGCGGTCGGGTGGAACTGGATGAAGCTCGGGCTCGCGAGGAGCGCACCGCGCTGCACGGCCCGCCAGGCGGCCGAGGCGTTGGAGTTCTTGGCGAGCGTGGAGAAGTAGAAGACGTTGCCGTAGCCGCCGGTCGCGAGGACGACGGCGTGGGCGGTGTGCGCGCTGATCTCCCCGGTGAGGAGGTTGCGCACGACGACGCCCTGGGCTCGCCCGTCCTCGACGACGAGGTCGAGCATCTCGTGACGGGTGCGGAGGGTGACGGTGCCCGCGTCGACCTGACGCAGGAGCGCCTGGGCGCTGGCGATCTGCAGCTGCTGGCCCGTCTGCCCTCGCGTGTAGTAGGTGCGGGAGACCTGGACGCCGCCGAAGGAGCGGGTGGCGAGCTGGCCGCCGTACTCGCGGGCGAAGGGTGCGCCGATCGCGGCGAGGTGGTCGATGACGCGGACGGACTCCTCGCCGAGGCGGAAGGCGTCGGCCTCGCGGCCGCGGAAGTCGCCTCCCTTGACGGTGTCGATGACGAAGCGGTCGACGGAGTCGTTGTCGACCTTGCGGGCGCGGGCCGCGTTGATGCCGCCCTGGGCGGCGACGGAGTGCGCGCGGCGGGGGGCGTCGTGGTACGTGAATGCGTGGACGTCGTAGCCGAGCTCGCCGAGCGCGGCGGCGGCGCCGGCGCCGGCGAGGCCGGTGCCGATGACGATGACGCGGAACTTGCGCCGGTTGGCGGGGTTGACGAGCTTGTAGCCGAGCCGGCGGCGTTCCCAGGCGGTGCGGGGGTCGCCGTCGGGGATCTGGCCGTCGAGGATCTCGCCGATCTCGACGCCGTCGACGATGGCGTCGGGTGCGTGGAACTCGGTGGTCACTTGACGACTCCTGTCAGCACGGCGATCGGGATGAGGATGTTGCCGAGGAGGATCGCGAGGGGGATCGCCCCGGCGAGGAAGAGGCCGACGGCGCGGGTGCGGCGGCCGGTGGCGCCGAGGTCCTGCACGACGGTCCACAGGCCGTGGGCGAGGTGCACGAAGAGGACGAGCAGCGCGAGCATGTAGAACGCGGCGACGGGCCAGCGGGAGAAGCTCGCGACGACGTTCTGGTACGCGTACGCCTGACCGTTCTCGATGTGCTGGTAGTCGCTCGGGGCGACGGCCTTGCCGAGGGTGAGGTCGAGCAGGTGGAAGATGATGAACGCGAGGAGCACGGTGCCGGTGACGAGCATGTTGCGGGCCGCGAAGGACCGTAGGTTCGTCATGCCGCGACGCTTGCGGGGGCCGCGGGAGGCGCGGGCGCGGGAGGAGATCATGACGGCGGCGGTGACGTGCGCGACGAGGCACACGAGCAGCACGATCCGCATGATCCACAGGAGGCCTTCGTACGGCAGCAGCGGCTCGAACGCCGTGCGCAGCCAGTACGCGTAGGTGTTGAGGTGCTCGGGGTCCATGAAGATCTTGAGGTTGCCGACCATGTGGACGAGCACGAAGAGCGCGAAGATCGCGCCCGTGACGGCCATCGTCAGCTTGAGGACCCAGGACGGGACGGCGGGGGCGGGGCGCACGCGGGTGTCGCGGATGCGCCCGGTGGCGAGCGCGTCGGCCTCGGCCCCGGGGAGCGGGCGGCGCTCGGGTGGCGCGGGTGCGGGTTCGACGTCCTTGACGTCCTGCGGGTCGGCCATCGTCAACCTCCTGTGGTTTCTGTCACAAACCTAAGTTGGCGTCAGGATGGATCTCTGGGACGCAAGGCCCGGAATACTCACGGCGCACACCGTCCCCCGCACGACCCAACGTCCCCCTCGTTCCCGACGGATCGACGCGTTCCGCCCATACGATGGGGGGAAGGCGTCGATCCGTCGGGAGGGGGGACGACGAGGCCGCCCGCACCGGGTGGTGCGGGCGGCCTCGTGGCGTCGGGGCTCAGGCCCTCGCGTCGTCCCCGACGTGGAGGACGAGCTGCGTCCCGGGCCCGGCTGCCTCGACGAGGCGCACGCGCGCGAGCGCGGGGTGCTCCTCGAGCAGCCGCGCACCGTTCGCGAGCGCCCGCAGCGCGGCGGTCTCGGCCCGCGCCTCCTCGAGGCGCGCCTGCCCGCGGGTCCGCGCCGTGACGAGCTCGGTCCGCGCGTCACGGACGGCGGGCGGCAGGATCACGTCGCGCAGGACGACCTCGTCGACCTCGACGCCGACGGCGGTCGCCGCCGGCACGAGCGCGGCCGTGAGCGCGGCGCTCCCGACGGCGTCGGGCCGCGCCGCAAGGTTCTCGGCATCGACGGCCGCGACCGCGCTGCGGAGCACGATCTGCGCCGCGAGGTGCATCTCGGCCTCGGCGTCGGTCGCCGCTGCGTGGAAGGTCACGGGGTCGACGACGCGCCAGCGCACGGCGAGCGTCGCTCGGACGCCGAGGCCGTCAGCCGTGAGGACGTCCTGGGGTGCGAGGACGAGGAGCCTGCGACGCGTGTCGACACGGACGACACGGGTGCGGCCCCGACGACGGTGCCGACCGGGGCCGAACACACCGAGGAGGACGCCGTCGCGGAAGGCGAGGACGTTCTCGTCGGGCTGGACGGTGAGATGGCGGCGGAACATGGTGGGCGACCCCCTTCGGATCGTCTCGGTGGGTCCCGGGGCGGATGCCACAGGATGGTGCGGAGCGGTCGCGCTGCTGCGACCGTCGCCCGGCCGGCCTGCCGGTGGCGGGGGCCACGACGAGGTCGTGACCCGCAGGGCCGTGGGCGGGCGTGGTCGGCCGGACGACGGTCAGGGAGTTGAACCCATGCGTTGAGAGCGCGTTGCCATGCGTGAGAAGTCACGCATCCGACGTCCTCAGGTGACGTGCGGGACCGCAGGCCGTACCCGGCTGCGGCCGCTCCCCGGGGGTCGGCGAGCAGCGACGCTACCGGGGGAGATGCATGGTGCGCGACGGTTTTTCCGCCCCGCGGGTGCGGCCCTACGCTGCGGTCATGACGCACCGCGAGGACTGGACCGTGACGACCCATGCGTGGACCGCGGACGTCGACGTCGCGCACCTCGAGGACGTGCGTGCGGCGGCGCCGGTCCACGCGGCGGGCGGGCTCACGCACCTCGTGCTCGAGGTGCTCGCGTACGCGGCGGAGGAGGCCGAGGCGCAGGGGCGCACGGGCAGGGCCCGCGTCGTGCGGCACTCCGACGGCTCGGTGTCGGTCGCTGACGACGGGCGGGGCACGGACACCCGCGTCGACGCCTCGGGCGCTCCCGTGCGCAAGCCGGTCATGGCGACGCGCGACGTGCGCTTCTTCGACCGCGCGGACGCACCGCTCCTCGCGGACGGCCGCCCACGGGCCGGCATGAGCACGGTTGCGGCGCTGTCCGAGGTCCTCGACCACACGAACCGACGCCTCGAGGGGGCGTGGACGCAGCGGTACGTCCACGGCGTGCCGGCCTCGGCGCTCGACGGCGTGGCCCCGGACGGCACGACGGGCACGACGGTGCGCTTCCGGCCCGACGCCGATCTCGTCGCGGACGTCGACCTCGACGTCACGCTGCTGGCCGTCGTCGCGGGGCTCGACGTCGAGGTCGTCGACGAGCGCTGAGCGTCGTCGGCGGGGCGATCTCAGCCAGCCAGGCCCGCCATCTCGGTCGCGGTGCCCGGCGACCGTCGCCGGGGTGGTCGCACGAGGAAGAACGTGCCGACCGCGGGGCCGAGGGTCACGAGGACCCACCACGGCATGCCGACGGCGGGCGCTGTGACGAGCTGCGTCGCGGCGTCGTCGCCACCCGCGGCGTCGGGCCCGTCGACCCGCTCCCCGCGAACGAGGAGCCGATGGGTGTTGACGTACCGCGGCGTGCACGTCACGAGGGTGACGTAGTCCTTGCCGGGCACCTGGCGCAGCAGCTCGGACTCGTCGGGCAGCACGGTCGCGATGTGGTCGACCCGGTAGTGGAGGAGCTCGCCCAGGACGAGGATCGAGAAGGTGTCCCCGACCGTGAGCCTGTCGAGGTCGTCGAAGAGCGTCGCGTCGACGTAGCCGGAGTGGGCGGTGAGGACGGGGTGCACGCCCGTGCCCCCGACGGGCAGGCCCGAGCCGTAGAAGTGCCCGACGCCGCGCGTGAGCGTCTCCTCGGACGTGCCGTGGTAGACGGGCAGGTCGACGCCGATCGCGGGGATGCTCAGCTGGGCCATGGGCGTGTCGGCGCCGGCCGTGGGTAGGCGGAGCTCGGACTCGTAGCGCGTGCGTCCCTCGTCGAGGCTCACGGCCTCGCCGCTCTCGTTGAGCACGTACGGGTCGCGCAGGGGTCCGTTGGGGAGGTTCGCGTTGTAGTCGTGCGCCGAGGTGAGGATGCGCTCGACGTCGGCGGGGTCGAGCGCGTCGACCCCCTGGTGGTAGGCGACGAGCTGGTCAGCCTGGATGACGTCGGTGATCCAGGGTGCGGCGAGCGGGTAGGAGAGGATCGCCCCGCCGACGAGCGCGACGACGACAGCGACGATCCCGGACGCCGCCCAGGGGCGTCGCGCCCGGACGTGTCGCTGGTGCCGTGCCGTCGTCGTCGCACTCATCGTGGGTCCTCGGGTCGTGCGGCGGGCGACGCCCGCCGCACGACCCGATCATGTCAGGCTCCGGCGCCCTGTCGGCGCGCGCGGATGACGAGGAGGACGCCGCCCGTGAGGACGAGCGCGCCGAGCAGGCCGAAGACGCCCGTCGCGATCTGTCCACCGGTGAGCGGGAGCTCCGGCTTGAGGACGTTGGGGACCTCGATGTCGCCGTGCGGCAGGACGTTCGAGGCGGCCGCGTCGAAGAGGACGTTGATCGCGCCGAAAGGCGCGGCGGCGAGCTCGTAGCCCGCGGGCGCCTTGGTCTCGAGGAGCCAGTAGCCCTGGAAGTCGGCCGGGTTGGTGAGGAGGGCACCGTCCTGCCAGTTGGAGGCGCGCAGGCCCGTGATGCTCACGGTGCCGTCAGCGGCCGTCGTGAACGTCTCGACGAGCGCGCCGGTGCCGTTCTGCTGCGCCTGGAGGGGGAGCGCGGAGTTCGCGGCGGGGTTCGCCGCATAGGCACGGGCGTCGGCCTCGGACGCGAAGACCTTGAACTCGGCGCCGGCGAGGGGCGCGTCGGTCTCGTCGTCCGTCTTGAGGATGTTGATCTCACCGAAGCGCGAGACGACCTCGGGGGTGTCGATGCCGGGGCCCGTCTCGGGGAAGGACTCGTTGGGGAAGATCGTCGCGGTGTTGGCGATGATGCCGTCGGCGGGCAGCGAGACGACGGTCGACGTGAAGGTGAGCGCGATCTGCGCGGCCGTGCCGACGACGTCGTTGAGCGCGTCGAGGCCGGTGGCGGTGAGGCGGACGACGAGCGTGTTGTCGGTCGCGGCGTCGTAGAGGATCGTGTAGTCGGCCGCGGCGAGCGCGGTGCCGCCGACGGTCACGGCCACGTTGTCCGCGAGGGGCGCGCCGATCGTCAGGTGGTCGACGAGCACGTCCTTGAAGACGAACTTCGTCGTCGTCTGCGCGGGCACGGGAGCGGCGACGGTCCAGTCGATCGTGTCGCCGATCTCGTACGTCGTGCCGGGGCCGTCGTCGACGGTCTTCGTGACGGTCGAGCGGAGGTTCTTCGGGTAGACGTGGACGTCGTAGAGCCACGTGTTGAGGGCCGTCGGGTGGGTCATGGGGACGGTGACGACGAACGGCGCGGCGGGCGAGATGCCGTCCGCGACCTGCGCGGGCGTGAGCTTCTCGCTCACGAGGTACGCGCCGACGGCGAGGCCGGGGAACGTCGCGGTGCCGGTGACGACGGCGGTCGGCTGCGAGACGGCGGGGCCGAGGTCGCCCGCGTCGATGGTCGACGGGTCGTCGGCGAGGTCGCGGGCCGTGCTCCAGCCGGCGGTGGTCGTGAGGTCGACGTTCGTGATGAGCTGGACGTCGAACTGGATGCCGTCGAGCGCCGTGCCGGGAGCGGCGGGGTTCTCGAGGCCGTTGCCGGGCGTGAGGGTGCCGGTCGGGTTGAGGCGCTTGTGGACGTGGAGCGTCCCGGTCGCGGCGGGGTCGATGATCGGTGCGGCCTGGGCGGCACCGGCACCGCCGACGAGGGCGAGCACGCCGACGGCGAGCACGGCCGCTGCGCGGCGCCAGAGGGTGGAGCGGGTCACTGTGTTTCTCCCTTGGTGGTGGTCCCTGAGATGTACGGGGGGGCCGGGTCGCGTCGCGTGCACATGCCCGGCGGGCTGGAGCGGGTCGGGGGGGTCACGGCCTCCCGGTGCGGGTGCGTCGTCGGGCGCGTACGCCGACGGCGCAGGCGAGGGCGCTGAGGAGGATCCCGACGGCGAGGAGCACGGTGGGCCGCTCCCCTCCGGACTCGGGCAGGTCGAGCGCGGGAACGTCCTGGACGACGACGGTCCACGCGTGGTCGTCGGCCGTGTCGTCGCGGACGGAGAGGAAGCTCGTCGGGTCGGCGAGCGTCACGGCGCCGTCCGCGGCGACAGTGAGCTCGACGGGCGTGGCGAGGAGCTGGAAGCCGGGCAGCGCCTGGGTCTCGACGAGCCAGTACGTGCCGGGCTCGAGCTGCGTGCGGAAGAGCCCGGTCTTCCCGGCGACGGCGTCGACGGGTTCGACGACGACGGTCGAGAGGTCGGCGTCGGAGTAGACCGCCCACTGCGAGCCGTCCATGGGGACGACGGTGCCGGTGAGGTCCTCGCCGCGCTTCTCGACCTGGAGGAGCAGCGGCGTGCGCTGGTCGGTCGAGCACGGGTCGGTCGGGGCGCAGTCGAGGGGCGGCAGGTCGCCGCCGCCGACGGGGTCGGTCCCGGAACCGGTGACGGAGTTGCGGAGGGTCGTGGCCCAGGCGTCGGCGGCGACGGTGACGCGGTAGGTGAGGACCGCGGTCGTCGGCGTCGTCGTGCCGGCGGCGGTCGTCGCGGCGGGCAGGGTGACGGGCCCGACCTCGAGGAGGTGGGAGGCGTCGGGCGCGGCCGGGAGCGAACCGGCCGCGGGGGTCCCGTCGACGACGAGGTTCACGGAGCCGGCGACGAACGTCGCCTTGGGGCCCGTAGGCCCGGCCGGGTCGGCGAGGAGGTCGCTGAGGTCGTCGACGAAGGTCGCGTCGACGTCCGCGGGGCCCGCGTTCGTCGCGGTGACGGAGTAGACGAGGGTCGTGCCGGGCTGGACGAGGGAGCCGTCGGGCAGCGTCGTGCCCGGCTCGGCGGCGTCGGCGACGGTCTTCGCGAGCGTCCAGGCGGGGGTCGTGTGGACGGTTGCGCACGTCGCGTCGTCGGGGTCGGCGGGTGGCGCGCAGGTCTCGGGGTCGCCCGAGGTCGCGTCGCCGACGACGACGTTGCGCAGGGTGGTGCCGCCGGCGACATCGAGGTCGACGGTGACGCGGTAGCGGAGCGTCGCGGTCGCGCCGTGCGGGAGGTCGAACGGCGCGGTCGTGAGCGTCGTGCCGACGGGATCGGCGACGGCGAGGGGGGTGTCGGAGCCGATCGTCAGGGTTGCGGAGCCGGGGACGAACGTCGCGTCGTCGAGCACGTCGTCGAGGTCGTCGGTGAGGACGACCCCGCGCACGTCGCCGCGGCCGGCGGCTCCGTCGGCGGTCGCGGTGACGCTGTAGGCGATCTCGGTGCCGGCCGTGACGGTCGTGCCGCTCGCGGGGTCGGCGGTCTTGGCGACGCGCCACGTGTCGCCGGGTCGCAGCACGAGCTCGGCGTCGTCCGTGTTGTTGCTGAGGTCGGTCTCCTGGGGTCCGCCCGCGGGGGATGCGGTGACGGTCGCGGTGTTGGGGTACGTGCCGACGCTCGCGGCGGGGTCGACGGTTCCCGTGACGACGACGGTGACGGCGGCCGTCGGCGTCGTCGTGCGGTCGGGTGAGTGCCACTCGAGGGCGTTCGCGGCGGTGAGCGGGCCGGTGCCGGAGACGCTCGTCGTCCACGGGTCGGCGGAGGTCGCGCGGACCTGGGCGCCGCCGGTCGCGGTCGCGGTCCACGTGACGTCCTGGGGATCGGCGAACGGGACCGCGGTCATCGGGTCGGTGAGCGTCGCGGGATAGGCGGGGTCGAGGGGCGAGGGGCCCTCGTTCGTCGCGACGAGCCGGTAGGCGACGGTGTCACCGGCCTGGCCGGTGACGGTGTCGTGCCAGGTGGTCGATGCGTCGGTGGTGCCGAGCGCGACGGTCTTGTCGACCGCGAGGTCGGTCGGGGACGTCACGCGGAGGTTGCGGATCTGGTGGAAGTTCACGGCCCAGCCGGTCGACGCGGCGAAGCCGAGCCGGAACTGCGCGGGCATGGCGGCCTGGAACTGGCTGTCGGCGAGGTCGTAGCTGAACTGCTCGGTGAACGTCGGTGCCGCGGCGGGGCGCCACTCCCCCGCGGCGCCGCTGCACGCAGCGCCGACGAGCCCGTTGGGCACCTTCGTCACGGGGTCGACGCAGATGTCGTCGGACATGGAGAGCTTGGGGGTCCACGAGACTGCGACGTTCCGGGAGCCGTCGGCCTGAGGGGTGAGCGTGACGCGGACGCGGCGGTAGCCGTGCGCGTCGTTCTTCGGGTTGTCGATCCACGCGCCGGTCGTCGTGCTCCCGTGGGCGCCGGTGCCGGCGAGCCAGCGGTAGCCGCCCTTGGGCTCGGTGAGCGAGTCGAACGTCGTCGTGCCGGTGACGCTCACGTCGGGCCACGTGCTGACGGCCGCGTTCCGCGGCACGGAGATCGTGCGGTAGGCCTGGTCGCTGCCCGTCGTGCGCCTGTAGCGGACGTCGTAGGCGCCGGTGTAGGCGGCGTCGACGGGGATGCGGGCGGTGGCGTAGCCGCGCGGGTCGTTGAGGTTGCTCGCGGGGACGGAGGCGACGAGCTCGGTCGGGACGGCCGTCCACGTGACGTCGGAGGCCTTCTTGTACTGCCACGCGTACGTCGCGGGGTCGTCGGCGGCGTTCCATCGCACCTGGAACGCGGAGAGGTACCCAGGCCGGGTCGTGAGCGGATGGCGGATCAGTCCGTAGCTGCGTTCGAGCTGCGCCTGGTTCGCGGTGTTGCAGGAGGCCGCGTTGAGGAAGCGGACGCCGGAGCCGCGCAGGCCGATGGACTGCATGAGCCGAGTGTTGAGCGCGTTCGGGTGCTGGCCGGAGACGGAGCTGGGGCGGGTGCCGCGGTTGGCGCTGTCGATGAAGGTCTCGGCCTTCTGGAAGTTGCCGTAGACGTCGAACCCGATGCCGAGATAGGCGCCGGCGATGCCGGGCTGGGCGGGGCACCAGGAGTCGCCGGTGTTGGAGACGCTCGAGTAGCCGAGCGCGGCGCCGTAGCCACCAGGCTGGGTGGAGTCGGTGTCGACCTCGGTGGGGCGTCCGTAGTCGCGGGCGTTCGCGTCGACGAGGAACAGCGAGATGCCGTCGCCGCCGCCCTGCAGGAGCGTTCCCATCTTGCCGTTGTTGGTCCGGTAGACACGCTGGTCGTACTCGATGACGACGCCGCGCGCGGAGGAGAACGAGGTCTGGTTGAGGACGAAGCCGGCCTCGCCGAGGCCGTCCTGGGTGTTGTCGCTCGTGAGCGTGAGCCAGCTGCCGTCACGGGCCACGTCGTACGTCGCGAGGCAGGTTGGCCAGGGGCTGCAGTCCGCGGTGTTTCTCGAGTGGACGACCTGGTTGTTCTGCGCGACGGTGCGCAGCTGCGGGGTCCAGCGCGCGCCGCGGACGGCCCATGCGGTCCCGAGCGGTCCGGCCTGGAGGGCGTCGTCGATGAAGACGGTGTCACCGTTGCCGGCGGCGTCGGCGACGTCGGGCACGGTGAGGAGCGTGAGGCCTCCCGCCACGAGCGCGAGTGCGCTGAGTGCGGCTGCGGGTCGAAGGTTCATCGTCCTGTTCCGGTGGGGGTCTGGATCACCTCGCAACGACGCGGCTTGACCCGTCCTTGACGAAGGCAGTTCCCAGAGTTGCGGCGCTTGCTGCAAGTTGCAAGGCTCGTTGCCCACCCATAAAACGCATAACGGCCCGCGTCGCGGGTGAGTTTTCCCCAGTATTCCCAGTGGGAGCGTTTTCATCCCATGATGTCGGTGCAAACGGCTGCGCGCGTATCGATCCCGCCCGCGTGGGCATGAAGCTGTGCCCCGGGCACGACGAAGGCCCCGGACCATTGGTCCGGGGCCTTCGATCTCGCGTGCGTGAGGGGGGACTTGAACCCCCACGCCCTTGCGGGCACTGGCACCTGAAGCCAGCGCGTCTGCCATTCCGCCACTCACGCGAGCACTCTTGCGAGCCTCGAAAGGCTAGCACGGCGACCAGGACACCACCGAATCACCCCCGCGATCGGCCACGACGCACGCGATCCGCACAGCGCGTCCACGTGTTCAGGCCCCGCCGCACGCTGCGCGCCGATAGCATGCAAGGGCGTTCGTCGTGCCCGACGACGACCCCGACGCGCTGCGAGCGTGCCGGACGACAACAGGGGATGGAGGTGCCATGGGCGTCCTGGACCGCTTCGAGAAGGGCGTGGAGAAGGTCGTCAGCACTGCCTTCTCCCGTGCGTTCCGCTCCGAGCTCAAGCCCGTCGAGCTGGCGAGCGCCCTGCGCCGAGAGGTCGACGACAAGGCTGCCGCGGTGGACCGCGACCGCACCGTCGTCCCCAACGAGTTCACGTTCGCGCTCGCGCCCGACGACTTCGACCGCATCGAGCGGTGGGGCGCTGAGACCCTCGCAGACGAGCTCGCGGCCAACGTCACGGATCACGCGACGTCGCAGGGCTACGCGTTCGTCGGGCCCGTCACCGTGACGTTCGAGCTGCACGACGACGTCACCGCAGGCCGTTACGAGCTCTCGTCGCGCACTGTGCGTGGCGCGGTCGCGCCCGTGTCGGCGAGCCCGAGCTCGCGCCACCCGCTCGTCGACATCGACGGGCAGCGCTACCTCCTCACGGGTCCCGTCACGGTCATCGGCCGTGGCTCGGAGGCCGACATCGTCGTCGACGACCCTGGTGTGAGCCGGCGTCACCTCGAGATCCGCATCACGCCCGACGGTGTCGTCGCGACGGACCTCGGCTCGACGAACGGCCTGTTCGTCGAGGGCCACCAGGTGCCTGCGGCGACCTTGCTCGACGGCAACAGCCTGACGATCGGCCGGACCAGGATCATGTTCTGGACCGGTTCCGCGCCCGACGACGCCCAGGACCGGTGACCGCAACCCCATGAGCGAGCTGACGATCACCCTGCTCCGGCTGGGCTACCTCGCCGCGCTGTGGCTGTTCGTCCTCGTCGCCATCGGCGTGCTGCGGCGCGACATCTACGGCACGAAGGTCTCGACGCGCGCGACCGCGCCCGGTGCCCGACGCTCGCGCGCCGCCTCGGCGCCGCGTCCCGCGGAGACGTCTGAGCCGCGCGCCCGTGCGGCGGAGGCGCGCCCGACGCGCCTCGTCGTCACGGACGGCAACCTCACCGGCACGACGATCCCCCTGGGTGAGTCGGCCATCCTCATCGGCCGCGCGGCGGCGTGCACGCTCGTCCTCGACGACGACTACGCCTCCTCGCGCCACGCACGGATCTTTCCGCAGGGCGACCGCTGGGTCGTCGAGGACCTCGGGTCGACGAACGGCACGTTCGTCGGCACCGAGCGTCTCGTCGAGCCGCTCGTCCTACCGGTCGGGACCCCCGTGCGCATCGGTCAGAGCGTCCTCGAGCTGCAGAGGTGACCCCCGTGCCCATCGCGTTGCGCTATGCCCTTCGTTCCGACGTCGGGCTCGTGCGATCGAACAACCAGGACTCGGGTTTCGCCGGTCCCAACCTTCTCGTCGTCGCGGACGGCATGGGAGGGCATGCGGGCGGTGACGTCGCGTCCTCGATCGCCGTCGCGACGTTCGCTCCGCTCAACGACGACTCGTTCGGCGCGGACGACGCTGTCGCGGAGCTCGAGCGAGCGGTCGACGAGGCCCAGGAGGCGCTCGTCGCGAGGTCGACGGCGGAGCCGGAGCTCTCGGGCATGGGCACGACGGTGACGGCGCTGCTGCGCGCGGGCTCGATGCTCGCGATGGCGCACATGGGCGACTCCCGCGCGTATCTGCTGCGTGAGGGTGAGCTCACGCAGGTGACGACGGACCACACGTTCGTCCAGCACCTCGTCGACACGGGCAAGATCACGCCGGAGGAGGCGGAGGTCCACCCGCAGCGCTCGGTCGTCATGCGCGTCCTGTGCGACTTCGGTCTCGGCCTGCGTCCCGACCTCTCGGTCCGCGAGGGCCGGCCGGGCGACCGCTGGCTGCTGTGCTCGGACGGCCTGTCGGGGTACGTCTCGCACGACACGATGCGCACGACGCTCGCGGAGATCGACGACCCGGGCCTGTGCACGGAGCGGCTCGTCCAGCTCGCGCTGCGCGCGGGCGGCCCGGACAACATCACGTGCATCGTCGCGGACGTCCTCGATCCGGACGCTCTGCCGGAGGGCGTCGAGCCGACGTCGTCGATCGAGGTCGCCGGCGCGGCGGCCGTCGAGCGCGACGTCCCGTCCGCCGCGGCCGAGAGCCCGGCGGCGAAGGCCGCGGCGCTCGCTGCGGCGGCGACCTCGCCCGAGGCTGATCCTGAGTCCGAGGAAGCAGCCGCGGAGGACGTCGAGGTCGATGTCGAGGCCAACGCGTCGGCGCTCCCTCGGCGGCGTCGCCGGACGGTCGCCCGGATCGTGTGGTCGCTCGTCGCGCTCCTCGTCCTCGGCGGAGGCGGCTGGGGCGCGTACGCGTGGACGCAGACGCAGTACTACCTGGGGGTCGACGACGGCCACGTCGCGATCTTCCGCGGCATCCCGCAGAGTGTCGGGCCGGTGTCGCTCTCGCACGTGCTCCTCACGACGGAGACGCGCGTCGAGGACCTCGACCCGTTCAAGGCGGACCGTCTGCGCGCGACGATCCACCAGCCCTCCTACGTCGCGGCACGCACGCACGCGCTGTCGCTCGCTGTCGAGGCCGCGAGCCCGACGCCGACGGAGACCCCGTCCGTCACCCCGACCCTCGACCCGACGGCGCCGGTCGAGCCTGCCCCGACGACCGACGGCGGGGCCACCCCATGACGCGGGTCACCGGGACGGTGTGATGGCCACCGTCGAGCCCGGGACGACGAGGACGGGTCGCGCGCGGGAGCTGGGGCTCCTCGTCGGCGCGATCGTCCTCGGCATGGGCGCGTTCGCCCAGGTCGAGCTCGCGGTCCACGACACCCTCCCTGCGGACTTCTACCTCAGCACGGCGGGTCTCGTCGTGCTCGCGACGGTCCTGCACCTGCTCGTGCGCCGTGTGGCGCCGTTCGCGGACCAGGTGATCCTGCCGGTCGCGGTCGCGCTCAACGGCATCGGGCTCGCGATGATCCACCGGCTCGACCTCGCCGCGCAGGAGGCGGGGCGTACGTCGGAGCTCGCGGGCAAGCAGCTGGGGATCACGGCGGTGGGTGTCATCGCCGCGGCCGCGGTCCTCGTCCTCCTGCGCGACCACCGGGTGCTGCGCAGGCGCGCGTACCTCGCGATGATCCTCGCGCTCGGCCTCATCGTCCTGCCGTTCGTCCCAGGCCTGGGTGTCGCGAACTACGGTGCCCGCATCTGGATCTCGGTCGCGGGCTTCTCGCTGCAGCCGGCAGAGCTCGCGAAGATCGCGCTCGCGATCTTCTTCGCGGGGTACCTCGTGACGAACCGTGACACGCTCGCGCTCGCCGGCCCGCGCGTGCTCGGCGTCCAGCTCCCCCGCGCCCGGGACCTCGGGCCGCTCATCGTCGTGTGGGCGGTGAGCCTCGCGATCCTCGTGCTGCAGCGGGACCTCGGCACGTCGTTGCTCATCTTCGGGCTCTTCATCGCGATGCTCTACGTCGCGACGGAGCGCATCTCGTGGATCGCGATCGGCATGGTGCTCTTCGCGGGCGGTGCGGCGCTCGCCGCGAAGACGTTCGGGCACGTCGCAGCGCGTTTCGACGTGTGGCTCAACCCGATGGACCCGACGATCTACGACCGCGCGCCGGGCGGCTCCTACCAGCTCGTCCAGGGGTTGTTCGGTCTCGCGTCGGGCGGCATGCTCGGCACGGGTTGGGGCCAGGGCCACCCGAACCTCGTGACGTTCGCGGAGTCGGACTTCATCATCGCGGCGCTCGGCGAGGAGCTCGGCCTCACGGGCCTGCTCGCGATCCTCATGCTCTACGTCGTCCTCGTCCAGCGTGGGTTCCGCACGGCGATCGGTGTGCGCGACGGCTTCGGCAAGCTGCTGGCGTCGGGCCTCGCGTTCGTCGTCGCGTGGCAGGTGTTCGTCGTCGTCGGCGGCATCACGCGCGTCATCCCGCTCACGGGCCTCACGACGCCGTTCCTCGCGTACGGCGGGTCGTCGCTGCTCGCGAACTGGATCATCGTCGCGATCCTCCTGCGGATCTCGGACGCGGCGCGGCGGCCCGCGCCGCTGCCTGTGCGCGGCGGAGCCGCGCCCGTCATCCACGACGCGGCGGCGACGCCCGAGGAGATCGACGACGAGCCCGACGACGCGGTCCCCTACCCGGAGCCGGACGCGGACACGCAGGCTACGGAGGTGATCCGGTGAACGCCGCGATCCGCCGCGTCTCGACCGTCGCGATCGTCCTCCTGCTCGCGCTCATGGTCGCGGCGACGAACATCCAGGTGCGCGAGGCTCCGGCGCTCAACGCCGACGGCCGCAACGTGCGCTCGATCTACCGCGAGTTCGGTGTCTCGCGCGGCCCGATCATCGTCGACGGCAAGGCGGTCGTCTCGTCGGTGCCGTCGGACGACGCGTTCGGCTACCAGCGGACCTACACGGACGGGCGGCTGTTCTCCCACGTCACGGGCTACTTCTCGATCGTCTTCGGGCGGGACGGGATCGAGCGTGCGGAGAACGAGGTGCTCAACGGCACCGCCGACTCCTTCTTCCTGCGCCGCATGCAGGACCTCATCACGGGTCACCAGCAGCGCGGCGGGTCGGTCGAGCTCACGTTGTCGCGCACCCTCCAGGAGGTTGCGACGAAGGCGCTCGGCTCGCAGCGCGGGGCTGTCGTCGCGCTCGACGTCGAGACGGGGGCGATCCTCGCGATGGTCTCGACGCCGACGTACGACCCGGCGGTGCTCGCGAAGCACAGCTCGTCGAAGGTCAACGAGGCGTACCAGGAGCTCCTCGCCGACGACACGCACCCGCTGCGCAACCGCGCGACGTCGACGATCTACCCCCCGGGTTCGACGTTCAAGATCCTCACGGCGGCAGCAGCACTCGAGTCGGGGCAGTTCACGGCGGACACCGTCATCCCCGCGCCGGACACGTTCAAGCTGCCGCAGTCGTCGTCGGTCCTGCAGAACTTCGGCGGTTCGCGCTGCTCGCCCAGCGGCGAGCAGTCGCTCGCCGACGCCCTGCGGATCTCCTGCAACACCGCGTTCGCGCAGCTCGGCCTCGACGTGGGCCAGGACCAGCTCCGCCGGACCGCAGAGGCCTTCGGCTTCAACGAACGCTCGTCGGTGCCGATCCCGGTCTCGGCGTCGAACTTCCCCAGCGAGCTCTCTGCGCCGGAGCTGGCGCTCAGCTCGATCGGCCAGATGGACATCGCGGCGACGCCGTTGCAGATGGCGTCGGTCGCCCAGGCTGTCGCGAACGGCGGCGACCGTCTCGAGCCCTACCTCGTCGAGCGCGTGCGGGACGCGAACCTCGACATCGTCTCGAGCACGGACCCGACGAGCGCGGGGCGTGCCGTGTCGGCGTCGACGGCGCGCGCCCTCACGGAGATGATGGTCGGCGTCGTCGACTCGGGCTCGGGCACCGCCGCTCGCATCCCGGGCGTCAAGGTCGCGGGCAAGACGGGCACAGCACAGACGACCAAGGAGGCCGCGCCGCACGCGTGGTTCATCGGCTTCGCGCCCGTGGACGCGCCGAAGATCGCGGTGGCGGTCGTCGTGGAGAACGGCGGCTCGATGGGCTCCGAGGCGACGGGCGGTGCCGTCGCGGCGCCGATCGCGCGCAAGGTGCTCGAGGCGGGGCTGCGATGAGGCCGAAGGCGGGGCTCGTCCTCGGGAACAGGTACCGGCTCGTGCGGCAGATCGCGGTCGGCGGCATGGGTGAGGTCTGGGTCGCGCACGACCAGTCCCTCGCGCGCGACGTCGCGGCGAAGGTCCTCAAGGAGGAGTACGCGGGCAACGAGGACTTCCTCGAGCGCCTGCGCACCGAGGCGCGCAACGCGGCGGGCCTCAGCCACGAGAACATCGCGCAGCTCTTCGACTACGGGGAGCAGGACGGCTCGGGCTATCTCATCCTCGAGCTCGTCGTGGGCGAGCCCATGAGCGACCTCCTCGAGCGTGAGCCTGTGCTCCCCCTGCGACGACTGCTGCCGATCCTGTCGCAGGCCGCGCGCGGTCTGCACGCCGCGCACGTCGGCGGTGTCGTCCACCGTGACGTCAAGCCGGGCAACATCCTGCTCGAGCACGGTGTCACGGTGAAGATCACGGACTTCGGCGTCTCGCTCGGCGCCAACCAGGTGCCGATGACGGCCGCGGGCATGGTCATGGGCACCGCGCAGTACCTCTCTCCCGAGCAGGCGATCGGCCGCGCGGCGACGGGCGCGTCGGACATCTATGCGCTCGGCATCGTCGCGTACGAGTCGCTCGTGGGGCACCGACCCTTCACGGGTGCGACGGCGGTCGACATCGCTGTCGCGCACGTCAACGAGGCGGTCCCACCGCTGCCGGCGACGGTCCACAAGGGTCTGGGCACGCTCGTCATGCAGATGCTCGAGAAGGACCCGGAGAAGCGCCCGCGGTCGGCGGCGGCGCTCGCGCTGCGCCTCGACGAGCTCGGGCGCCTCGCGGAGCTCGACCCGTTGGGGCACCTCACCGAGCGCGTCGCACGGCACGGGGTCTCGGGCAGTGCCGCGCCGTCGGGCGCGTCGAGCGGGTCGGCAACGTCGACGGTCTCGCCCTCGTCGGCGTCGTCGGGCGTGCCCGCGTCCGCCCCGCCCGTGTCCGCGCCGGTGCCGGGCGGCGTCATGCCGCCGTCGTTCGCGCCGCGCACGCGTCGCGAGCTGCACGCGCGTCCGTCGGGTCCGGCCCCGGTCGTGCCCGACGTCGCCGACGGCACCGCGGCACGGGCAGCGGCGCCCCTCGTCGTGCCGGCGTCGGCAGCGACGCGCGCGATGCTCCACCGTCGGCCTGAGGCTCCTGCGCCGCGGACCGCGATCGAGCTTCCGGACGCAGGGGGCGCGAGCAGCCGCGCCCTGGCGGGCGCGGTGCCCTCGACCCACGCCGCGGACCGTCAGGGTGGCGCCGCCCCGTCCGTGGCGGCCCGGCCCGTCCCGGCGCTGCCGTCCCCACCCGTCTCCCCCGAGCGTCCGGCCCGCCCGGTCCCTCCGGTGCCGCTGCCCGAGACATCCGTCACCCTCGGCTGGGAGCCGGGCGGCACGTCGGGCGTGCCGCGACCACTCGGCGGTGCGCGGTGGACGCCGACGGGCTCGACGTCGCCCTCGGTCCGCCGCTCGACGTCGGCGCGGCCGGTTCCGGCGCCGCCTGCCGCGTCGCGCCGCACGACCGGGCTGCGGCTCGGCAGCCTCTCCTGGCCGCTCGTGGGGCTCGTCGTCCTCGTCGTCATCATCGTCGTGGCGTCGATCCTCTCGGGTGCCGCGGGTCCTGCGGCCGCCGCACTTCTCGTCGTGGCGGGCCCGCTCAGCGGTCCCGCGGGCACGAGCCTCCGAACTGATGACAAGATTGCTGTGGCCGCGCGAGCGGCCCGGGGCCGCAGGGCGGTCCCCCCGACGAAAAAGGACGACTAGTGGATCACGAGGCACCCCGCATCCTTGCCGGACGCTACGAGGTCGGCGAGCTCATCGGCCGCGGTGGCATGGCCGAGGTGCACATCGGGCACGACGCCCGCCTGGGCCGCACGGTCGCAATCAAGATCCTGCGCTCCGATCTTGCCCGCGACCCGTCGTTCCAGGCCCGGTTCCGTCGTGAGGCGCAGTCTGCCGCGGCTCTCAACCACCCGGCGATCGTCGCGGTCTACGACACGGGCGAGGAGACGTACTCGGAGCCGTCCGGCAACGTGCGGCACGTCCCGTTCATCGTCATGGAGTACGTCGAGGGCCACACGGTCCGCGACATCCTGCGCACCGGGCACGCCGTGCCGATCGACGAGGCCGTGGAGATCGCCTCGGGCGTGCTCTCCGCGCTCGAGTACAGCCACCAGGCCGGGATCGTCCACCGCGACATCAAGCCCGCCAACGTCATGCTCACGCCGACGGGCGCGGTCAAGGTCATGGACTTCGGCATCGCGCGCGCAGTCGCGGACTCCGCGGCGACCATGACACAGACCCAGGCGGTCATCGGCACCGCGCAGTACCTCTCGCCCGAGCAGGCGCGCGGTGAGTCTGTCGATGCCCGCTCGGACCTCTACTCGGCGGGCTGCCTGCTCTTCGAGCTGCTCACGGGCCGTCCTCCGTTCCAGGGCGACTCCCCCGTCGCGGTCGCCTACCAGCACGTCCAGGAGGCCCCTCCGCGCCCGTCGAGCCTTGCGAACGACATCCCGGAGACGCTCGACCGCGTCGTCCTGAAGTCGCTCGCGAAGTCGCGCGTGGACCGCTACGGCTCGGCCGCAGAGTTCCGCGCGGACCTCGAGGCCGCAGCGCACGGTGGTCACGTCGAGGCTGCGGGCATCGCGGCTGTCGCTGCGGCCGCTGCGGCGACGCCCTCGGTCGACGACTCCGCGACGCAGGTGTTCGGCACGGCCGCCACGCAGGCGCTGCCTCAGCCCGTCCAGCCGATTCCGGCGACGGCGGGCTGGGCCCCGACGGGTGCAGGCACGTCGCCGTTCCCCGCGGTGGCCACGCCCGCACCGACGCCCCCGCAGGGTATCGCCCAGCACGAGCCCGACGGCCGTCGTCGGACGCTCATCTGGTCTCTCGTCGCCGTCGCGATCGTCGCGATCGTCGCGATCGTGCTCATCCTCCTCCTCAACCAGAACAACAAGGAGCCCGAGACCAAGAACGTGACGGTGCCGACGATCGTCGGCAAGTCGCGGACGGAGGTGAGCGCCGAGCTCGCCGCGCTCAACCTCAAGCTCGTCCCGGAGCTCGAGGACTCGACAGAGCCGAAGGACACCGCGCTGCGCTCGGACCCCGACGAGGGCGCCTCCGTCCCCGAGGGTTCCTCGGTGACTGTGTGGTTCTCCCCCGGGCCGAGCGCCACGAACGTCCCCGACCTCACGGGCCTCGACCAGACGCGGGCCGCGCAGGCTCTCAAGGACGCGGGCCTCGAGGTCGACACGACGCGCACCGAGCCGAGCGGCACGGTCGAGCTCGACCGCGTGACGCGGACGGAGCCCGCGGCCGACGCCACCGCGAAGAAGGGTGACAAGATCGTCCTCTTCATCTCGAACGGCAACACGGACGTCCCCGACTTCACCGGGGAGAAGCGCAAGGCTGTCGAGGACTTCTTCGCCGCGAACCCGCGCGTGAGCGCCTCTTACGACTTCGAGGAGTCGGCCGACGCGAAGCCCGGCACGGTGCTGCGTCAGGTGCCGGCCAACGGCCAGGTCAAGCACAGCACGGTCATCGAGATCATCATCGCGCGCGAGCCTGCCCCAGAGGTCGTCGTCGTCCCGACGAACCTCGTCGGCATGTCGCAGGCGGACGCCGAGGCTGCGCTGCGGGCACTCAACCTCGTGCCGAAGGTCCTCACCGAGCCGTCCGACAAGCAGCTTGCCGGCACGGTGTTCGACGTCCCGACGGCGGGCACGCCCGTCAACGAGGGCGACGAGGTCGTCATCTACGTGTCGACCGGCCCAGGGCCGCAGGCTCCGCCGACCGTCGACCCGACGACCGAGCCGCCTGCTGACGGCGAGGGCGACGGCGACGGCGGCGGCGACCAGGGCTGACCCAAGGTTCAGTACGCAGCGAGCCCCCGACCTTGCGGTCGGGGGCTCGCTGCGTCTGC
The DNA here is from genome assembly GCF_011300875.1 of Sanguibacter sp. HDW7. Classification (NCBI taxonomy): domain Bacteria; kingdom Bacillati; phylum Actinomycetota; class Actinomycetes; order Micrococcales; family Sanguibacteraceae; genus Sanguibacter; species Sanguibacter sp. HDW7. The sequence continues at coordinate 3,321,597 of NZ_CP049862.1, read as the reverse complement.
GGGCGAAGGTCGGGCTCGGTTCTCCGGGTGTTCAGCGCCGCACGAGCGGCGCGAGCCCGGCAGAGCGCTCGACGGCCCCGTCCAGCCCCGTGAGCGCGAGCCAGTTGGCGAAGAGCCGGTGGCCGCCCTCGGTGAGCACGGACTCGGGGTGGAACTGCACGCCGTGGAGGGGCAGCTCGCGGTGCTGGAGCCCCATGATGATGCCGTTCGCAGTGCGCGCGGTGACCTCGAGCTCGCTCGGAACCGTCGAGGGGATGACCGCGAGCGAGTGGTAGCGCGTCGCGGTGAACGGGTGCGGGAGGCCCTCGAGCACGCCCCGGTCCTCGTGCTCGACCTGGCTCGTGCGGCCGTGCATGAGCTCGGGCGCATGCGTGACGGTCGCGCCGAAGGCCTCGCCGAGCGCCTGGTGACCGAGGCACACGCCGAGCATCGGCAGGGCGCGCGCGGCGCACGTACGGATGACGTCGAGGCTCGCGCCGGCCTCGGCGGGGGTCCCCGGGCCGGGCGAGACGAGCACACCGTCATAGTCCCAGGTGGCAGCGTCCTGGACGGCGTCGTTGCGCACGACGGTCGTCCGAGCGCCGAGCTGGTCGAGGTAGCCGACGATCGTGTAGACGAACGAGTCGTAGTTGTCGACGACGAGGATGCGCGTCACGGCGTCTCCTGGGTGGTGGGCGGATCGTTCGCCCATCATGCCGCGCCGGGGCGCAGCGTGGGGAGTCGTTCCACCGACGCGTCAGGGGAGCGGGTCGACGCCCTTGGGCAGCGTCGCCTGCTCGAGCGTCGCGACGGTCCGGCCGGGCAGCTCGAGCGTGTCGGGTGCGCTGACGTCGAGGCCGAGGCCGACCGCGGCGACCCACTCGCGGTACGTCGCGATCTCGGGCGACGCGTCGAGCGACGCTCGCAGGGCGACGGGGTCGCCGACCGCCTCGACGACGTACGGCGGGGAGTAGACGCGTCCGTGGAGGGACAGGACGTTGCCGACGCAGCGGAACGCGGTGGTCGTGAGGACGCGCTGTCCCTGGAGCGTCATGGCCTCCGCTCCCCCGGCCCACAGCGCGTTGATGACGGCCTCGAGGTCCTGCTGGTGGACGACGAGGGCGTCGGCGGCGATCTCCGAGCCGACGGGCTGCGGCGGGGCGTCGTCGAGCGCGACGCGCAGGCCGGGGCCGGCGACGGGGACCGCACCGGCGGCGATGGCGTCCCGGCGATAGGCGTCCTCGTCGACGTCGGGCCCGGTGACGGGTGCGATGCGTGAGAGCTGCTCGTCGAGGGAGTCGAGGTCGCTCTGGACGTCCTGCACGCGCTTCTCCTCGACCTCGATGAGCTGCGCGAGGTTCTCGGGATGGCGTTCCCCCTGGCTGCGGGCGAGCCGGGCCGACGACGTGAACATGAGCCCGGCGAGCGCGAGGACGAGCATGACGACGACGGGGGCTCGCCGGACGCGGCGCGTGGCGGCGTCGGTGGTCCTCATGCGTGTCGTCTCCCGGTGTGCGCAGGGCGTGGGGCCGCCCTGGCACTAGGCTATGCGTAGTCACGGGACCGCGGGTCCCGTTCCAGCCGCCCAGTCAGGAGCCTCGCGCCGTGTCCGATCCGAAGTCGTCCGAGACCGAGCCGTCCGCGGCTGCTGCCGTGAAGAAGCCCGTCGTGCCGCCCGCAGCGAAGAAGAAGGCGGCGTCGCTCGACAAGGACCTCAAGCGCGCGGCGCGTGAGAAGGCGCGTGAGGCGGGGGTGAACCCTCGTTGGCTCGTCCCGACGATGCTCAGTCTCATGATCCTCGGGCTCGTGTACGTCGTCGTCGCGTACCTCTCGAACATGCAGTGGCCGATCCCGTTCCAGGAGGCGTTCAACGTCAACGGCCACTGGAACCTCGTGGTCGGTTTCGCACTGGTCATCGCGGGCTTCGGTCTGACGACGCGCTGGCGCTGAGCGCCCTGCGGCCTCGGGCCGCGACCTGTGACGAAGCCCCCGGCACCTGAGGTGCCGGGGGCTTCGTCATGCCTGTGGACGACGTCCGTGGGACGGCCCCGTGGACAGTCTGTCCCCATCGGTGGACAGCGCTGTGGATAACTACACGTCTGTAGTTCCACAGCTGTGAGTAACGCTGTGGAGAACTGTGGAGAACGGCGTGAGCGCGAGGTTGTCCACAGGCTCCTCGTCCAGGACGTGTGACACCGACGCGTCCGTGAACCCGTCGGGCGGAATGAAGAGACCACCGCCCACGGGCGTCCACGTCGGCACGGTCGCGAAGCGCACGGAGACCGCCGCGACGAGCACGATGATCCCCACGACGGGCACGACGAACGCCCACAGGTGGCGCCTCTCGCGCGGCGCGTACGCGAACGCCGCGCCCACGGCCGCCCCGACGACGAACCCGCCGACGTGCGCCTGCCACGAGATCCCTGGCACGACGAAGCCGATGACGAGGTTGAGGCCGAGGACCGCATAGATCTGCGAGGCGTCGCGGGAGAAACGGCGCAGGATGACGACGAACGCCCCGAAGAGACCGAACACGGCGCCCGACGCGCCCCGCACGGGCGTGATCCACTCCATCGTCAGCGGGTCCGCGAGCCACACGACGGCCGCCGAGCCGCCGAACGCCGAGAGAAGGTAGAGCGAGAGGAAGCGCCCACGCCCGAGCATCTGCTCGAGCACCGGGCCGACCGACCAGAGGGCGACCATGTTGAGGACGATGTGAGCGGGGTTGTTCGCGTGGAGGAACGCCGCCGTGAGGAGCCGCCACGGCTCGCTCGCACCCAGCACGGGTGCCATCTCGAGGAGTGACGTCCACGCGTCGCCCACTGCCCACTGCAGCACGTAGCTGACGACGCACAGCGCGATGAGTGTCAGCGTGACGACGGGTCGGCCGTCGCCCAGGCGCGCCCCGAGGGCGGAACGCGCGGCCGGCGCGTTGCGGGCCTGCTCGGCGACGCAGTCGACGCAGTGGACGCCGACGGCGGCGGGCCGCTGGCACTCGGTGCACGCGGGGCGGCCGCAGCGCTGGCAGCTGACGTAGGAGACACGGTCAGGGTGCCGCGGACAGACGGGAGCCGCCGCACCCCCCGTCGGGACGTTGTCGCTCATGCGGGCATCCAGGGGTGTGCGGCGGCTCTCGGGACGTGCAGGGGAGGAGCTCAGTCCTCGATCGTCACGCTGTTGATGACGATGTCCTCGAGCGGACGGTCGCCGGGGCGGGTCTTCGACGTGGCGATCGCGTCGACGACCTTGCGCGACGCGTCGTCCGCGACCTCGCCGAAGATCGTGTGCTTGCCCGTGAGCCACGGGGTCGCGTCGACGGAGATGAAGAACTGCGAGCCGTTCGTGCCCTCGGCCTTGCCGGTGAGCGGGTTGCGGCGCGTGCCGGCGTTCGCCATCGCGAGCAGGTAGGGCTTCGTGAAGCCGAGCTCGGGGTGGATCTCGTCGTCGAACTTGTAGCCGGGGTCACCCGTGCCGGTGCCGAGGGGGCACCCACCCTGGATCATGAACCCGGAGATGACGCGGTGGAAGATGAGGCCGTCGTAGAACGGCACGTTCGACGGAGCGCCCGTCGTGGGGTCCGTCCAGGCCTTGGTGCCGGTCGCGAGACCCGTGAAGTTCTCGACGGTCTTCGGCGCGTGGTTCGGGAACAGCTCGACGCGGATGTCGCCCGCGGAGGTGTGCAGGGTTGCGAACATGACCCCATCCTCCCACGGAACCTGCGCGCGACGGGAGTCGTGAGGCGTCGCGGTACCACCCCGGTCGGTGGCAGAGTAGGGGCACACCTTTGTGACCGCGACCAGCAGGAGGCATCATGCTCGACGGCATCCGCAACCAGGCCAGGGAGACCCTCGAGGGGATCGACTCCGAGAAGGTCAAGGACCAGGCCGCGACCGCCGCCGCCGCGGTAGGTGACGCGGCCGAGCAGGCTGCGCACGTCGCCGCCGTGCTCGCGGAGCGTGCCAAGGTCGCCGCACAGGACGCGGTCGAGTGGAGCGCGCCCCGTCTCGAGGCGTTCAAGGAGTGGCTCGCCCCCCGCATCGAGAAGGTGTGGGACGAGACCGTGCAGGCCGCCGCCCCGCGCGTCGAGGCCGCGGCCGAGAAGGCGCGCCCCGCGCTCGACACGGCCCACGACAAGGTCGTCGACGAGTACCTGCCGCGCCTCGTCCAAGCGTTCAACAGCGCCGCAGCGACCGCCGCGGAGAAGTCCGGCACAGCGGCCGCGTCGACCGCCGAGCTCCTCGCACGCGTCGCCGACGACGCCTCTGACGGCGGCATCGTCGAGAAGATCGCCTCGAAGGCGCACGACGCCGTCGAGCACGGCTCCGACTCCCTCTCGGACGCAGCGACCGTGCTCGCCGGGAAGGCGCAGAAGTCGTCGGGCAAGGGCAAGGCGTTCTGGTGGGTCGCCGGCACCGCGGCCGCCGCGGGCGGCGCCTACGTCGTCTGGAAGAGGTCCCAGCCCGAGGTCGACCCGTGGGCCGAGCCGTGGGAGAAGGTCGACACGTCGAGCTTCGAGGACGTCCTCGAGGACGCGACCGACGCGGCCGAGTCTGCTGCGGACGACGTTGCCGAGCTCGGGGGAGAGGCGGCAGCCGAGGTCGCCGACGCCGCTGCCTCGTCGAAGGAGAAGCTGTCCGACGTCGTCGAGACCACCACGGAGAAGGTCGAGGAGGTCGCCGGCGATGCTGCTGGCGCGGTCGACGCGGCCGTCGACGTGATCGAGGAGAAGGCGGACGAGGTGGCCGACGTCGTCGAGGAGAAGACGGAGAAGGCCGCTCCCAAGCCACGTGCGCCCCGCAAGGCAGCGCCCAAGGCTCCTGACGCCTGACGCACAGCACGACGACGAAGGCCACCCCCGCGCGGGGGTGGCCTTCGTCGTCGCTGGACCGCTCAGAGCGTCGGGACGAGCCCCTCGAGGTATGTCGCGGTGTCCTCCCAGCCCTCGACGGCGTGGCAGCGCACGCCCATGTCGAGGACGGGACGGTCGTTGCCGCCCTCGTCGAGGCGATCGCCGACGAAGAGCATGTCGTCGAGCGCGACGCCCGCAAGCTGCTCGAGGCGCGCCATGCCGTAGGCCTTGTCGATGCCCTTGCGGGTGATGTCGACGGACGTCGAGCCGCCCGAGCGGACCTCGAGGTCGGGGACGAGCTCGGCGACGGCGTCACGCAGCGCGGCCTTGCGGGAGCCCTCCGGGTCCCATGCGGTCTTCGCGGCGACGGGCGCGGCCTGGCCGAGCGCGGAGAAGGTGATCTGCGAGTCACGGTCCTCGAGGATCGGGCCCCAGGTCTCGGACTCCCACAGCCCGAGCCGGCGGGCCTCGCCCTCGACCGCGACAAGAGCTCGCTGCTTCTCGTCGGCCGTGAGGTTCTCCGCGTACTCCTGGTGCCACGCGCCCTCATGGTGGCGCCAGTACTGCGTGCCGCACGTCGGCATGAGGTGGAGGCGCGCGAGGAGCGCGGGGTCGACGTCACCGAGGCGGTCGATGACCTGCGTGCGGAACTGCGCGATCTGCCCGCCCGAGATGATGCACACCGGCACGCGCTCGAGGAGGGCGAGCAGCAGCTCGACCATCCGTGGGTCGAGCGGCGACTTCGAGGGGGCGAGCGTGTCGTCGAGGTCGAACGCGACGAGCCGGGGCGTGGGCACGGACATGCTCCTGCGGTGCGGGTAGCCGTCACGGACGGCGCGAGGCGGGGGATCCTTCCCAGCCTACCGGTGCCCTCACGACCTGGAGGAGGCCGGAACGCGAAGACCCGCACCTCGTGACGAGGTGCGGGTCTTCGATGTGGAGCCAGGGGGACTCGAACCCCCAACCCCCTGCTTGCAAAGCAGGTGCGCTACCAATTGCGCCATGGCCCCGTGGGGTTGTGCCTCACTCGAAAGTGTCGGCGACCTCTGCCCAGAGGTCCTTGCCCGCGGACTCCTCGGAGTACTTCCGCCAGGCGAAGTACCCGACGGCGGCAACCGCCGCGACGAGAAGGAGCTTCTTCATCGTTCAACCTCCTTGAGGGGTACGTCCGTGGGCCCAGGAGGACTTGAACCTCCGACCTCTTCGTTATCAGCGAAGCGCTCTAACCGCCTGAGCTATGGGCCCGTCGCCGCTCGCTGCAGGTTTCCCTGCGACGGCAGCGCACCGAGACTACCCCAGCATCGGCCCTCGCTCCAAAACGAGGTGCCGGGGTGCCCCGACGTTCGTCGTTCAGTCGTCCGTCAGCGTCATGTGCACGCCGCCCACGAGGGCCGCGACGACGTTGTAGAGGAACGCTCCGATCGTCGAGAGCGCCGTCATGAGGACGACGTCGATGACCGCGATGACCATCGCGATGGAGACGACCCGGTCGCGCTGGACGTACTGAAGGATGTCGAGCTCGGACTCGCTGCCGACGATCTTGCGGATCGTCTCGTCGATCGAGGTGAAGACCCCGAGGTCGTTGAGCGCGTACCAGAAGACGAAGGCCGCGACGACGATCATGATGCCGATCGCGATCGACAGGAGGAACGCCATCTTCATGACGGACCACGGGTCGATCCGCGAGAGCGTGAGACGCACCTTGCGTGGCGCGTAGTCGTGCTCGTCGTCGTGCTCGTCCCCGTGCCCGGCGTCGTGCTCGACCGGCGCGCTCGCGTTGCCCGCGGCACCCGTCCCCGCCCAGGCTGTCCCGGTGGGGGCGGCGTCGGGTGCGGGTACGGGAGCGGGCACGGGTCCGGCCGCCGCTGCGCCGTCGGGGCGCGGCGCGGGCGTCCGCGGGGTGATGGCCGGCGGTGCGGCGTCCTGCTTCTCGGTCACGCTCGGTCCTCCTCGGTGCCCTTCACGCCGGTGTCGTCGGCGTCGGTCGTCCCAGTCTGCCCCGCCTCGGCGGTCTCAGCCTCCCCCTGGGGGGTGACCGTCCCGTCCGCGGACACCTCGGCCGGCTTCTCGCCGTCCGTCGTGTCGTCGCTGTTCTCCTCGTCCTCGTCCGCAGACTCCTCGTTGCGGGCGACGGCGATGATGCGGTCGTTCTTGTCGGGCTTGGCGAAGATCACACCCTGCGAGGTGCGCCCGGTCGGGTTGACCTCGCGGACCGCGGACCGCACGATCTTGCCGCGCTCCATGATGACGAGCACCTCGTCGTCCTCGTCGACGACGAGGGCGCCCACGAGGTCGCCGTTGCGCTCGGGCAGGTTGGCGACACGGATGCCGAGGCCGCCACGGCCCTGGAGCCGGTAGTTGTCGACCGTGAGCTGCGTGCGCTTGGCGATGCCGCCCTCGGTGACGGTGAAGAGGAACGCGTCGTCGCGCACGACGTCCATCGCGAGAAGGTCGTCATCCTCGCGGAACTTCATGCCGGTGACGCCCGACGTCGAGCGGCCCATGGGACGCACCTGGTCGTCGTTCGCGGTGAAGCGGATGGACTGGCCCTTGCGGCTCACGAGGATGACGTCGTCGACCGAGTCGACGATGCGCGCCGAGACGAGCTCGTCGGCAGCGCCCTCCTCGTCCTCACGCAGGTTGATCGCGATGAGGCCCGCCGTGCGGTTGGTGTCGTACTCGGACAGGCGCGTCTTCTTGACGAGGCCGCGTCGCGTCGCGAGGAGCAGGTACTCGGCGTCCTCGTACGTGCGCAGCGCGAGGACCTGCGCGATGCGCTCGTCGGGCTGGAACGCGAGGAGGTTCGCGACGTGCTGACCCTTCGCGTCACGGCCGCCCTCGGGCAGCTCGTACGCCTTGGCGCGGTAGACGCGGCCGAAGTTCGTGAAGAACAGCAGCCAGTTGTGCGTCGAGGTCACGAAGAAGTGGTCGACGATGTCGTCCTCGCGGAGCTGCGCCCCACGCACGCCCTTGCCACCGCGCTTCTGGGCCCGGTAGTTGTCCGTGCGGGTGCGCTTGACGTAACCGCCGCGGGTGATGGTGACGACCATCTCCTCCTCGGCGATGAGGTCCTCGATCGAGACCTCGCCGTCGAAGGGGAGGATCGTCGTGCGGCGCTCGTCGCCGTAGCGGCCGACGGTCTCGTCGAGCTCGTCGCCGACGATCTGGCGCTGACGGTCCTCGCTCGCAAGGATCGCGTTGTAGTCCGCGATGCGCGACATGAGCTCGGCGTGCTCGTCGGTGATCTTCTGGCGCTCCATGGCTGCGAGGGCACGGAGCTGGAGGGCGAGGATCGCACGGGCCTGGACCTCGTCGACGTCGAGCAGGCGCATGAGGCCCTCGCGCGCGTCGTCGACGGTCGCGGACGCGCGGATGAGCGCGATGACCTCGTCGAGGTTGTCGAGGGCCTTGAGGTAGCCCGTGAGGATGTGGGCGCGCTCCTCGGCCTCACGCAGCTGGAACCGCGTGCGGCGGACGATGACGTCCATCTGGTGCGTCGTCCAGTGACGGATGAACGCGTCGAGCGACAGCGTGCGCGGGACACCGTCGACGAGCGCGATCATGTTCGCGCCGAACGTGTCCTGGAGCTGCGTGTGCTTGTAGAGGTTGTTGAGGACGACCTTGGCGACCGCGTCCCGCTTGAGGACGATGACGAGGCGCTGGCCGGTGCGGCCCGACGTCTCGTCGCGTAGGTCGGCGATGCCGCCGACGCGGCCGTCCTTGACGAGGTCGGCGATCTTCGCCGCGAGGTTGTCCGGGTTGACCTGGTAGGGCAGCTCGGTGACGACGAGGCAGGTGCGACCCTGGATCTCCTCGACGTTGACGACGGCCCGCATCGTGATCGAGCCGCGGCCCGTCCGGTACATGTCCTCGATGCCCCGGCGCCCGAGCACGGAGGCTCCCGTCGGGAAGTCGGGACCCTTGACCTCGCGGATGAGGGCCTCGAGCAGCTCCTCACGGCTCGCGCCCGGGTGGGCGAGGTGCCAACGGACACCCTCGGCGACCTCACGCATGTTGTGCGGCGGGATGTTCGTCGCCATGCCGACGGCGATGCCGGCGGAACCGTTGACGAGAAGGTTGGGGAAGCGCGCCGGCAGGACGACGGGCTCCTGGGTACGCCCGTCGTAGTTGTCCTGGAAGTCGACGGTCTCCTTGTCGATGTCCCGGACCATCTCCATGGCGAGCGGGGCCATGCGGCACTCGGTGTATCGCGGGGCGGCGGCGGGGTCGTTGCCGGGGGAGCCGAAGTTGCCCTGGCCGGAGATGAGCGGGTAGCGCAGCGACCAGTCCTGCACGAGGCGCACCATGGCGTCGTAGATCGCGGTGTCACCGTGCGGGTGGTACTTGCCCATGACGTCGCCGACGACGCGCGTGCACTTGGAGAACGCACGGTCGGGGCGGTAGCCACCGTCGTACATCGCGTAGAGCACGCGACGGTGGACGGGCTTGAGGCCGTCGCGGACGTCGGGCAGCGCGCGCGAGACGATGACGCTCATCGCGTAGTCGAGGAACGACTTCTGCATCTCCTGCTGGAGGTCGACCTGGTCGATCCGTCCATGGTTGACGACGTTGTACGCGTCGCCGGTCGTCCCGTTCTCGGGGGTGTTCTCGCTCACCGTCTCGTTCCTTCGCTCGGCGCTGGGCCGGGTCGTGCGGGGGGTTCCTGTCGCTGGGGCCGGGCGGCCGTCAGATGTCGAGGAACCTCACGTCCTTGGCGTTGCGCTGGATGAAGGAGCGTCGCTGCTCGACGTCCTCGCCCATGAGCACCGAGAAGACCTCGTCGGCCGTGGCCGCGTCGTCGAGGGTCACCTGGAGCAGCGTGCGGTGCTCGGGGTCCATCGTCGTGTCCCAGAGCTCGGAGTAGTCCATCTCGCCGAGGCCCTTGTAGCGCTGGATGCCGTTGTCCTTGGGGATGCGGCGACCGGCGGCGAGGCCGGCGGCGAGCGCCTGGTCGCGCTCGGCGTCGGAGTACACGTAGTCGTGCGGCGCGTTCGACCACTTGAGGCGGTAGAGCGGCGGCTGCGCGAGGTACACGTGGCCGTGCTCGATGAGCGGGCGCATGAACCGGAAGAGCAGCGTGAGCAGGAGCGTCGCGATGTGCTTGCCGTCGACGTCGGCATCCGCCATGAGGACGATCTTGTGGTACCGGAGCTTCTCGATGTCGAAGTCCTCGGAGATGCCCGTGCCGAACGCCGTGATGAGGCCCTGGACCTCGAGGTTGCTCAACGCACGGTCGAGGCGCGCCCGCTCGACGTTGAGGATCTTGCCTCGGATCGGCATGATCGCCTGGTTGTAGGGGTTGCGTCCGCGGACGGCGGAGCCACCTGCGGAGTCACCCTCGACGATGAAGATCTCAGACTCTTCGGGCTTGTTGGACTGGCAGTCCTTGAGCTTGCCCGGCATAGACGACGAGCCGAGGAGACTCTTGCGCGTGGCCTCGCGTGCCTTGCGTGCGGCCATGCGGGCCTGGGCGGCCTGGACGGCCTTGCGGATGACGTCCTTGGCCTCGTTCGGGTGGGACTCGAGCCAGTCGCCCAGGCGGTCGTTGACGATGCCCTGGACGAAGGTCTTCGCCTCGGTGTTGCCGAGCTTCGTCTTCGTCTGGCCCTCGAACTGGGGCTCGCCGAGCTTGACGGAGATGACGGCGGTGAGGCCCTCGCGGACGTCGTCGCCCGTGAGGTTCTCGTCCTTGTCCTTGAGCAGACCCTTGGCGCGGGCGTAGCGGTTGACTAGGCCGGTGAGCGCCGCACGGAAGCCCTCCTCGTGCGTGCCTCCCTCGGTCGTCGAGATCGTGTTGGCATACGTGTGGACGGACTCGGAGTACGCGCTCGTCCACTGCATCGCGATCTCGACGGAGATGCGACGGTCGGTGTCCTCGGCCTCGATGTCGATGATCTCGGGGTGGACGACCTCGATCTTCTTCGTCGAGTTGAGGTGGCGGACGTAGTCGATGAGTCCGTGGTCGTAGCGGTACGTCACGGTGCGGTGCCGCGGCTCCTCGGCCTCGGCGTCGCTCGCAAGCTCGTCCTCGTCGACCTCGAGCGAGCGCTCGTCGGTGAGCGTGATCTGGAGGCCCTTGTTGAGGAACGCCATCTGCTGGAAGCGGGCGCGGAGCGTCTCGAAGTCGAAGATCGTCGACTCGAAGATCGTCGGGTCTGCCCAGAAGGTCTGCGACGTCCCGGTCTCCGTGGTCGCGGGGCCCTGGCGAAGCTCGCCGACCGGCTTGCCGCCGTCCGCGAACGACTGGTTCCACGTGAAACCATCGCGCTTGATCTCGGTCTCGACGCGCATCGAGAGCGCGTTGACGACGGAGATGCCGACGCCGTGGAGACCGCCCGAGACCGCGTAGCCGCCGCCGCCGAACTTGCCACCGGCGTGGAGGATCGTCATGACGACCTCGACCGTCGGGCGCCCCTCGGTGGGGTGGAGCGCCACGGGGATGCCACGACCGTTGTCGACGACGCGTACGCCACCGTCGTCGAGGAGGTTGACCTCGATGTGGTCGCAGTAGCCGGCAAGGGCTTCGTCCACAGCGTTGTCCACAACCTCGTACACGAGGTGGTGGAGGCCACGCTCACCGGTCGAGCCGATGTACATGCCGGGACGCTTGCGCACGGCCTCGAGACCCTCGAGGACGGTGATGGAGCTGGCGTCGTAGCTGGGAGCGGTGGACGTCGGGGTACCCGCGTCCGGGGTGCTCGGCTGGTCAGTCACTGGAAGAGGTGCTCCTCGGCTCGACGCTTGAAGTTCCGTGCTCTGCGGCGCTGCGCACGGTCTCCGGCCAAAGCCTGGACACCGTCGTGGCCGCGGGCCGACGGACGGCCCGCGCCCCCGGCCGCCCCGGTGCCGGGACGACGAACGAGCGTCGGTCGGGTGGCTTGCGACGCCCCCGCGAACGGGGTGCGGCCACGTGCCCGGCCCAACCTGTCCAGTCTACCTGTCACGGGCGGAATATCGGGCGTCAGACGCGTTGTCCACAGCGATTCTCACAGGCATGTCACGTCTTCCACGGGTCGATCCACAGACGCCTGTGGATAACAGGTCAGCCCCACGTATCCCGAGGTCCACGACCCTTGACGCGGCGGGGTCCGCGACCGAAGGAACGCGTCGTCGGACCGACGATCCGCAGCTCCTCGACGACGCCCTGACCGAGCTCCTCCGCGAGCCGGCCGAGCAGCGACGGGCGAAGGAACTCCAGCTGCGTCGCCCACGCCGTCGAGCCCGCCTGCACGACGAGCACCCCCTCGTCGAACGTCAGCGGCGTCGCATGGTCCGCGATGTCGTCACCGACGACGTCGCGCCACCGACCGATGACGCCGCCGACCGAGACCTCCTTCGTCCAGCCACGCTCAGCGAGCAGCCGGCCGACGACGTCGCCGAAGAGCTGCGGGTCCCGGCCGCCCGGACGAGCGCCAGACCGCTGCTCGGCGAGCGGCGACCGCGTCGTCACTCCCGGCCGAGCGCCCCGGTCCCGCGCCGCGGACCGTGCCCGGTTGAAGGCTTCCTTGGCGACCTGCTGCGGCGGGGGCAGCTCGACGAGCTCACGGACGTCGGGAGCCGGTCCGTCGGGGTCGACCGCGGGCACCCCTCGGGGCGAAGGGAGCTCGACCGGCTCGTCAGAGGACACGGCCGACCACGCCGTCCAGGACGTCGAAGCGTGCCCCGACGAGCGACTCCGGGACGTCGCCCGGGACCGCGGCCGTGATGAGCACCTGCCGCGCCGGCGCGACGAGGTCCGCGAGGCGCTGCCGACGCCGTACGTCGAGCTCGGCAAACACGTCGTCGAGCACGAGGACGGGCTCGCCGTCTTCGCGGGAGTCGACGACCCAGAGGTCGTCGTCGTTCCCGACTCCCTCGGTGAGCAGGTTGTAGGACGCGAGCCGCAGCGCGAGCGCGAACGACCACGACTCCCCGTGGCTCGCGTAGCCCTTCGCCGGCAGCCCGCCGAGCGTGAGGGTGAGGTCGTCGCGGTGCGGACCGACGAGGCACACGCCCCGCTCGACCTCCTTGGACCTCAGCCTCGTCATCGCCTCGAGCAGCTGCGACTCGATCGCCTCCGGCGCCTGAGGTGCGTCGGGCTCGGGCTCGTCGAGCGCCGCGGCGAGGCTCGAACGGTACGTGATCTCCGCGTGCCCCTGGCCCGCGCTCACCCGGCCGTACGCCTCGGCGACGAACGGCGCGAGACCCGCGACGAGCCGCTGCCGGACCGCGATGATCTCGGCCCCGAGCACCGCAAGCTTCGCGTCCCAGACGTCGAGGGTCCGCAGGTCGGGGGAGCCCTGCTCCTCACCGGGCACGGGCCGTCCGCGACGACGCGGGCCCCCAGCCGTCTTGAGCAGCGCGGACCGCTGGCGGAGCACCCGCTCGTAGTCCGCGATGACCGCGGCGAGACGAGGGCTCACGAGGATCATGAGGTCGTCGAGGAACCGTCGCCTGGCGTCGGGGTCGCCCTTGACGAGGACGAGGTCCTCCGGCGCGAAGAGCACCGTGCGCAGGATCCCGACGACGTCCCGCACCCGTGGCACGGGCGATCGGTTGATCCGTGCACGGTTGGCCCGCCCCGCGTTGATCTCGAGGTCGATCGTCGAGGCGCGATCGCCGCGCACGACGCGCGTACGCACCACGGCGCGTTCCTGACCTGCACGGATGAGCGCCGCGTCGGTCGAGACGCGGTGAGAGCCGAGGGTCGCGATATAGCCGATCGCCTCGACGAGGTTGGTCTTGCCCTGGCCGTTGGGCCCGACGAACGCGTTGACGCCGGGCTCGAGCTCAAGGTCGACCTGCGCGTAGGAGCGGAAGTCCTGCAGCGAGAGGTGGGAGACGTGCACCCGGACCTCCGGGTGTCAGCTCGCGAAGCGGATGGGGACCAGCAGGTAGCGGTAGTGGGTCTGGGACTCGCCCTCGAGCGAGTCCTGGCCCGTGAACTCGACCGGCTTGTTCGGGTGCGTGAAGCTCAGTCGGACGAAGTCCGTGCCGAGCGCGCCGAGACCGTCGAGCAGGAAGGTCGGGTTGAAGGCGACGGAGATGTCCTCGCCGACGAGCAGCGCCTCGAGGGCCTCGGACGCCTGCGCGTCGTCGCCCTGGCCCGCGTTGAGGACGACCTGTCCGTCCGAGAACGACAGGCGGATCGGGGTGTTGCGCTCGGCGACGAGCGAGACACGCTTGCTCGCCTCGATGAGCGCCGACGTCGCGACGACCGCGTGGATCGGCGTCTCGTCGGGGAAGAGACGGCGCACGGGCGGGTAGTCGCCGTCCGTGAGCTGCGACGTCGTGTGACGGCCACCGGCCTCGAAGCCGATGAGGTCGACGCCGGCGCCGGTGGAGAGGGCGACGGTGACGTCGCCGGAGGAGCCGAGCGACTTGGCGACCTCCGACAGCGTGCGGGCACGGACGAGCGCGACCTCGGAGATGTCGGTCTGCGAGGGGCGCCACGGCAGCTCGCGCAGCGCGAGCCGGTAGCGGTCGGTCGCGAGCAGCGTGATCGTCGAGCCCTCGAGCTCGGCACGGACACCCGTGAGCAGCGGGAGCGTGTCGTCCTTGCTCGCGGCGACGGAGACCTGGGCGACGGCCTCGGTGAGCTCGTCGCCCGAGATGACACCGACGACCTGCGGCATCGCGGGGAGTGCGGGGTAGTCCTCGACGGGCATGGTGAGCAGCGAGAAGCGGCTCGAGCCGCAGGTGACGTTGACCTTTGTGCCCTCGACGACGACGTCGACCGGGCGGTTGGGCAGCGCGCGCGAGATCTCCGCGAGCAGACGGCCGGAGACGAGGACCTCGCCTGCCTCGGACACCTCGGCGGGGATCTCGGAGCGCGCCGAGACCTCGTAGTCGAACGTCGAGAGACGAAGTACGCCGATGGGGTCGGCCTCGATCCTCACACCGGCAAGGACGGGCGCCGGCGGTCGTGCGGGCAGGGTCCGGGCCGCCCAGGTGACGGCCTCGGCCAGGACGTCGCGCTCGACGCGGAACTTCATCTGCTCGCACTCCTTCTGGTGTCGGTACCTGTGGGCTCGCACCGAGACACAGGACGGGAAGAACACTACGCGACCTCGCGGGTCGAGGTCACCTCGGGACGTGGGACCTCTGAGGCCTGTCTTTCCAGGCCGCAGCGTTCGTGCTCGTCACCCTCATGAAGGTGATGTGGATTCCCTCATGAGAGATCTGTCATCGTCGTCGTAGGGCTTGTGGATCCTGGGGAAACCACATGTCTGTGCAGGTCAGGTGACGAAACTTGTTGTTCCTCGAGCTCGTGGATCTCGTGTGGACAACTGCGGGTCGCTGTGGACGGCGTCTGTGTGCCCAGGCGTCGTCCCCCGTTCTGCATCGCCGCGTCCACAGATCCGTGGGTGTCGTCCACCGTTGTCCACAGGTCTGTGCACAGGTGTGGAAAGACATCCCACGTGACTCTCGACGCAACGTCGAGAGTTGGGCCCTAAGACCTGTGCTCGTGCTTGATCCGGCTCGTCAGCTCGGTCACCTGGTTGTAGATCGAGCGACGTTCCGCCATCTGCGCGCCGATCTTCCGGTTCGCGTGCATGACCGTCGTGTGGTCGCGGCCGCCGAACTCCTGCCCGATCTTCGGCAGCGAGAGGTCGGTGAGCTCGCG
Organism: Sanguibacter sp. HDW7; assembly: GCF_011300875.1. NCBI lineage: Bacteria > Bacillati > Actinomycetota > Actinomycetes > Micrococcales > Sanguibacteraceae > Sanguibacter > Sanguibacter sp. HDW7. Next base: position 3,306,163 of record NZ_CP049862.1, on the reverse strand, counting down.
GCACAGGTACATCGCGATCTGCCGAGCCGTGACGAGCACGCGGGAGCGCGAGTTGCCGCAGAGGTCATCGATCGACAGGCCGAAGTACGCCGCGGTCTGGGCGATGATGCTGCCCGCCGTGATCTGCGACGCGTCCTCGTCCGTGATGAGGTCCTTGAGGACGATCTCGGCCAGACCGATGTCGACCTGCTGGCGGTTGAGGTTCGCGAACGCCGTGACGCGGATGAGTGCACCCTCGAGCTCGCGGATGTTCGTCGAGATCTTCGAGGCGATGTACTCGAGAACGTCGTCCGGTGCAGCGAGACGCTCGCCGGCGGCCTTCTTGCGGAGGATCGCGATACGGGTCTCGAGGTCCGGCGGCTGGACGTCGGTGATGAGGCCCCACTCGAACCGGGAGCGCAGGCGGTCCTCGAAGCCGTTGAGCTGCTTGGGCGGGACGTCCGAGGTGATGACGACCTGCTTGTTGGCGTTGTGCAGGGTGTTGAACGTGTGGAAGAACTCCTCCATCGTCTGTTCCTTGCCCTGCAGGAACTGGATGTCGTCGATGAGGAGGACGTCGACCTCGCGGTAGCGCCGCTGGAACGCCCCGGCGCGACCCTCACCGATCGAGTTGATGAAGTCGTTCGTGAACTCCTCGGAGTTGACGTAGCGCACGCGGACCCCGGGGTAGAGGCTCTTGGCGTAGTGGCCGATCGCGTGGAGCAGGTGCGTCTTGCCGAGCCCCGATCCGCCGTAGATGAAGAGCGGGTTGTAGGCCTTCGCCGGCGCCTCGGCGACCGCGACCGCGGCCGCGTGGGCGAAGCGGTTGGACGCGCCGATGACGAACGTTTCGAAGACGTAGTGGGCGTTGAGGCTGGTCGGCTCGAACGCCTGGGTCGAGGACGTCGCACCCGAGGGGTTGAACACCTCGGAGTGGGAGATGCGCTGGGGAGCTGCGGGCGCGGGCGTCGGCTCGACGGGCTCGTCCGCCGAGGGACGAGTGAGCGCCTGCTCTTCGTGGTCGTCGGCGAGCGAGGTGTCGACGGTGATGACGAAGCGGGCGTCTCGACCGAGCGCGTGCGTGAGCGCGTCGGTGAGCTCGGTGCGCACGCGGTTCTCGAGGTACTCGCGGGTCCACTCGTTGGCGACCGCCACGATGATCGTGCCCTCGGCGATGGCGAGAGGGCTGCCGAGCTTGATGAAGGCGATCTGCCGCGGGGTCATGTCGGGGCTCGCCTCGAGCTCCGTGATCGCTCTGGACCAGACCTCGGTGACGTCGACGTCTGCTGCAGACATCGTTCTCCTTCGTTCGGGTGACGGACGGCGAGCCTCGCACGGCCGTCGATGTCCACATAGTTTTCCACAGGTTGTGAACTTCGGGGACGCATGATGCTGGCGACCCTCACGCAGGGCGCTCGCATGTCTCCGCGGGGCCTTGTTCCGCGGCTGTGAGCACCTCACCCGTGACTGTCGGCCTGAAGCTGTGGCATGCTGAATGACAACGTTGTGACTTAGGGACGGCAGAGTTGCTGTCCACATCCTGTGATCTTCGACCCGCCGAAGGTCACAGCGGTCCGGCTTGACCGGGGGCGGCCTTTCGGCATAGCGTCAGACAGCCGTTCGGCACCTTCGTCGTGCCCGCGCGCCCTGATCCCTGGATCCTGTCTTCCGTGACAGGGACCCCATGTCAACGTTCTGGAGTTACTCGTGAGCAAGCGGACCTACCAGCCGAACAACCGGCGTCGTGCGAAGACCCACGGCTTCCGCGCCCGCATGGCCACCCGTGCCGGCCGCGCCATCCTCGCCGCACGCCGTCGCAAGGGCCGCGTCGAGCTCTCCGCCTGACCGGTGCTTCCCGCGGCGCACCGCCTTCGGCGTTCGACCGACTTCGGTCGGACGGTTCGCGAGGGCGTGCGCGCCGGACGATCGACCATGGTCGTCCATCATCTCGCCCCCGGCGACGCTGATGGACCGGCCATGGTCGGTTTTGTCGTTTCCAAGGCCGTGGGCAACGCGGTGACGAGGAACCTCGTCAAGCGGCGCCTGCGTTCCGCGATGGCGTCCCGGACCGATCGTCTCCCTGCGGGCAGCACGACGGTTCTGAGGGCCTTGCCTGCAGCCGCTGGGAGCGACTACGCCGTGCTCGTGCGCGACGTCGACCGGTGTCTGGAGCGCCTCACGCGCTCGAGCACGAAGGTCCGGGCGTGACCAGGCGCGGTACTGCGGACGTCGTCCGCACGGCGTGGAGGACGGTGGTCCGGCTCCCCGGACGGTTCCTGCTCCTGCTGCTGCGCGGCTACCAGCTCTTCATCTCGCCCATGACGCCGCCGTCGTGCAGGTTCTACCCGAGCTGCTCGGAGTATGCGGTGCGCGCGGTGCGGATCCACGGCGTCCTCAAGGGCGGCCGGCTCGCGGTGTGGCGGGTGCTGCGCTGCAATCCCTGGAACTACGGGGGCGTCGACGACGTTCCTGGTGACGTGAGACGCCCTGCGGTGCAGGTGACCGAATCGCGCAAGCCCGAGGCTCCGGAGCACACGTGCTCCCGGACCGACGTACCTGCCTGCATGGAGCTGTCCTGATGGAGTGGATGTATAGCCTGCTGTTCCCGATCCAGTGGGTGGTCGCCTGGATCATGTACGGGTGCCACTGGTTGCTCGAGCGAGTCGGCCTCGCCGGCGAGAGCGGGCTCTCGTGGGTCCTGGCCATCGTCGGTCTGACGCTCGTCATCCGTACGGCGCTCATCCCGCTGTTCTTCAAGCAGATCCACGCCTCGCGTGGCATGCAGGTCGTCGCGCCCGAGATGAAGAAGCTCCAGGCGAAGTACGCCAACAAGAAGGATCAGGCGTCCCGCGAGGCCATGGCCCGTGAGATGCAGGAGCTCTACAAGAAGCACGAGACGTCGCCGTTCGCGTCGTGCATGCCGCTGCTCCTGCAGATGCCGATCTTCTTCGCACTCTTCCGCGTCCTCAACACGCTGCCGCAGATCGCCTCCGGCCTGAACGATCCGATCGGTCCGATCAACAAGGTCGTCGCCGGTCAGATCGAGAGCTCGACGTTCTTCGGCGCACCGCTCTCGGAGACGTTCCTCAACTCCGACGTCACGCAGGTGAAGATCGTCACCGCGGTCCTCATCATCGTCATGTCCGTCACGCAGTTCTTCACGCAGCGTCAGCTGACGATGAAGAACATGCCGCCGTCGGCCCTCGAGGGCCCGGCCGCATCGATGCAGAAGAACATGATGTACATCTTCCCGGTCATCTTCGCGGTGTCCGGAGTGAACTTCCCCATCGGTGTCCTCGTCTACTGGACCATCTCGAACCTGTGGTCCATGGGCCAGCAGTTCTACACGATCCGCAAGATCCCGACGCCGGGTTCCGAGGCTGCGCGACGGCTCGAGGAGCGCAGGCGCGCGAAGGGCATCGTCGAGGTGACGACGGCCGACGGCACGACGACGACTGTCGCGCCGCCCGCAGGACAGCGCCAGCAGCCGATCTCGTCGCAGCGCCAGAAGCGCAAGAAGAAGAAGTGACCTGGCGCCGCCAGGATTCCTGACACGAACGCCCTAGGAGCATCAGGTGACGACCCAGAACACCGAGCCGAAGTCGACGACGAGCCGCCTCGAAGAGGAGGGCGAGATCGCCGCGGACTACCTCGAAGAGCTTCTCGACATCGCGGATCTCGATGGTGAGATCGACATGGACATCGACCATGGCCGTGCCACGGTCGAGGTCGTGGCAGACGACGCCGCGCAGCTGGCCGAGCTGGTCGGCGACGACGGCGAGGTCCTCGACGCTCTCCAGGAGCTCACGCGGCTCGCGGTGCAGGCGCGCACGGGCGAGCGCAGCCGGCTCATGCTCGACATCGCGGGATACCGTGCCGGACGCCGGGTCGAGCTGACGAAGCTTGCCGAAGAGACGATCGCGGCCGTCCGCGAGTCGGGTGAGTCGGTGGCCCTCGACCCCATGAACGCGTTCGAGCGGAAGGTCGTGCACGACGTCGTCACGGCTGCAGGGTTCACGAGCGAGTCGCACGGTGTCGACCCGGCGCGACACATCACGATCAGCCCCTCGGCCTGACCTGTTCCCGACGGCCCGCCTCCCTGCAGGGAGGCGGGCCGTCGTCGTTCCTACGGGTGGTCCCTTCGGATGCCCTTGCGCTTCGTCTCTCGCAACGCAACAGCTCTCCAGGCGATCCTCGTCGCACCACCGTTTCACGTGAAACATTGTGTGGTGGCTAGCGCGATCGGCGGCCGGGGTGTGTTCCGGTGGTCTTCGGATATCGGCGGTCGCCCAGTTGGTGTGGCGCCGATGAGACGGTCCACGGGGTCCGTCCAGCATTCACGGTGCGACCGGACCTCTGTGGTGTGGGACCCCGTGGTGGGCCCGGCGCGCGTCAGCCCGGTCCTGTGGTGGGAGTGTCTGCTCGGTGCTCGGTGCTCGGTGCTCGGTGCTCGGTGCTCGGTGCTCGGTGCTCGGTGTCCGGCGCTCGGACCCCAGGGTGAGCAGAGGTCGTCGAGTTCGCCCCCGGAGGTTGGAGTGTGGACCTTGTTCGCTCCTGCGCCGAGTTCCACCAGCTGCTGGCAGGTCGTGGGGAGGGCAGTGGCTCGCGCCCCTTCGCGCAAGCCGTGGCTTTTTGTGCCGTAGTCGCTCGACCCGGTCTGCGGGGGCCGGTGCACCCGGATGAGTGTCAGGAGGCCGGGCGAGCTGTGAACGGTGAGCTGAATGGCGAGAGCTGGCGTCGGCGCTGCGGCGACCGTGCCTACGGCAGATCGCGAGCGCTGATGGGGTGATGCGGATGCCTCTGTGTCTGGGCGGCTGCTGGGTTTCACGTGAAACGACGTGATCGCTCGGCCTCGGCAACACGCCTGGCGGTCGCGGCCTCGTGACTGAGTTGGCCGTGGGCGAAGCTGTGTCCCATGATCTGCCGACGGGTCTCCTTTGACGAGCGGTGAGCGGTTGAGGATCGAGCAGCTCAGGTGGCGACTTTGCTCCGGACCAGGAGGTGGACCTGGATGCGCCGGACCTTGCACGGGACCCGGAGCAGGCCTCGGACCCGGACCTGAAGTCGGACCAGGTGCCGAGGCCGGGCTAACCCCGGATCGGGAGCAGGAGGCGGACGCGAGCCTGGAACCGAATCCGGACGTGGCGCCGGAGCCAGCGCCCGAGCTCGAGTTCGAGCCAGCACGGTCGATGGCTCCGCCGTGTCCTGTCCGTACCAGTTCCTCACCTGGGCCAGCGGCGCGGTCACGTGTGACGCGTCCGAGTTTCGGGAACCGGGGCCCGGCGCGCAGTCGCGGATGGTGAGTCCAGTCCAGTCCGTCCGGCTCGCGACCTGCGTTGGGAGCGCCAGTGCTACGTCGACGCCTCCGCCGCGTGATGTGGCCGGGCCACATCTCCGAGTCGCGCAGCGCTGTACGAACGTCGACGCATCGATCTCCTTTCCCACGAGCCGACTGCGCAGTCACGCAGTGGATGCGTTGTGGCTTGGCACAACCTGTTCGGCGTCCGATCGAGCTGTGTGGCCCGCGTGGCTCATGTCTCGTGAGGAGCTTCCTGAGACTAGGGTCATCGAGGGGGCAGGTCGGCTCGTGCGGGCGGTGAAGGGGTGGGATCCCGTGTGCGAGCGGCGGGACGTCCTGGTCGCTCGTGCGCGCGGCGGAACGGCCGGAGCGCTTCTGCGCGTCGCTGAGTCGCTGCGTCGATACGAGAGGGCGCCGTGTTTCACGTGAAACGTCGACGTGGTCCGGACCCAAACCTGGGTTCGGGGTTGGGTCGCCTGCGGGTGTAGCTTCTCGGTTGAGCGGGGGACCCAGCGGGGTACGCAACGCTTTGCGCACATGTTGGCCGTCCTGCGTCGAGCAATGGGAACGTGCGCCGTCCGGAGGGCCGGCACGCATGGGGATCGAGCATGGCCGGGGTTCGGGGCTCCCGATGCGGCTCGAGCGGAGGGGCCGTGGTCGGTGAAGGACGGAGCTGGTCCTGTCGTAGTCGGCACCGCTGTCGCGCGACGGGTGTCGCCCTCTTGAGATCCCGGACGGCACTGCGCCGGACGTCGTGTCGGCAGTGTCGGAATGAGTAGCGACAGGTTGCACGATCGCTCGATGGATCGACCTCTCGCGTGGGGGAGGGTCTGGTCCCTGGTGGCCTCGAATGTTCGTCCCTGGCGTTGGCGTCGCGGGACACTGCACGGCGCCGGGCTCCGGTTCTGGCTCCGCGCCCAAGACGTGGGCCCCGGGTTCGGACCATTGGGTTGCGGACCCGCGACACGGATCTCCCGGCCCAGACCCCGGGGAGGCTCCCGCGGGGCAACGACTCTGGGGCGTGAGGTACAGGTGTCGGCGCGAGCAACCCACTGGCGTCGACGGATCAGCTCACGGCGTCGTGAGGGGACAGGGTGCAGGGCCCGCGCCTCGAGCGACCCGTGGCGGGACGTGGCTCACAGGGTCATCGTCGCCGCTCTCAAGTGTCGGAGGTGAGGGGTAACCTAGGACGGAATCCCGAGCCGAAGGAGTCCCGCGTGGCTGCAACCCCCCAGGTACACGACGACGTTTCACGTGAAACACCGTCCGTGGAGGCCGTGGCCGAGCAGGACATCACGTCGGAGGACCCGCGGCTTGTCGAGTACTTCGGCGAGTCCTTCACGACGGTGCGCGCCTTTCACGACGCGCTCGTCGACCAGGGTGAGCTCCGTGGACTTATCGGCCCCCGTGAGGTTCCGCGACTGTGGTCGCGACACATTCTCAACTCGGCCTCCGTCGTTCCGTTCCTCCCGGAGGAAGGGACGATCGTCGACCTCGGATCTGGGGCAGGTCTTCCGGGGATCGTCATCGCTGCGATGCGTCCGCGTGCGCAGGTGCTGCTCGTCGAGCCGATGGAGCGGCGATGCACCTGGCTCAGCGAGGTCGCGGACGCCCTCGGGCTCGGGAACGTCGAGGTGAAGCGCGGTCGAGCCGAGGAGTTCCACGACGCCTTCGAGGCTGACGCCGTGACAGCACGCGCGGTCGCTGCGCTCGACAAGCTCGGACGTTGGGCCTTCCCGCTGCTCAAGCGCGGGGGAGAGCTTGTCGTCCTCAAGGGACGCTCCGCACAGGACGAGATCGACGCTGCGACCAAGGTGCTGCGGAAGTACGGCGCGACCGACGCCCAGGTGCATGAGGCGCCGACGATCGACGGCCTCGACACGACGTCCGTCGTCACCGCGACGCGTACCCGATGACGCGGACTCGATGACGCACGACGAGCGATACCCCAGGCCGGAGCCTCAGGGACGAGAGGGAGACGCGTGACCGACGACGCCACGACAGCGCGCACGACGAACGATGTTTCACGTGGAACATCGCCGTACGAGCACCAGAGCCACGAGGAGCGGCGCCGTTCCCAGATCATGGAGAGCGTGCCCTCGTTCGAGGACGACACACCGCTCGCTGCGCAGCTCGCGCTCGACGCGCGCCGACGCATCAGTCTCCGTGGTCGCAGGTTCCCCAAGCCTGAGCGGACGCGCATCATCACGGTCGCGAACCAGAAGGGCGGCGTCGGCAAGACGACGTCGGCCGTCAACCTCGCGGCCGGCCTTGCGCAGTCGGGCCTCAACGTCCTCGTCATCGACAACGACCCGCAGGGCAACGCGTCGACCGCGCTCGGCGTCGAGCACCGCTCCGGCACGCCCTCGGTGTACGACGTGCTCGTCAACGACACCCCGATGCGGGACGTCGTCCAGCGCTGCCCGGACATCGAGAGCCTCTGGTGCGTCCCCGCGACGATCGACCTCTCCGGTGCCGAGATCGAGCTCGTCTCGCTCGTCTCGCGGGAGACTCGGCTCCGCCGAGCCCTCGACGCGTACCTTGCCGAGCGCGAGGCAGCAGGGGAGGAGCGGCTCGACTACGTGCTTGTCGACTGCCCTCCGTCCCTCGGCCTGCTCACCGTCAACGCGTTCGTCACTGGGCGCGAGGTACTCATCCCCATCCAGTGCGAGTACTACGCGCTCGAGGGGCTCAGCCAGCTGCTCAAGACGATCAGCATGATCCAGTCGCACCTCAACCAGGAGCTCCACCTCGCGACGATCCTCCTGACGATGTACGACGGCCGCACCAACCTCGCGCAGCAGGTCGCCGCAGAGGTGCGCGAGCACTTCCCCGACCAGACTCTGCTCACCGCGATCCCGCGCTCGGTCCGCGTCTCCGAGGCGCCCTCGTACGGCCAGACCGTCATGACGTACGACCCCAACTCGACGGGCGCCCTCGCCTACCTCGAGGCGGCCCGCGAGATCGCGGAGCGCGGAACGACCACCCCCACCCCGGAGCAGAGGCAGGACGCATGAGCGAGAAGAGGCGAGGACTCGGCCGCGGGCTCGGGGCCCTCATCCCCACGACGTCGACCGAAGAGCGTCCCGTCGACGTCTTCTTCCCCGGCGGCGGTTCCACCGCCGCGACGATCGCCACGACCATGACTCCCGTGGACATCGTCGACGACGAGGGCCTGGTCCCCGTCCCCGGTGCGACGTTCCTCGAGATCCCGCTCGACGACATCCGGCCCAACTCGCGACAGCCCCGCACCGTCTTCGACGAGGACGACCTCAACGAGCTCATCGGGTCCATCACCGAGATCGGCGTGCTCCAGCCGATCGTCGTGCGTCCCGACCCGAGCGGCGAGGTGCCCTACGAGCTCATCATGGGCGAGCGCCGCTGGCGCGCGTCGCGCGAGGCCGGCAAGGAGACGATCCCCGCGATCGTCCGCGTCACCGAGGACGACGACCTCCTGCGGGACGCCCTGCTCGAGAACCTTCACCGCGCGGCCCTCAACCCGCTCGAGGAGGCCGCCGCGTACCAGCAGCTCCTCGACGACTTCGGTTGCACCCACGAGGAGCTCGCGACCCGCATCTCGCGCTCCCGCCCGCAGATCTCCAACACGCTCCGTCTCCTCAAGCTGCCGGCGCTCGTCCAGCGCCGGGTCGCTGCGGGGGTCCTCAGCGCCGGTCACGCCCGTGCACTGCTCGGGCTTCAGGATGCCGCCGCGATCGAGCGGCTCGCCCAGCGCATCGTCGCCGAGGGTCTCTCAGTCCGCGCGACCGAAGAGATCGTCGCGCTCGGAGGCCTCGAGCCGCGCCCCGCGCCCCGCAAGCCGCGTGCCGGCACCCGTAGCGCGGCCGTCGACGAGCTCGCGACGCGCCTCTCCGACCGCTTCGAGACGCGCGTCAAGGTCAACCTCGGACGCGCACGCGGCAAGATGACGATCGAGTTCGCGTCGGTCGAGGACCTCAACCGGATCCTCGACGTCATGGTCCCCGACGACCCGGGCATCCTCCGCAAGCGCTGAACGCCCCCAGGCGGCCGTACGCACGCTGAAGGCCCCGATCCAAAGGATCGGGGCCTTCAGTCGTCACAGAGGCCGTTCAGCGCCTCCAGCGCGTATAGCAGGGGAGCGGGTCAGCCCGTGAGGACATCCTCGAGCTCCTTGGCGAGCACCTGGCGCGGACGTCCGCCGACGATCGAACGGACGAGCTCGCCGCCACGGTAGATGTTGATCGTCGGGATCGAGATGATGCCGTACGCGGCCGTCGTCGCCTGGTTCTCGTCCGTGTTGAGCTTGGCGACCTTGACGCGGTCCTTGAACTGGACCGCGAGCTCCTCGACGATCGGGGCGACCTGGCGGCACGGGGCGCACCACGGGGCCCAGAAGTCCACGAGCACCGGGACGTCGGCGCCGAGGACCTCGTCGGCCCACGTCGCGTCGGTGACTGTGACGGCACCCATCATGCCTCCACGGCGACGGCCGCAGGGGCGTCGTCGAGAGCCGCGAGGAAGTGCTGCGCGTCGAGCGCGGCCGAGCAGCCCGAGCCGGCCGCCGTGATCGCCTGGCGGTACGTGTGGTCGACAGCGTCGCCGCACGCGAACACGCCCGAGATGTTGGTGCGCGTCGAACGGCCCTCGACGACGATGTAGCCGTTCTCGTCGAGCTCCACCTGACCCTTCACGAGGTCCGTGCGCGGCTCGTGGCCGATCGCGACGAACAGCGCGGTCGCGTCGAGCACGCGCTCCTCACCCGTCACAGTGTCGCGGAGCGTGAGCGCGCTGACCTTCTCGTCACCCGAGATGCCGACAACCTCAGAGTTCCACGCGAACGTGATCTTCGGGTCGTTGTGGGCACGGTCCGCCATGATCTTCGACGCCCGGAGCTCGTCACGACGGTGGATCATCGTCACCTTCGAGCCGAAGCGCGTGAGGAACGTCGCCTCCTCGACCGCGGAGTCCCCGCCGCCGACGACCGCGATGTGCTGGTCCTTGAAGAAGAAGCCGTCGCACGTCGCGCACCACGAGACGCCGCGGCCCGAGAGCCGCTTCTCGTCGTCGAGACCGAGCTCGCGGTACGCCGAGCCCGTCGCGAGGATGACGGCGCGAGCGCGGTACACGTTGCCCTCGGAGGACGTGACGACCTTGACGTCGCCGGTGAGGTCGACCTCGGTCGCGTCGTCCCACTCGATCTCGGCGCCGAAGCGCTCAGCCTGCTGCTGCATGCCCGCCATGAGCTCGGGACCCATGATGCCGTCGGGGAAGCCAGGGAAGTTCTCGACGTCCGTCGTGTTCATGAGGGCGCCGCCCGCCGTGAACGCGCCGGCGAGGACGAGGGGGGCCAGGCCGGCACGCGCCGCGTAGACGGCAGCCGTGTACCCGGCAGGACCCGAACCGACGATGATGAGGTCGCGGACGTCCCCGCTGGTCTCGATGCTCACGTGCTCTCCACTCTTGAGGTCTGCCCCCGGTCAACACCGGGCGGCACGCAGGTTGTTCCCCGCTGGTCAGGACACCGAGATCTCACGGATCTCGGCACGGTTCTGCCCCGACGTCTGCGGGAGCTCGGTGAACCACAGGACGATGTGCTCCGCCTCGACGGGCTTCGTCAGCTCGATCTCCATGTCCTTGGCGACGGGCCCCTCGAAGAGGATCGTCCCGCCGTCGGGCTTTGCCGGGTCGGTCGCGCGGACCTGCATGTGGCCGCCCGTGCTGTTCGACTGGATGTAGACCGTCGAGACCGGCGCCTTCTTCTCGAGCGTGACCGCGATGCCGACACCGCGCTTGCCCATGCCGGCGAACGTCGGCGACCGGTACGTCCGTGTGTACCAGAACGTTGTCGGGTCGAGGTCGATCGCGCGCGAGACGGCCTCCGGGTGCTCGTTCTCGTCGCCGTCCGGGTCGAGCTGCTGCGCGGAGTCGATCGCGGGCAGGACGGGCGGCGTGGTCGATGTCGCGGGGGACGAGGGTTCCCCGTTCGCGCCCGTCTCGACCGGCCTGGCGTTCGAGCCCCACTGGAACGGCGACCTGAAGCCCGTGAGGTTGTCCACCGACCACAGCACGCCGCCGAGGACCGCGACGAGCGCGACGACGAGCACCATGGCTGTCGGGTTGAAGCGGAACGACGTAGGCCTCGACGTGCGGGCCTGGCCACCGGGACGGGGCGCCTGACCCGGACGGGGCGTCGCTCCGCCCGGGTCAGGGACGAGAGAGTCCCACGACGGTGCGGAGCCGGTGCCGCCCGATGCGGCGGCGACGGTCACGCCGGGAGCGGTCCCGCTCGCCGCGGCGAACGATGGTGACGGGGCTGCCGCCGGACGTACGCCCGTCGCGGACGCGCCCGCGGTCGTCGACGCTCCTGCCGCGCCGCCGAGACCGCCGGACGCCGCTGCGCCGGACACCGCAACGCCCGCCGCCGAGGCGCTCACTGCCATGCCTGAGGCGGCCGCGCCGGCACCGGCGACGGATCCGGCGACAGCGCTCGCGATGCTCCCGCGCGCCGCGCCCGCGACGCCGGTGCCCGCGGTGCCCGCCGCTGCGGCGGTTCCAGCAAGAGCAGCGCCACCCGCGAGGGCTGTGCCACCGACGGCGCCTGCTGCGGCACCCGCCGCGGCGCTCGTCGAGGCACCCAGCACGCTCGTGCGCCGTACGGGAGCCGCGGAGGGCGGAGGCTGAGGAGTCCCGGGGATCGTGGGCGCGAGGGCGCTCGCGTCGAACATGCCACGCACCGACGTCCGCGCGGGGGACGACGGCGGCGTCGGGACGCCAGGCACGAGGGCCGCGTCAGCGAGGGCCTCGCCGACCGAGGCGGCGTCGACCGAGGCGGCGTCGACCGGAGGCACGTCGGGTGCCGGGACCGGAGGGGCGGGAGCGAAGGACGGCGGTGCGGCGCCGTGCGGGGTCTCGGGGACGACCTCGTCGACCGTGGATCCGGTCGCGTCGTGAGCGTCGGCGCCCGCGATCTCGTCGCCCGCAGCAGCGTCGGCCGAGACCTCGTGAGGAACGGCACCGCCGTCGGGGAGCTCGTCCGCGGTCGGGTAGTCGGCCGGCTCGTCGTCAGGCTGCGGGACGTCGCCCCCGGCGATGTCAGCCGCGTCGGCCACCGGAACGTCCGGCGTCGGGGGAGCGGGCACCGCACGCGGCGCCGGCAGCCTCACCTCGCCCCACGGACCCAGCTCCTCCGCGATCGCGCTCGGCGCGCGCAGCGACGGCGTGAGCGTCGTGAGGAGCGAGGCAGCGATGCTCGCGAGAGCGACCGCCTCGACGTCGTCGTCCGCCGGGGAGTCGAGTGCGCCGTGAGGCACCGGTACGTCGCCGATGCGCTGCCCGGTGAGCGCGAACTGCAGCAGGCGTCCGAGGCCCGCGGCGTCCGCGGGCAGGCTCGCGCGCGAGCCCCCGAGCGTGCCGTCGGCGAGCGCCCCGTCGAACCCGAGCCCCTCGACCTGGACCTTGCCCGGAACGACGTGGACGACACCCGGACGCAGCGCGACATGGTGCACCCCACGCCTCTCGGCGACAGCGAGGGCCTCGGCAACCTCGCCGACGAGCGCACGCGCCTCCGCGCCCGAGAACGGGCCGTCCGCGTGGACGATCTCCTCGAGGGTGCGTCCCGACGGGCGCTCGACCACGATGTACGGGGAGGCCTCGACCTGGCCGACATCGAGCACGCGCACGAGGCGCGGGTCCATGACGAGCGACGCGCGACGCGCCTCGTCGAGCGCGACGGTCGCGCGCGGCCCCGCGACGAGCGTGACGAGCACGTCCCGCCCGAGGATCTCGTCCTCGCCCCGCCAGCGCTCGGCATCCTCGACGTCGTACGGGACGCGCTCGCGCAGGCGATACCGCTCGGCGATGAGGTCTCCGACGTGCGACTCGGTCACGGTGCCCCTTCCGGTGGACTCCTGGGCCACGTGGCACGTGCCGCGCCGCCCGCGGTCAATCCTACGGGGGCGGGTCGCCCCGAGGGTGAGGCTAGCGTGAGAGCATGCCCACCACCTGCCCCTGCGGCTCCGGCTCACCGCTCGGGACGTGCTGCCTGCCGATCCTTCACGGGGAGCGGCCCGCCGCGACGGCCACGGAGCTCATGCGCTCCCGCTACACCGCGTACGTCCGCCACGATGCGCAGCACGTGTGGCGGACGTGGCACCCCCGTACGCGCCCGGCCGAGCTCGACCTCGACGACGGTCCCGCGTGGAGCGGGCTGACGATCCACGGCGCGACGGGCGGCGGACCCGACGACGAGACGGGCACGGTGACGTTCACGGCGACGTGGGACGGGCCCGACGGCGGCGGACGCATGCACGAGACCAGCAGGTTCGCGCGCCGCGCGGGCCGCTGGTTCTACGTCGACGGCGACGTCGACGAGGCCTGAGGAGCGCCAGGGCCGAGCAGCACTGGGGCCGAGCAGCGCGGGTGTCAGCCGCGGCGGCGGACGACACGCAGGACGAGACCGCGCAGCGCGGCGGTCTCCTCGACACGCATGAGCCGCAGCAGGCCCAGGTAGACGAGCCCGATGACGAGGCCGACGACGACGCACGCGAGCACCGCCCACGGCCATGACGCCGACGCCCGCTCCCCGAACGTCGAGAGCACACCGAACCCGGCCGCGCCCCCGACGAGCGCCGCGATGCCCGCCCTGACGTGCAGCCTGATGACGCGCGGCCCGTCGATCCCGCCGAGCCGGCGCGAGAGCGAGCCGGCGCGCAGCAGCACGCCCGCGAGGTTCGAGAGCGCCATCGCGGCCGCGACGCCGACGACCCACAGCTTCGGCGGCAGGACGAGCGACCCGATCCATGACCCTGCCGCAAGGGTGAGCGCGATGGGGATCTGGATCGCGAAGACGGTCCGCCCGTCCTCGAACGCGAAGTACACCCACTTCATCGACACCATCGCGCCGAGCGGCGCGAGGCCCAGCGCCATGACCCCGAGCACCTGCGCGACCGCCTCCTGGCTCGCGAGCGACATCGACGGGACGAGGACGCGGACGAGCGGCTCGCGCAGGACGACGAGCACGGCCGTCGCGAGGATCGTGAAGACGCCGATCGTGCGGAGCCCCCGCGACAGGTCGCGGCGCACGAGGTCGTCGCGGCCGGCGTGCGCCGCCGCCGCCATGCCCGTGAAGAGCGCGGTCGCCACGGACACCGTGACGAGGGAGTGGGGCAGGAGGTAGATCATGAGCGCCTGCGTGTACGCGCTCGGGCCGGCGACGCCCGCGACGGCAGCAGAACCGTCGCCCGCGGCCCACGGGGCCGACGACGCGATCCGGGTCGTCAGCGCGACGACGCCCTGGTCGAGGAACGTCGCCGCGAGGGTCCACATCGCGACCTTGCCGGCCGTGCGCAGGCCGGCGCCCCGCGGGTCGAGGTTCGGGCGGACGCGGACGCCCGCAGCGCGCAGCGCCGGGACGAGGACGACGGCCTGCGCGACGATCCCGAGCGTCGCGGTCCCCGCGAGGAGCGCGATGCGCGGCGTCGTCCACCAGGCGACGGCGTCGAGCGGGGCTGACGGCTCGTACCAGCCGTAGATCGCGATGAACACGCCGAAGCCGAGGATCGAGACGACGTTGTTCATCGCAGGGGCCCACATGCCGGGGCCGAAGATCCTGCGGGCGTTGAGCACCTGCGAGAGCACTGCGTACATGCCGTAGAAGAACAGCTGCGGGGCGCACCAGAGGGCCATGACGACGCCGAGCGCCTGCTGCTCGGGCGACCACCGGGAACCACCGAGCGCGAGGACGACGAGGCCCGTGCCGAGCATGAGGACGGCCGTGAGCGCGACGAGCGCGAGTGCCGCGCTCGTCACGAGCTTGTCGACCGTCCGAGCGCCGTCTCGGCGTGCGTGCGCCTTGACGATCGCAGGTACGAGGACGACGTTGAGCATGCCGCCGAGCACGACCGTGTGGATCATCGTCGGGATCTTGTTGGCGACGTCGAACGTGTCGGCGGCCACGCCCGTCGCGCCGATCGCGCCGACGAGGAGGATGTTGCGGACGAACCCGAGACCGCGCGACGCCGCCGTGCCGGCTGCCATGACGAGGCTCGACCTGCCGAGGCTCGCGCCGCCTGAGGACCCTGCTCCGTCGGAGGTCCCCGGCTCGTCCGAGGGGCGGGTGTCGCTCACGCGTCCTCCATCGGGCGGATCGGGGCCGTGCGGCGGGCCGAGCGGCCTCGGCGGATCGTGCGGACGACGCCGCCGAGGACGAGCAGCGCGAGCAGCCCGGCGATGACTGCCGTGCCGACGGTCTCCCACTCGGCCCGTACCCGGACGTCGAAGGCGTACGGCTCCGCGACGACCACGCCGTCAGGGCCCGTGAGTCGGACGAGCACCCTCACGTCGCCCGAGCCGATCGCGCGCACCGGCACCTCGACGCTCTGCTCGGTCCCGGGCTCGAGCGTCGCCTGAGGGACGTCGAGGACGTTGAGCCGCGGGTCGTCGGGGACGAGCGCGACGCCGACGGCGATGCTCACCGGGAGGTCGTTGCGGATGCGGATCGGCAGGTTGCCGTGATCCGAGATGAGGTTGATGTCGCTGCCTGCGACGACCGAGATGCCGGCGAGCATCTCTTCGACCTCGTCACGTGCCGCCTCGAGCAGCCGCACTCGATCCGGCCTCCGGTCGCCCCACGCGACGGACAGCGCGGCTGATGTCGTCGCGGCGGGGCCGGCGCTCAGCAGCCCCGGGTCGGGCGTCACCTCAGCGAACTTTCGGATGTCGCCCACACGGCCCCAGGCCAGCGCGACCGTGCTGGGGCGGAGCGATGCGACAGGCGTCGCGCTCACGGGCAGCGGATCGCGTGACGCGGCCGCCTGCGGCGTGCCTGCGAGCGTCGAGACGGGAACGAGGTCGACGAGCCGGTCCTCGCCGAGCGTGCTGAGAACGTGTGCGAGGGCAGTGGGGTCGGGGGACCAGTCGCGGTCGGTCGCGACGACGAGGTGAGGGAGCGTGGCGACAGGCTCCTCCGCGACGGTCGCGAGCTCCGCGAGCAGCAGCAGGAGGTCGTGGGACCTGGTCGCGGAGGCGACGGCCGCAGGGAGCGTCGGGTCGAGCGCCGACGTCGCGGCGACGAAGAGCTCGTCCAGACGCGTGTCCGGCACGAGCGCGGTGACGTCGCCCGCGGCCGTCGGCACGGTCGTCGAGCCGGGAGCCGTCGTGGGGCCCGTGCCCGCGAGACCGTCGTCGACGACGACGAGCCTGCGGCCCACCCTGGCGGCTGCCTCGAGGAGCTGCGACGACGCGGTCCCCGACGCCGGCAGCGCGAGGTCGGTGCGCCACGAGCCGGCGGCACGGCGGGCCGCGCCGACAGGGTCGTCAGCCGGGGTCTCACCGTCGTCGGTGGGATCGTCGGGCTGCTCGGGCGAGACGGGGGGCTCGCGGTCGTCCGCGAGGGGGGCGACGTCCGCGGCGGCGAGCGCGGCGAGGTCGGGGTCGTAGCGGTCCGTCGCGAAGACGTCACGCCCGGCGGCCCCCGCGAGCAGCGCCGTCGACCACGCGACGGTCTCCGGGGTGCCGGACGCCGCCTGCTCGACGAGCGCCGGGTCGACGACCCACGAGACGTTGCGCGTCCCGGCGGTCCCCGCGACGATCCGCTCGAGGCGGCCTCCGACCGCGGTCTCGGAAGCGATCTGCGTCGTCCACCCGGGGAGGTCGGTCGGGTCCGGTGCGGGCCCCGTGACGGGGACGAGGATCGACAGCCGGACAGGGTCGGCGTCTCCCGACGGTGCCCACGTGAGGAAGCCGCGGCCCTCGCCCACCTGACCGCGCGCGTCGTCCGCGAGCGTCACCACGAGGCCGCGGACGCCGCTCGACTCGGGGTAGGGCAGGAGCCGCAGGTCGCTCGCGGGCACCTCGAACGTCACGCTTCTCGACGCACCCGGGGCGAGGGGCTCGTCGAGGTCGACGTCGGCGACGGGCGTCGGCACCAGGGTCGTCACCTCGCCGGCGGCCCACCCGCGCAGCGCCTCGCGCGACGAGAGCCGGTAGCGGACGACGCCGAGGTGCGCGTGCGCGGCCTCGAGCGGCTCGTCCGTCGTGTTCGTGAGCAGCGCCGACACCGTCACGTCGTCGTCGACCCCGACAGCCGTCGGCGTCACCTGCGTGACGACGACCGCGGGGGTCGGCGTGACCTCGTCGGTCGCGACCGGGCCCGACCCGGGCACCGCCGCCGTGGCGGGGGGTGTGCCGAGCGAGAGCGGCGCGAGCACGAGCGCTGCGGCGATCGCTGCGCGGAGCCCCGTGCGGCCGAGCACGCGCGCCCCGCCGCCCCGCGCGGGGCGACCTGTGCGTCGTACGGCCATCAGGTCGCCGTGCCGCGGGTACGCCTGTCGTGCCCGAGCAGCGAGCGCACCTCGGCCGCGAGCCGACGCTCGTTGGGGTAGGAGAGCACCGTGTCGAGATCCGTGAGCGGCACCCACGCGACGTCCTCGGCCTCGTGGTCAGGGTCGCCCTCGACCGTGAGGAAGCCGCCGACGGCGTCGAGCAGGAAGTGGTGGACGACCTTGTGGACGCGCCTGCCGTCGCCCGAGAACCAGTAGTCGATCGCTCCGATCCGCTCGACGATCTCCCCGAGGATGCCGGTCTCCTCGTGGATCTCGCGGACCGCGGCCTCCTCCGGCGTCTCGACGCCCTCGAGGTGCCCCTTGGGCAGGCACCACTCGAGGCGGCCGGCCCGGTTGCGGCGGGCGATGACGGCGACGGACGGCGTGCCGTTCTCGAGCCCGACGACGAGCCCGCCGGCCGACGTCTCCTCGACGACGGGCAGCTGGGAGGTCGAGTGCACGACCGAGCGGCGCACCGCCACATGGTCGATGCGCAGCGCGTGCCCGCCGGGTGGCGAGGGGACGTCGGGACGCCCCTGGCTCTCGGCCGCGTGCTCCTGCATAACGCCACTGTAACGAAGGCCACGGGGTGACCGAGCCACGAACCGCTGGGCCGGTAGGCTGCCGGGCGCTCCATCTGGCACGCTTGGACGTCGTGGACGACGACCTTCTCACCCCGCACGGCCCCCGGACGCTCGAGCAGATGCGCCGCCGGGCGCTCACCGTCGTCGCCTCCCTGCCACCCGAGGTCCTCGAGCTCGGCGAGGTCTTCGCCGCCGCAGGTCACGAGCTTGCGCTCGTCGGCGGACCGGTCCGGGACGCGTTCCTCGGCCGTGCGTCGAACGACCTCGACTTCACGACGTCCGCGTCCCCCGACGAGACGCTCGCGATCCTCGCCCGCTGGGGCGACGCCCACTGGGACATCGGCAAGGCCTTCGGCACGATCGGGGCCCGCCGTTTCGCGCGGCTCGACCGCGCGGACGTCGTCGTCGAGGTGACGACGTACCGCAGCGACGAGTACGACCCTGAGTCCCGCAAGCCCGTCGTGACCTTCGGCGACACCCTCGAGGGAGACCTCTCACGCCGCGACTTCACGGTCAACGCCATGGCGCTGCGGCTGCCGCAGCTCGAGCTCGTCGATGTCCACGGCGGTCTCGAGGACCTCGCCGCAGGCGTCCTGCGGACGCCGATCGCTCCCGAGCTGTCGTTCGACGACGATCCGCTGCGCATGATGCGCGCCGCGCGCTTCGCCGCCCAGCTCGGCCACGAGGTCGAGCCCGCGACGTACGCCGCGATGACCGCGATGTCCGACCGCCTGACGATCGTCTCCGCCGAGCGCATCCGTGCCGAGCTCGACAAGCTCCTTCTCGCGCCGTTCCCGCGCCGCGGCCTCGAGGTCCTCATGGACACGGGCCTCGCCGCGCACGTCCTTCCTGAGCTCGCGACCATGCGCGAGACCGTCGACGAGCACCGTCGGCACAAGGACGTCTACCAGCACACGCTCACCGTCCTCGAGCAGGCCATCGACCTCGAGACGGGCGCGGACGGCCCCGTGCCCGGCCCGGACCTCGTGCTGCGGCTCGCCGCGCTCCTGCACGACTGCGGCAAGCCCGCGACGCGCCGCTTCGAGGACGACGGCTCCGTGAGCTTCCACCACCACGAGATCGTCGGTGCCAAGCTCACGACGAAGCGCCTGCGGGCGCTGCGCTACGACAAGGAGACCGTGCAGCAGGTCTCGCGGCTCGTCGAGCTGCACCTGCGGTTCCACGGCTACGGCGACGGTGCGTGGACCGACTCGGCCGTGCGGCGCTACGTCACGGACGCCGGACCGCTCCTCGAACGGCTCCACCGGCTCACGCGCGCCGACTGCACGACCCGCAACAAGCGCAAGGCCTCACGCCTGCGCGCCGCGTACGACGACCTCGAGCAGCGCATCGCGACGCTTGCCGAGGCCGAGGAGATCGCCGCGATCCGTCCCGCGCTCGACGGCGGCCAGATCATGGCGGCTCTCGGCATCAGGCCGGGTCCGCTCGTCGGACGCGCCTACAAGCACCTGCTCGAGCTCCGCATGGATCGCGGCCCCATGAGCGAGGACGAGGGCCGTGAGGCGCTCCTCGCCTGGTGGGCCGCGCAGCCCGAGGCCACCGAGAGCTGACACGGCACGGCCCCCTGCACCGTCCACGAGCAGGGGGCCGTACCTTGCGCCGGACGAGGTCCGGACGTGCGTCAGTCCGCGACGATCGCGAACGCGTCGATCTCGACGAGCATCTCCTCGCGCGGGAGGCCCGTGAAGACCGTCGTGCGCGACGGCAGGACGCCCGTCGTCGAGTGCTCCTCGACGAAGGCCCCGTACGCCTCGTTCATGATGGGGAAGTCCTCGCGGCGCGTGAGGTAGACCCGCAGCATCATGATGTCGTCGAACGTCGCGCCCGCGGCCTCGACGATCGCGAGGACGTTGCGGAGCGTGCGCGTCGTCTGCGCCGCGACGTCGCCGGGGAAGAGGTACTCGCTCGTCGCCGGGTCGACCGGGCCCTGGCCCGAGACCTGGACGAACGGGCCGCGGCGGACCCCCTGGTGGAAGGTGTGCGCGGGGGCCGGCGCGTCCGGCGTGCTGACGGCGACCTTGGGTCCGACGGTCATGGTTCTCTCCTCGATGGTGACGTGCTGCGCCGACGTCCGTGACGTCAGAGCTGGGTCTCGACGACGTCGACGGCGTGGCCGTCGGCGTCGACGAGGATGGCCGTGCGCCACTTGTCGAACGCGGTGCACGGGTGGGAGAGGCCGAGCGTGACGACCTCCCCGGGCTGGAGCGACGCGGGACCCGGTGCGCCCGGCTCCGCCTCGGTGTGGCGCAGGTAGGCGTGCTGGTCGTCGACCTTGACGATCTCCCACCCCGGCAGCCCGAGGGGCACCGGCAGGTCGATGTCGTAGGGGACGTGGCGGCGGCCCGCGCCGATGATCGCGAGGCCCGGCTCGGGCGTCGAGAGGACCTGTGCGTGGACCCGCAGCGCGGGCTGCGGGACGGTCACGACCCAGTCGGCCGGCATGCGGGACCAGGGGTCGGCGCGTACGAGGAGCCCGTCGTCGTGGGTGAGGTACGCGCCCGCGCGGACGACCGGACGGACCTCGACCGGCGAACGGTGCCCCGGGGGCACGATCGAGCCCGGCAGGGTGTCGAGCACGACGTCGAGGTAGGCGCTGCCGCCGGCCGAGACGACGACGCCCGGCGTCTCGTCGGGCGCCGCGGCCGGGGTGAGAGAGATGACGCCGCCGGCGACGAGCCGGCCCGCGAGCTCGCGCAGCTCGCCGACGAACCGTCGGACCGCGGCGAGCGCCGCGGCGTCGTGCCCATGGGTCACGGAGCCCTCGTAGCCGCTCACACCGCGGACCTGCACCCGCTGCGCGTGCGCGAGGCGACCGAGCGCCTCGGCCTCCTGGAGGCTCCGCGCGCCTGCACGGCCGCCGCTCGCGCCGAGCTCGACGAGCACGGCCGGGACGGGCGCGCCAGGCTCGGCCGAGCCCGGGATCCCCGCGAGGATGCCCGCGAGCACCTCGATGCCACGCGCCGAGTCGACCTGGACGAGAACCTCGAGGGGCCGACCGAGGGCGGCGCGGCGCGCGAGCTCCGCGCACAGCCAGCGCAGGTCGCGCGCGTCGAGCATCTCGTTGGCGACGACGACACGGCGCAGATCCGCGAGCTCCCACGCGAGGACAGCGCGCAGCTGGGCTCCGTCGGCCACCGTGAGACCCCATGCGCCGGCCGCGATCTGGCGCGCCGCGAGCTGCGGCGACATGTGCGTCTTCGCGTGCGGCGCGTGAAGGACACCACGGGCGGCAGCGACGTGTGCCATCGCCGCGAGGTTGTTGTCGAGCGCGTCCGCGCCGAGCGTGAGCAGCGGCCACGAGAAGAGGGGGTCGTCAAGAGACGGACGGTCGACCGCGAGGCGCGCCCGCAGCTCCTCGATCGGCAGCGCGCCGTCGAGGCACAGGCCCTTCGTCCAGGGCCCGAGGACGGTCCCGGTCGCCGTCCTCGTCGTCGTCGCAGTCATCGTCGACCGCCTTCCGGGTCGGGGCGCAGCGCGCGCCCGGGCGTGGCTCCCGTGAGCCGTCCGTCCGTGAGGACCTGCACTCCGGCGACGACGACGTCGTCGATGCCCTCCGCAGGGAGACGCGGGTCGTCGTACGTCGCACGCGCCGCGAGACGGTCCGGGTCGACGAGCACGAGGTCGGCCACCGCGCCGACCGTGAGCGTCCCGCGCGCGAGCGAGTGCGCGCGTGCCCCGCGACCTGCGAGGTGCTCGGCGGCATCCGCCCACGACCACGGCCCCGTGGGCGCGAGCATGCGGGCGAGGGTCGCGGGGAAGGTCGCCCAGCCGCGCGGGTGCGGGCGGGAGCCGGGGTAGATCGAGTCGGAGCCGACCGTGTGGCCGCCGTGCGTCGCGAGCGCGGTGAGGGACGCCTCCGTGCCCGTCGGGGGCTGCTGGAAGATGCACGTGACGCGCAGGTCGGACGCGACGAGGAGGCGCAGCGCTGCGTCAGCGGGTGTCGTGCCGAGCCGCGACGCGACCTCGAGCAGCGCGAGCCCCTCGGTCCACGCGAGATCGCCGGGGACGGAGGCGAGCGTCACGCGCGGCCAGAGGTCGTCGAGCGTCGCGAGGTGCTCGCCGACGCGTGCGGCGGTCGCCGGGTCGCCGAGCGCCGCGCGCGTCGCTGCGGCGTCAGCGAGCGGCAGCCACGTCGGCAGGGCGACCATCGAGAGGATCGAGCAGCCGCGGAGGAAAGGGTAGGTGTCGTGGGTCATGCTCACGCCGCGGGCCTCGGCCGCGGCGAGCGCCCCGAGGACCTCGGCGGCCGGGCCGTGCAGGTGCGAGACATGGGTCCGCACGCCCGTCGCGAGAGCGAGGTCCGCGAGCTCGCCGAGAGCGCGGGCCGCGTGCTCCTCGTAGCCGCGCATGTGGCTCGCGTGGACGAGGTCGCGGCGTGCGACCTCCGTGAGCAGCGCCTCGAGCTCGGCCCGGTCCGCGTGCGCGGCCGGCACGTACTCGAGACCGGTCGACAGGCCGACGGCGCCGTCGTCGAGCGCCTCGCGCAGCAGCGCGACGATGCGCGCGCGTGCGTCGTCGTCCGCCGGGGCGTCCGACGCGCCGAGCACCGCGTGCCGGATCGTGCCGTGCGGCGCGAGGTAGGCGACGTTGACGGGGACCGCGCCCTCGTACGTCGCGAGCAGGTCCGCGACGGAGCCGCCGCGGAACGTCGGGTGCGCACCGAGGATCCCGGCGAAGTACTCCCCGGCCCAGCCACGGCCGTTCGGGTCCGGTGCGTACGAGACGCCGTCAAGACCGAGGACCACGGTCGTCACGCCCTGCCGCAGGAGCGCGGCCTGGACGTCGGCGTCGAACACCGCCGACTCCGCGTGCGAGTGCGCGTCGACGAAGCCGGGCAGCGCGACGCGCCCGCCCGCATCGAGGACCGGTCCCTCGGGAAGGTCGACGCCGCGGCCTGCGGGCACGACGGCGGAGACCCGGTCACCCGTGACATGGAGGTCGACGGGTGCCGAGAGATGCGTGCCGAGCGGGAGGCGGGCGCCGCGGACGATCACTCCGGGGTCCCGTCGGCCGGCGCCGCCGCGAGACCCGCGTCGCCGTGCTCGTTGCCCTCGTGCCACCCACCGACATGGCCCTCGGGGCCCGCTGCGGCGAGGGTCGCCGCGAGGTCGATCGGCCAGCCCGGCAGGCCCGGCAGCTGCTGCCAGGGGAGGGGACCGTCGAGGGGGCGGTGCTCGACGCCCGCGGCCGCGAGGCGCGGCAGGTGGGCGTCGACGAGGCGCGCGCGGAACTCGTCCTGCGCCGCCGACCCGAGGGAGCGGTCCGTCGCGGGCGACCACGCGACCTCGGCGAACGCCGCGAGGCGCGGGAACGCCGCGTAGTCGCGCCGTCGGGCGTCGTGGAGGTACTCCGACCACAGGCACGCCTGGACGCCGAGCACTCGACCCGGGCCCACGGGGCCCGTCCGTGCGAGCACGTCGTCCGGCAGCGGCTCGAACGCATACACGTCCTCGAGCGTGCGTGCGAAGCCGACAGGCACCGGCTCGTCCTCGCGCTCCGAGGCACGGTGGTCGAGGTAGACGACCTGCTCGGGCGCCATGACGACGTCGTGGCCCGCCTGGGTCGCCCGGACGCCGGCCGCGAAGCCGCGCCACGACGTGACGATCGCCTGCTGCGGGAGGTGCTCGGTCACACCCTCGTCCCACACGACGGGCCGGCGACCGCGTGCGAGGACGTGCTCGGCCAGACGGCCGAGGAACCAGCCGTGCAGCTCTGCGACCGAGCCGAGGCCCAGGGCCTCGGCCTGCGCGACGACGTGCGGCGCGTCGAGCCACAGGTGCGGCGGGACCTCGTCGCCGCCGATGCCGAACCAGGGCCCGTCGAACACCTCGACGAGCTCGTCGACGACGGTGCGGAAGAAGTCGAGGCTCGCCTCGGACGGGTCGAGCACCTGCGTCGAGATGCCCCACGTGGTGCGGACCTGGTGCGGCTTCTTCGACACGCCGAGCTCGGGGTACGCCGCGATCGCGGCCTCGACGTGACCAGGCACGTCGATCTCCGGCATGACCTCGACGCCACGGGCGCGCGCGTACGCGACGATCTCGCGCAGGTCGTCCTTCGTGTAGAAGCCGCCGTGCGGGCGGCCGTCGAGATTGGGGAAGCGCCACGAACCGACCTGCGTCGTCGGGCGCCACGAGCCGACCTCGGTGAGCCGGGGGAACGCGTCGATCTCGACGCGCCAGCCCTGGTCGTCCGTGAGGTGCAGGTGGAGCACGTTGAGGTGGTGGGCTGCCGCGAGGTCGATGAACCGCAGGACGTCGGCCTTCGGCAGGAAGTGCCGGGCGACGTCGAGCAGGATGCCGCGCCACGCGAAGCGGGGGGCGTCCTCGACCTGGATGACGGGAAGCTCGATCCGGCCCGCGTTCCGCACGGGACCGCGCCGGAAGCCGTCGGGACCTGCGAGCTGGCGCAGGGTCTGCACGGCGGCGAAGGCTCCGGCGAGGTCGCCCGCGCCGATCCGCACGCGCGTGCCGGTGCGGCGGGTCGTCAGCGTGTACCCGCCCGCAGGGAGGACGGGGTCGATCTCGAGGACCACGGGTGCGTCGACCTCGTCCGTGAGGACGAGGTCGACACCGTGGGCTTCCGCGGCGTCACGGGCCCAGGCGCGGGCTGCCGGACGGAGCTGAGGAGCGACATGCATCCGCGAACCGTCGTGGAGGGCGACGGTCCCCTGACCCGCGGCGACAGATCGCGGGAGGGGGAGCAGGCTGCGTGACGCCGCGGAGCCGGTCACAGGCCGCTGGTGCCGAAGCGGTCGCCGGGGCCGGCGCCGCTCGCGAGCTCCTCGCGGACCTCACGGCGGAGCTTGCCCTGGTTGGTGGGCTCGGGCGCCGCGGAGAGAAGCAGCTTCGTGTAGTCGTGCTGCGGGTTGAGGATGACCTCGTCCGACGGCCCACGCTCGACGACCTTGCCGCGGAACATCACGAGGATCTCGTCGGAGAAGTGTCGTGCGGTTGCGAGGTCGTGCGTGATGTAGAGGACGCCGAGGTTCTCCTCGCGCTGCAGGCGGGCCAGCAGGTTGAGGACACCGAGGCGGATCGAGACGTCGAGCATCGAGACCGGCTCGTCAGCGATGAGGAACCGCGCGCCGGGCGCGAGTGCCCGGGCGATCGCGACGCGCTGGCGCTGGCCGCCCGAGAGCTCGTGCGGACGACGCTGCGCGTAGCTGTTCGCCGGCGTGAGGTTGACGCGCTCGAGGAGCTCGTTGACCGTGGCGTCGAGGTCGCTGCGCGACTTCGACCGGCCGTGGATCCGCAGGGGACGCTCGAGGTGGTGAGCGATCGAGTGGAACGGGTTGAGCGACGCGAACGGGTCCTGGAAGACCATCTGCACGTTGTTGCGGTAGGAGCGCAGCGCGGCGCCGTGCGTCGCGGAGTCCTTGCCGTCGAGGAGGATCTGGCCGGACGACGGCGTCTCGAGCTTCGCGATCATGCGGGCGACGGTCGACTTGCCCGAGCCGGACTCGCCGACGAGCGCGATGGTCTTGCCGGGCTCCAGCGTGAAGCTCACGTGGTCGGCCGCGCGCAGCTGGCTGCTCTTGAGGCCCTTGCGGATCTTGAAGTCCTTGGTGAGGTCGCGGACCTCGAGGCTCTCGGTCACTTGCCCGCCTCCGTCTCGGTCATGCCGGAGCGGACGAAGTCGCCGCGCTCGCCGAAGAGGCTGGGGAAGGACCCGAGGAGCTTCTTCGTGTAGTCGTGCTGGGGTGCCCCGAGGATGTTCTCGGCGGTGTCGAGCTCGACGATCTCGCCGGCACGCATGACCGCGATGCGGTCGGAGATCTCCAGAAGGAGCGGGAGGTCGTGCGTGATGAAGACGACCGCGAAGTTGAAACGCTCGCGGAGCCGCATGATCTCGCGGAGGATGCCTCGCTGGACGACGACGTCGAGAGCCGTCGTCGGCTCGTCCATGATCATCACCTGCGGGTTGAGCGCGAGGGCCATGGCGATCATGACGCGCTGGCGCATACCGCCGGAGAGCTCGTGCGCGTAGGAGCCGAGCCGGTTCGGGTCGACGCCGACGAGCTGGAGCAGCTCGGCCGAGCGCTCCTCCTTCTCCTTGCGCGACATCGACGGACGGTGCGTCGTGAAGATGTCGAAGATCTGGGCGCGGATCGAGATCACCGGGTTGAGCGAGTTCATCGCGCCCTGGAAGACCATCGAGACCTTGTCCCAGCGGAACGTCCGCAGGCCCTTGCCGTCGAGCGCGACGACGTCGATGTCCTCGCCGCTCTCGTCGTGGAAGATCACCGAGCCGCTCGTGAGGAGCGCCGGCGGCTTGAGGAGCCGGTTGAGGCCGTAGGCGAGGGTCGTCTTGCCGCAGCCGGACTCGCCGGCGAGGCCGAGGATCTCGCCCCGGTTGAGGGTGAGCGAGACGTGCTTGACGGCCTCGACCGGGGGCGTGACCTCGTAGGTGACGGAGACGTCGGTCGCCGTGAGGACGGGCGTCTGCTGTGCGAGGTAGGCCTCGTGGGCCGCAGAGCTCAGGGGTGCCGTGACCATGGTTCAGGCCTCCTTCGTCGTGGCGGAGGACGTGACCTCGGCGCCGGCCTTGCGCGCCTTGCGGACGCTCTTGACGGCGGCCGGTGCGTTGCGGAGCTTGGGGTTGATGATCTCGTCGATCGAGAAGTTGATGAGCGAGAGACCGCAACCGAAGAGGGCGATGAGGAGGCCCGGCGGGACGAACCACCACCAGGCGCCGACCTGGAACGCGTTGTGCGCCATCGCCTGGTTGAGCATGACGCCCCAGGTGAGCGAGCCGGAGGGGCCGAGACCGAGGAAGGAGAGGCCGGCCTCCGCGAGGATCGCGGCGACGAACGCCCCGAGGAACTGCGCCGCGAGGAGCGGGAGCAGGTTCGGGAGGATCTCGACGGTGATGATGCGTAGGGGGCGCTCGCCGGCGACGCGTGCGGCGGCGACGTAGTCGCGGTTGCGCAGCGATCTTGCCTGGGTCCTCAGGACGATCGCGGGTCCGGCCCAGCTGGTGAGGCCGAGGATGATCGCGATGACCGTGAGCGAGCGGTTCTCGAGGTAGGCCGCGATGACGATGATGAGCGGGAGGCCCGGGATGACGAGCATGATGCTCGTGATGAGGGAGAGGACCTCGTCGGTCCAGCCGCCGAGGTAGCCCGCGACGATGCCGAAGACGAGCGAGAGCAGGATCGCGATGACACCGGTGACGAGACCGACCATGAGCGATCCGGCCGCACCTTCGGCGAGCTGGGCGAGGACGTCGGCACCGAGGTTGTTGGTTCCGAGCAGGTGCCCGGAGCCGGGCGGCAGGAACCGGTCGGAGTCGTAGTTGCGCGGGTCCTGCGTCACGTGCGGCGCGATGAGCGCGAAGGCCGTGATGCCGAGCGTGAGGACGAGGCCGATGGCGAGCTTGCCGGAGAAGCTCGGCAGGAACGACTTCAGTCCGCCGCGCTGCGGAGCGCCGCTGAGCGCTGGTGCGCCGGCCGCCTGGGCGAGCGCCGTGTCCGGAGTGGTCTGGGTGGTGGAGTTGTCAGACATTCTGGCGCGCCCTCGGGTCGATGAGTCCGTAGAAGATGTCCATGAGGAAGTTCGCCGCGAGCACCGTGAGGGTGATGACGAGGAACACTCCCTGCATGAGCGCGAAGTCCTTCTGCGTCACCGCGGTGATCATGAGCTTGCCGATCCCGGGGTAGGAGAAGACCTGCTCCATGACGATCGATCCGGCGACGACGAAGCCGAGGGTGATCGTGAATCCTGCGAGCGAGGGGAGCGACGCGTTGCGCGTCGCGTAGGTGAGGAAGACGCGGGAGGGCTTGAGCCCCTTGGCCTCGGCCGTCGTCACGTAGTCCTCGGAGAGGGTCGCGACCATCATGTTGCGCATGCCGATGAGCCAGCCGCCGACGGACGAGATGACGATGGTCGCCGCGGGCAGGACCGCGTGCTTCGTGGCGCTCGCGATGAACTCCCACGACATCTCTGGCCCGCCGCGGAACTCGCGGGCCGAGTAGCCGCCGATGATCGGGAACCAACCGAGGTTGACCGAGAAGATCGCGACGAGCACGAGCGCGAGCCAGAAGTACGGGATGGACTGCATGAGTGCGGAGCCGGGGATGAGGCTGTCGACCCACGTGCCGCGCTTCCAGCCCGCCCAGGCGCCGAGCCCGACGCCCAGGACGAAGGCGATGACGGTCGCGGTGCCGACGAGGATGAGGGTCCAGGGGAGCGCCTCGCTGAGGAGCTCGGTGACCGGAGTCGGGTACTTCGTGGTCGAGATTCCCAGGTTGCCCTGGAAGAGGTTCGACCAGTACCGCGTGTACTGCTCCCAGAGGGAGTCGTCGGGAGAGCCGAAGAGGAGCTGGATCGTCTTCTCCATGGCCGGGGTGACCTCGCCACCCTGGCGGAGAAGGTTCTCCCGGAAGATG
Source organism: Sanguibacter sp. HDW7 (assembly GCF_011300875.1). Taxonomy (NCBI): domain Bacteria; kingdom Bacillati; phylum Actinomycetota; class Actinomycetes; order Micrococcales; family Sanguibacteraceae; genus Sanguibacter; species Sanguibacter sp. HDW7. The sequence goes on along the minus strand of NZ_CP049862.1, from coordinate 3,277,591 downwards.
TCGGCAGGATTGCCGGGCATCAGCTTGGGGATGAAGAAGTTGAGGGAGATGGCTGCCCAGAGGGTCACCAGGTAGAAGGCGATCCTTCGGATGTAGAACTTCATGGCGTTGCCGTCCTCACTTCGATCCAGCTCCTCTTCGGCTCAGGTGTCACTTGCTCGGGCCGGTGATGCTCGAGAGCACGACACCCGAGGAGACGGAGCCCCATGCGGCCGGGAAGGCGAACATGTTGCTCTCGGTCGGCCAGTTGCCGTAGTCGACCGTGTTGAACCACGTCTGCGTGGCGTTGATGATGAGCGGGATGTACGGGAGGTCGCGGACGATCTCCGTCTGGATCTTGCCGTACGCCTCCTTCTTCGCTGCCTCGTCACGCGTGCCGGCCGCCGTGGCGATGGCGTCGTCGACGATCTTGTTGGAGTAGCGCGTCATGTTCCACTCGCCGGGCTCGAGGTTCGTCCCGACCTTCTGGGTGTGCGTACCGGCGAACCAGTCGCGGTAGAGCTGGAACGGGTCGGACAGCGACGTGCCGACCATGCCGCCGATGATGAGCTCGTAGTCACCGGAGAGACGCGCGTTGGAGAAGCCGTCCCAGTCGGTCGTCTCGACCTTGACCTCGATGCCGGCCGCCTTGGCCTGCGAGGAGATGAGCTCGACCGCGGAGACGTAGTCGGACCAGTCGGAGATGACCTTGAGCTTCATGGAGACCTTCTGGCCATCCTTGGCGAAGATGCCGTCCGAGCCCTTGGCGTAGCCGGCGTCGGTGAGGATCTTCTCGGCGCCCGCGACGTCGGCCGTCTGGCCGATCTCCTTGGGCATGCCGTCGGCGATCCACTTGTCGTCACGACCGAGGAGCGCGAACGTGGGCGAGATGGTGCCGGCGAGGCCGACGAACGCCTTGTCGTTGATCGTCTTGCGGTCGAGCGCGAGGCTGAGAGCGTTGCGCACGGCGACGTCCGTCTGGGCACCCTTGCAGCCGAGGTCGGCGTTGGCGCAGGTGTAGAGGACGGTCGGGTCCATCGGCGTGTTGACCATCGCGATGTCACCGGTGCCGGTGAGCGACTCGGGGTTCGGCACGAAGAGCGACATGTAGTCGATCTCGCCGGCCTGCATCATCGCCTGAGCAGAGCTGTTGCCGTCGATGCCGAGGTACTGGACCTCCTGGAGGGCCGGCTTGCCGGTCTGCCAGTAGTTCGGGTTGGCCTTGAGGGTGTACGACGCGGAGGTCGCGGCCTCGAGGACGAACGGGCCGGTGCCGACGGGCGCCTTGTCGTTCGCGAAGGCGACGAGCTTCTCGAGCTCGGTGAACTCGCCGAAGACGTGCTTGGGGACGATGAACGTCGCGCCGAAGATCGCCCACTCGTTGGTGAAGGACGGGGCGTTGAACTTCAGCTTGACGGTCGTGGCGTCGACGGCCTCGGCCGAGTCGATGTAGTTCGCCTTGGCGACGTTGGTGAAGGAGAACACGACGTCGTCGGCCGTGAAGTCCTTGCCGTCGTTCCACTTGACGCCCGCGCGGAGCTTGATCGTCGCCTCGGTGCCCTCGGCGTTGAACTCGAAGGACTCACCGAGCATCGGCGTGGCCGGGTCGGCCGACGTCTTGTTGTAGTGGAAGAGCGTCTCGTAGATGGGGCCGAGCGCGCCGTGCAGGACGGTCGGCGCGTACGGGTTGAAGTTCGCGGTGATCGGCGTCTGCGAGCCGGCGAACACGACGAGCGGGCGGTCGACCTTCTCGGCCGGCTTGTCGGACGGCGCCGAGGAGCCACCCGCACCGGGCTTTGACGTCTCTTCGGTCTTGCCGTCGCCCGAGCATGCGGTGGCGAACAGCGCGACGCTGGAAACCAGCGCCACCAGCGGGATGAGCCGCTTGCGGCTTCCTGTACGGAGCATCGTTGGTCCTTTCTCTGCGGCGCAGCACTGCACCGACGAGTCCTCCACCGTGGAGGTCTAGAGCCATAGTAAGGAAGGGTTACTTAAATCTGCACCCCTGGCGCAGGGTCGTTACCAAGATGAGACTTAGTTAGGCATCCGTCCTGACTAACTCGCACAGAAGCCCCGTGGGTGCGGTCTCACGCTGCCATCCAGCGAGGAAGCGCTCCCATGGATAACGAACAGTGTGACACACGTCCCAGCGCGCCACCCGGGGAGTCAGGCCCCGGTGACCCCGACGACCTCGCGGGGCTCGCGCACGCCGCGTCGGGCGTACACGACCGCGACGACGACGTACACGACGGCGAGCGCCGCGTACAGCGGCCGCGAGTAGCCGCCGTCCGGGAGGGCCGCGGCGGCGAGCGCCGCCGCCCCGATGAGACCCGTGTTGTACAGGACGTCGTACAGAGCGAACGCGCGTCCCCGGAAGTCGTCGGCCGTGTCCCGCTGGACGATCGTGTCGACCGCGATCTTGGCGCCCTGCGACGACAGCCCGAGCGCCGCCCCCGCGACGAGCATCATCGGGAGCGACACGTGCACGGCCAGTGCGGCCTGGGCGAACGCCCCCAGACCCAGGCACACGAGGATCCACGGCCGCTGGCCGAGCCGCGCGCCGAGCGTCGGCGAGAGCACGACCGCCGCCGCAAAACCGAGCCCCGTCGCCGCACCGATCTGCGCGAACACCGCGAGCCCGCCCGACGCGTCCGACGGGGAGGCGAGGTAGTTCTTCGCGAGGAGGATCCCGTAGACCATCGTCATGCCGAAGAGGAACCGGTGCAGCGACATGACGACGAGCGCCTGCCCGGGCGTGCCCCGCCGCGCGAGGTAGCGCGCCCCCGCGACGAGGTCGCGGGCCATGACGCCGAGCGAGTCCCGCAGGGGCGTGCGGTCCGGCTCCTCCGGGCCCAGACGGTCCCGGCGCAGGCGCAGCGCGAGAGCCGACGCCGCCGACATGAGCAGCGCCGCGACGACGACAGCGGCCGCATCCTTGAGCCGGCCGGCAGGTGCGACGAGCCCGATGAGCAGCCCCAGCCCCGCGCCGACGCCCGACGACACCGCGCCGAGCGTCGGGAGCAGCGAGTTCGCTGTGAGCAGCAGCTGCCCGTCGACGAGCCGCGGCAGGCCCGCCGACAGGGCCGAGAGCAGGAAGCGGTTGATCGACAGGTTGACGAGCGCGAGCGCATAGATCCCGACGCCGAGATCCTGGCCGGCCGGCGTCGCCAGCATGAGCCCACCGATCACGAGGGCGACGAAAGCCCGCACGAGGTTGCCGACGAGCAGCACCTGACGGCGACGCCAGCGGTCGAGAAAGACCCCTGCCCACGGCCCGACGATCGTGAACGGCGCGAGGAGCACAGCGAATGCGATCGCGACCTGGCCCGCGCTCGATGCGCGCTCCGGCGAGAAGAAGAACAGGGTCGCGAGGCCCGCCTGGAACATGCCGTCGGCCGACTGGCTCACGATCCTGATCGTGAACAGCCGTCTGAAGTCACGGATCCTCAGGAGGGTCCGGAGCTCGGCGAGTACGCGCACGCGCCCACGCTATCGGCCACCTGCAGGAACGGGAGAACCCCCGCGCCGTGCGGCGCGGGGGTTCTCCCGTCGATCTGGTCCCGGAGAGCCGGGTCAGCGCTCGATCTCGCCCGCGAGGAAGGCCTCGAGGCGGGCGCGGCCGACGCCGTCCTCCATCTGGAGCGGCGGCGACTTCATGAAGTACGTCGCAGCAGCGTGGATCGGGCCGCCGACGCCGCGGTCCTTGGCGATCTTCGCCGCGCGGAGCGCGTCGATGATGATGCCGGCCGAGTTCGGGGAGTCCCAGACCTCGAGCTTGTACTCGAGGTTGAGGGGGACCTCGCCGAACGCGCGACCCTCGAGGCGCACGTACGCCCACTTGCGGTCGTCGAGCCACGCGACGTAGTCCGACGGGCCGATGTGGACGTTGCGGTCCTCCTTCTTGCCGGCCAGGGGGCCGTCCTCGAGGTTGGACGTCACGGCCTGCGTCTTGGAGATCTTCTTGGACTCAAGGCGCTCACGCTCGAGCATGTTCTTGAAGTCCATGTTGCCGCCGACGTTGAGCTGGTACGTCCGGTCGAGGATGACTCCACGGTCCTCGAAGAGACGCGCGAGCACGCGGTGCGTGATGGTCGCGCCGACCTGCGACTTGATGTCGTCGCCGACGATCGGCACGCCGGCCTCCTCGAACTTCGCGGCCCACTCCGGGTCGGACGCGATGAAGACGGGGAGCGCGTTGACGAAGGCGACCTTCGCGTCGATGGCGGCCTGCGCGTAGAACTTCGCGGCCTTCTCCGAACCGACGGGGAGGTAGCAGACGAGGACGTCGACCTTGTTGTCCTTGAGCTGCTGGACGACGTCGATCGGCTCGGCGTCAGACTCCTCGATGGTCTCGGCGTAGTACTTGCCGATGCCGTCGAGGGTGTGGCCGCGCTGGACCGTCACGCCGAGCGGCGGGACGTCCGAGATCTTGATGGTGTTGTTCTCCGAGGCGAAGATCGCCTCCGAGAGGTCGAAGCCGACCTTCTTCGCGTCCACGTCGAGCGCCATGACGAACTCGACGTCCTTGACGTGGTACTCGCCCATCTGGACGTGCATGAGGCCGGGGACCTTCTGGTCGGCCGGGGTGTCGCGGTAGTAGTGGACGCCCTGGACGAGCGACGCGGCACAGTTGCCGACGCCGACGATGGCGACGCGGATGGAGGTCATCCTCGCTCCTTGCTGGTTGTGCCGGGACGCTGCTCGTCCGCGGCTTCGTTCTGAGTGGTGCTGCCCGTTGCGCGGCGCGCCGCGGACCGCGGAGCACGGGCACGCCCGCGCTCGGTGTCGATGAGCTCGTCGAGCCAGGCGACCTCGTGCTCGACCTGCTCGAGGCCGTGCCGCTGAAGCTCGAGCGTGTACTCGTCGAGACGCTCGCGGGTCCGGCTCGCGCTCTCGCGCACCATCTCCAGGCGTTCGGCGAGCCGCGTGCGACGTCCCTCGAGGATGCGCAGGCGGGTCTCGGCGTCGGTCTTCCCGAAGAGGGCGAACCTGACGTCGAAGCCCTCGTCCTCCCAGGCCGCGGGGCCCGAGGACGAGAGAAGCCCCTGCAGGTGCTCCTTGCCGTGCGCCGTGAGCTCGTACACGATGCGCGAGCGACGTCCGGAGAGCGCGTGCTGGGGAGGCGCGTCCGTCGTCTCCGTGCCGGCGATGAGCGCGCGCTGCTCGAGCGAGCGCAGTGCCGGGTAGAGGGAGCCGTACGAGAGGGCGCGGAACGACCCGAGCAGCACGTTGAGCCGCTTGCGCAGCTCATAGCCGTGGAGGGGGGAGTCCGCGAGGATGCCGAGGATCGCGGTCTCGAGGACCTCCGACCGTGCGCGCACCCTGCACCTCCTCCTGGGTCGTCCGGGGCGCCGTGGCCCCGAGGACGTGTCGATGTATCGAACCGATACATCGACGAGCGTAGGACGCGCCGCCCGCCGCCGCAAGCACCCGCGCGTGCGCTGCGTCACCGCCCCTGTGAAGATCGTGCGGAGCACGCGGGGCAGGGCCGGGCAGAGTCCGGGTCGGGTCCCCCGCCGGCGCTGCGCGAGCGCATAGGGTGCCTACGGCCGTACCAGCGACAAGAAGGGGCCACCGTGACCGGGACGAGGAAGGCAGCGAGCGCGAAGCGTGCCGCCGCACCGGCGTCGGGCCGTCGCCGTCTGTTCAACTACCCGCGAGCGGGCCGAGGCCGCATCCACCGCTGGGTGCCGTCGTGGCGCTTCGTCCTCACCTCGGTCCTCTTCGTCGGTGCCGTCGGCGTCGGGGCACTCGTCACCGCCTACGCGCGCACCGAGATCCCCGAGGCCTCCGCCTTCGCGCTCGCCCAGACGACGACCGTCTACTACTCGGACGGCACGACCGAGATGGGCAAGTTCGTCGAGAACAACCGCGAGATCATCGCCGACGACGTCATCCCCGACGTCGTCAAGGATGCCGTCGTCGCCGCCGAGGACCGGACGTTCTGGGAGAACGCAGGGGTCGACGTCAAGGGCATGGCCCGCGCGCTGTGGGTCAACGTCACGACCGGCAAGCGCCAGGGCGGCTCGACGATCACGCAGCAGTACGCCGAGCGCTACCTCGGTGACGAGACCGTCACCGACTACGTCGGCAAGCTCAAGGAGGCGCTGCTCTCCCTCAAGCTCGGGCAGCAGGCCGACAAGGACGAGATCCTCTCCGGCTACATCAACACGATCTACTTCGGTCGCGGCGCCTACGGCATCCAGACCGCGGCCCAGGCCTACTTCGGCGTCGACGCCAAGGACCTCACGACGGCCCAGGCCGTCCTCCTCGCCGGCATCATCCCGTCGCCCACCAACTTCGACCCGCGCACGAGCGAGACCAACGCCGAGCGCCGGTTCGACTACGTCCGGGACTCGATGGTCCTCACCGGCGCCCTCACCCAGGCCGAGGCCGACAAGCTCAAGATGCCCAAGACCATCGAGGTCAAGCGGTCCAACTCGCTCGCCGGCCCGCGCGGCTACCTGCTCGACATGGTGCGGCGCGAAGTCGTCGCCGCGGGCCTCACGACCGACGAGGAGATCGGCGCCGTCGGCCTGAAGATCATCACGACGATCGACCGCAAGGATCAGGCCGCGCTCCAGGAGACCATCCAGAAGGAAGGCCTCCTCGAGGGCTCCTCGAAGAACCTCCGCGCCGCAGCGGTCGCCCTCGACGCCAGCACGGGTGCGATCCGTGCGCTCTACGCGGGCGAGGACTACACGAAGGTCCAGCAGAACCGCGTCACCCAGGACCGCGCCCAGGCCGGCTCGACGTTCAAGCCCTTCACGCTCGTCGCCGCTCTCGAGGCCGGGCACACCCTGGACGACCGCTTCAACGGCAACAGCGGCCGCCGCTTCGACGGCATCAAGGATCCGGTGCGGAACTTCGGCGGCACCAACTGGGGCAACATCAGCCTGCTGCGCGCCACGGAGAACTCCGTCAACACCCCGTTCGTCGAGCTCAACCTCGAGCTCACCCCCGAGGTCACCAACGCCGTCGCCGTCCGCGCAGGAATCCCGACCGACACCCCGGACCTCAAGGACGTGCCCTCGTCCGTGCTCGGCGTCGCGGCCGTCCACCCGATCGACATGGCGGAGTCCTACGGCACGCTCGCCTCCGGCGGTCTCCACAACGACCCGTTCATCGTCGACTCCGTCCGTCGGATCGGCGGAGACTCCGACATCTACCGCGGTGCCAAGGCACCCGAACGCGTCATCGAGGCCGACGTCGTCAACGAGACCACGTACGCGCTCACGCAGGTCGTCCAGCACGGCTCCGGCACGACCGCCAAGCAGCTCGGCCGCCCCGTCGCCGGCAAGACCGGCACGTCGAACGACAACCGCTCCGCATGGTTCGTCGGCTACACCCCGCAGGTCGTCACCGCCGTGGCCCTCTACCAGAGCGGCGACGACGGCAGCCAGCAGTCGATCGACACGTTCCGGGGCTACCGCGAGATCACCGGCGGCACCGCGCCCCTCGACATCTGGACGTCGTACATGACGAAGGCGCTCGACGGCGTCCCCGTCGTCGACTTCCCCGCCCGCGCCGTCCCCGAACGCCCCACGCCGACGGACACCCCGAGCGTGGAGCCGACCGACGAGCCCTCCGAGACGCCCAGCGACGAGCCCACGACGCCGCAGGCAGCGGCCGTCCCGGGCGGCATCGTCGGCGTCAAGGAGGAGACCGCGCGCCGTCTCCTGTCGAGGGCCGGCCTCGAGGCCGTCGTCATCTATCGCGAGGACGCGAACATCCCCAAGGGGCTCGTCATCGAGTCCCAGCCGGGCGAGGGCACCGAGGTCCCCCCTGGCTCGAGCATCACGATCGTCGTCTCCTCCGGGCCCCCGGCCACGCCCGACCCCACGCCGACCGACGACCCGACCGAGCCGGAACCCCCGGACCCCACGACAGAACCGGCCCAGGACCCGACGACGCAGCCCGCGGACGCACAGGGCGGGGAGGGTCGGGAGCCATGACCTCGGTGGACGGGCCTGAGCGGTCCGTCACACCGTTGGTGAGGGTGCCGACGTTTCCGGTACCCTGACACCCTGCCCTGCGTCGACCGTCCGCCATCGGACGTGCCCGCCGCAGGGAGACGCAACAACCCTCCTGTCACGGAAGTCCCGTGGCCGCCAAGTCCAGAGGAGGTGGGTATGAGCCTGCGTCAGTACGAGCTGATGATCATCCTTGATCCCGAGATCGAGGAGCGCACCGTCGCCCCGTCGCTCGACAAGTACCTCACGGTCGTCACGACCGAGGGTGGGTCCGTCGACAAGATCGACATCTGGGGCCGCCGTCGTCTCGCCTACGACATCAAGAAGAAGTCCGAGGGGATCTACGCGGTGGTCGACTTCACCGCGACCCCCGCGACCGCCAAGGAGCTCGACCGCCAGCTCGGCCTCAACGAGGTCGTCCTGCGCACGAAGGTGCTCCGCCGCGAGGAGTCCAAGGCTGCAGCGGCTCCCGCCGTCGCCGCCGAGGTCCCCGCCGAGGCCGACGCTTCCTGACGTCTCCACGCTCCACCCCCGCCGGCAGCAGCCGGTGGGTCCCGTACATCTCGAAGGAGTAGGCAATGGCTGGTGACACCGTCATCACCGTGGTGGGCAACCTCACCGCGGACCCGGAGCTCCGTTTCACCCCGTCGGGTGCAGCGGTGGCCAACTTCACGGTGGCCTCCACGCCCCGCGCCTTCGACCGCCAGTCGAACGAGTGGAAGGACGGCGATGCGCTGTTCCTCCGTTGCTCGGTCTGGCGCGAGGCCGCCGAGAACGTCGCAGAGACCCTCACCAAGGGCATGCGCGTCATCGTGCAGGGTCGGCTGACCCAGCGGTCGTACGAGACCCGTGAGGGTGAGAAGCGCACCGTCGTCGAGCTGCAGGTGGACGAGATCGGTCCGTCCCTGCGGTACGCCTCCGCCAAGGTCACGCGAGCCCAGCGCTCGGGTGGCGGCGGTGGTGGCAGTTTCGGCGGCGCACCCCAGGGTGGTGGTGGCGGTGGCTACCAGCAGCAGAACGACCCGTGGGCCACGTCCGGTCCCGCCTCCTCCGGCGGCGGCTTCTCCGACGAGCCCCCGTTCTGACCGTTCCCCCGCCCGGGACACAGACACGACGACCCTCCGCCCGCCTCGCGGCGCGGAGGGACAGCACCTGACAAGGAGCCCCCACGATGGCCAAGGCCGTTGTCCGCAAGCCCAAGAAGAAGTCCAACCCGCTGAAGTCCGCGAAGATCGACGTCGTCGACTACAAGGACTCTGCGCTCCTGCGCAAGTTCATCTCTGACCGCGGGAAGATCCGTGCGCGCCGCGTCACGGGTGTCTCCGTCCAGGAGCAGCGTCAGATCGCGCGCGCCGTGAAGAACGCGCGCGAGATGGCCCTCCTGCCCTACTCGTCCTCGGCTCGCTGAGCCGGCGCCACGAAGGGAAATCACAGAAGATGGCAAAGCTCATCCTCACGCACGAGGTCTCCGGCCTCGGTGAGCCCGGCGACGTCGTCACCGTCAAGGACGGTTACGCGCGCAACTACCTCGTCCCCCGTGGCCTGGCGACCGCCTGGTCCAAGGGTGCCGAGTCCGAGGTGACGGCGATCCGCAAGGCCCGCAAGGCCCGCGAGATCGCGACGCTCGAGGGTGCCCGCGCTGTGCGCGACGCGCTCCAGGGCAAGCCGTACGCCGTGTCGGCCAAGGCCGGCAACGGTGGCCGCCTCTTCGGCGCCGTGACGACCGCGGACATCGCCGCGGCCGTCGAGGCTGCCGGTGGCCCGAAGCTCGACCGCCGCAAGATCGAGGTCGGCCAGACGATCAAGTCGACCGGCGAGTACACCGTGTCGGTGCGCCTGCACGCCGAGGTCGCCGCGAACGTCAAGATCAAGGTCGTCGCCGCCTGAGCGCAGCGCTGACCAGCGAAGCCCGGTACCCCGTCAGGGGTGCCGGGCTTCGTGCTTCTGCGCGGCTGCCTCCCCGCGCCCGACGTACGAGACCCCGCGCCGCCGTGGCTCGATAGCCGATCCGACCGGCTCAGGTGGTCGGATCGGCTATCGAGCCACGGGGGCCGGGTCGGCGGGGTGGGTGAAGAGGGCGGCCGGCTTGCCGACGGTGCCGCGGCGTTGCTCGCCCGAGTCCACGAGCCACGGCAGCGCCCAGCGGCGGAACGTGTCGGGCTGCAGGCGCTCGCCCGCGACCGCCTCGTGGAGCTCGCGGAGCTCCGTCATGGGGAAGGGCTCGCCGAGCAGCCGGTTCGGGTCGGGGCGCGTGGCGTGGTCCGCGCGGACGCGCGCGACGGCGAGGTCGACGATCGCGTCGTGGTCGTGGTCGAGCCCGTGGGCCTCGGCGACAGGCGCGGGCTCGAGGCCCGCGAGCGTGCTGGCCGGGACGACGGCGAGGTGCGCGACGGACAGGACCCATCCGCGATCGTCGCGCTCGGGGTCGTCGAGGACGCCGAGCTGGACGGGCTCGAGATCGTGGAGGCCAGCCTTCGCGGCGAGGGAGCGGCGGACGGCGTCGGCGAGGCGTTCGCCCGCGTGAAGGAAGGTCCCGGGAAGGCGTCGGCCACCCGTGCGGTGGTCGACGACGAGCGCGACGACCAGCGCGCCGTCGACGACGGAGAGGACCGCAGTGTCGACGGCGACCGAGGGGCGCGGGTAGTCCGTGAGCCTCTTGCCGTGGGAGTCGACGTGCATGTTGACATCTAATCATGTCCGCGCTTATTCTCTCGATAATCGCAAGTTTCAGCATATCGACCTTCAGGGAGGTCAGCATGGTGCTCACCACGCAGCAGAAGGACCGCGCCGTCGGCGTCGTCCTCGGCGCCGCCCTCGCCGACGCTGTCGGAGCCCCCTACGAGTTCCAGGCGCCGCTCGCCGCAGACCAGCCCGTGAGGCTCGCCGCCGGCGGCACCTTCGGCTGGGAGAAGGGGGAGTGGACCGACGACACGTCGATGGCCGTCCCGATCCTCCGCGCCCTCGCCGCGGGCGAGCCGCTCGACGACGCCGCGACGCTCGGAGGCATCGTCGGCGCCTGGAAGGACTGGGCCCGCGACGCCAAGGACGTCGGCATCCAGACCCGTCAGGTGCTCGGCCGCGCCGAGTCCACCGAGGCGTCAGCCGTCGCCGCCTCGGACGCCCTCCACGCGGAAACCGGACGCTCGGGCGGCAACGGGTCGCTCATGCGCCTCGCGCCCGTCATCGTCGCGACGCTCGACGACGCCGGACGCACCGCCGCGGCCGCCGCCCGCCAGTCCACGCTCACCCACCACGACCCCGAGGCCGCCGAGGCCTGCGTCCTGTGGGCCCTCACCGTCCGCCACGCAGTCCTCACGGGCGAGGCCGACCTCCGCGCCCTGCCCGCCGACCGCGCCGCCCACTGGGCCGCGCTCCTCGACGAGGCCGAGGCGCACCTGCCCGTCCACTGGTACGGCTCCAACGGGTGGGTGCGCTCGTCGCTCCAGTCCGCCTGGTCCGCCGTCGTCCACGGCACCGACTACCGCAGCCGCGTCGAACTCGCCGTCCGCGGAGGCGGTGACACCGACACCGTCGCCGCGATCACCGGCATGCTCGAGGGCGCGCTCGCCGGGCACTCCCGCCTGCCGCTCACGTGGCTGCGCCACCTGCACGGCTGGGGCGGACGCGACATCATCGCGACCGGGGACGACCTCGCACGCCTCACCGAGATCGTGCTCGACGGGGCGCCGGGCAGGCCGGGCGCGTGGCCGCGCGTCGAGCGGATGCCCGTCTCGGACGACACGACGCCTCCCGTCGCGCACCCCGACGACCCGGGCGTCCTCCTCGCGGACCTCTCGGCGCTCGACGGCCCGCCCGCCGGGGTCGACGCCGTCGTCTCGCTGTGCCGCGTCGGCACCGCGCAGCCCGCACCCGCCGCCGGGGTGCGGCCCGAGCACCACGTGCGCGTGCGGCTCATCGACCAGCAGGGGACGAACCTCGACCCTGCCGCCACGCTCCGCGAGGTCGCGGACGTCATCGCCGACCTCCGCGCCGAGGGCCGCACCGTGCTCGTCCACTGCTACGAGGCCCGCAGCAGGACCGCCGCAGCCGCCGCGGCCTATTCGGTGCTGCGGTTCGGGGTCGAGCCCGAGACCGCGCTCGAGCGCTCGATCAAGGTCCTGCGCCACGCCAACCCCCGGGGCTTCCTCCGCGACGCTGTGCGGAGCCTTACGCCGCGGGACGGGGCGGCGACGCGCTGAGCCCGTGGACGTGACCCGCCCGTGCTCCGGCGCGTCACGTCCACATCCCTCGTAACGGGACGAAATCATCCCAAGGTCGGATGCTCGGGGTCGTGGCGTCGTCCTAGCGTGGGCGGATGGCAGGCCATCTCGTACGACCCGGTCAGGCGCGTCGCGCGCGCGTCGTCGCCGTCGTCGGTCTGGTGCTCGTCACCCTCTACGCGGCCGTGGCCGCCGTCCAGGCCCTCGTCCTCAACCCGCTCGCGGCCGCGCCCGGCCGCTCGCTCGCGCGCATCATCGACGACGTCGAGGCGAACCACGACTCGCTCGGTACCTGGGTGACGCTCGGGGTGCTCGTCGGCGGCGTGCTCCTCGCGCTCGTGCTCGCGCTCATCACGTGGCTCTCCGCTGCACCGCGTCCCTGCCTCGTCGCCGCATGGTTCCTCGGGATGCTCGCCGCCGGCTCGCCCGCCTACTTCATGGCGAGCTTCGGGCCCGGCACGGCGCTCGCCGACACGTACGGCACCAGCGGCGCCGACAGCTCGACATGGGGCCTGCCGCTCCATCTCCTCTCCGGAGCGGCGCTGCTCGCGCTCGTCGGCGTGCTCGTCCGCGACGCCCGCCGCACCGGCCCCGTCGGGCTCGCACGCCCCCTGCCCCCTGCTTGAGGCGCTGCTCCCCGGTACCCACGCGGCTTCCGGCGCCCGTACCTCCCGACGGACTGATGCGTTCCTCCCATCGAACGGGGGTGCTGCGTCGATCCGTCGTGGTGGTGGGTCGAGCGGGGAGTCAGCCCTCCGTGCCTCGCTCGTCGAGCGCCGCACGCGTTCCCGCCGTCCAGCCGCCGCCGTTGTCGACGACGAGGCAGAACTCGTTGCCCTCCGGGTCGCGCAGGACGACGTACCCGTCGCCGTCGTCCCCGATCTCCCGACCGCCCGCGAGCGTCGCCCCGAGCGCGACAGCGCGTGCGGCCTCCGCGTCCGCATCCGTGGCGAGCACGTCGAGGTGCAGGCGGTTCTTCGGAGAGCTCTTGGGCTCCGGGACCTGCTGGAACGCGAGGAACAGCGGGTCCGCGTCGACCACGGCCCACCCCTCGTGCTGCAGGACCCAACGCGTGCGCAGCAGGCCGGCCCAGAACTGGGCGAGAGCAGCGGGGTCGGCGCAGTCGACCACGATCTCCTGCAGGGCGAGACGGGGTGCGGGGTGGCTCGTCGCGTCCGAAGGCGCTGCAGCGGGCGGGGTGTCGGTCGTGTCGGTCATGCGCCGAGCGTAGCGACGCCGATCCGTTGCTCGACGGATCGACGCTCTCCCCCCGTCGGACCGGGGGAGAGCGTCAATCCGTGGGGAAGGGTGAGAGAGGGGGCGTCGGGTCAGGAACCCGTGACCATCCACGCCGTCGTGCGCGCGCGCAGACCTGTCGTCAGCGCCCGCGCCAGCATGAACACGCCGCTGAACGCGAGCCACAGCCACACGACCCCCCACGCCCCGGACGGCGCCCACGCGCGCACGGCGAGCGCGCACGGCACGTACGCGACGAGCGTGGCCATGCCCGCCCAGGCGAGGTAGCGACCGTCGCCCGCACCGATGAGCACGCCGTCGAGCACGAACACCCAGCCCGCGAGCGGCAGCAGCACGGACGTCGTCACGAGGCCCGCGACCACCGCGCGACGCACCTCCGCGTCCTCGGTGAACAGCGGCGCGAGCAGCGGTGACGCCGCCGCGACGATCACGCCGAGGACGGCGCCGGCGCCGAGACCCCACTGCAGCGTGCGCCGCAGGACCGTGCGGACCCGCGCCGTGTCGCCCGCGCCGAGGCCGTGGCCGACGAGTGCCTGCGCGGCGATCGCGAGGGCGTCGAGCGCGAACGCCGTGAGGCCCCACACGCTGTTGACCACCTGGTGCGACGCGAGCGTCACCGCCCCCAGCCCTGTCGCGACCCACACCGTGAGGAGGATCGCGAGCCGCAGCGAGAGCGTGCGCACGACGAGCGGAAGTCCACCGCGCGCCGACGCCCAGATGCCGCCTCGTTGCGGCCGCAGGCTCACGCGCTCCCTGCGTGCGAAACGGACGACGACGACCACGAGGACGACGGCCATCGCGAGCTGCGCGACCGCCGTGCCCGCGCCCGAGCCGGCGATGCCGAGCCCGAGGCCCCACACGAGCGTGACGTTGAGGACCGTGTTGAGGATGGCGCCGCCGACCGCGACGTACAGCGGTGTGCGCGTGTCGAGCATGCCGCGCAGGACGCCCGTCGACGCGAGGACGACGAGCATGCCGGGCAGCCCCGGCACGGACCAGCGCAGGTAGTCGGTCGCGTGCCGTGCCACGTCCGTGTCCGCGCCGAGCAGCCCGATGACGTGCGGAGCCGCGAGACCGAGCCCGGCCGCGAGGGCGAGGCCGAGGGCGAGCGCGAGCCACAGCCCGTCGATTCCCGCCTGGAGAGCCTCGGCGCGGTGGCCCGCGCCCGCGCGGCGCGAGACGGCGGCCGTCGTCGCGTACGCGAGGAAGACGCAGAGGCCGACGACGGTCATGAGGATCGTGCTCGCTAGGGAGAGCCCGGCGAGCTCTGCGGTGCCGAGGTGACCGACGACGGCGGAGTCGACGAGGACGAACACGGGCTCGGCGACGAGGGCGCCGAGGGCGGGGACGGCGAGCGCGAGGATCGACCTGTCCAGCGCGCGATCACGTGATCGTTCAGCTGGTGGACGCATGGAGGACAACTTTCTGTCCACAGGCGTGAACGGCGGAATCTTGCGGATCGTGAAGCGGTGTGACACCGCGCTCCCATGTTATCCCCCGAGTGATCCACAGGCTGTGGGTTCCCTGACGGGCTGTTTCCACAACCGTGGAGTTCGCTGTGGATAACTCGGTGCACGACGACGTTGGCCCCACGGACCGTCGCGCCGTAGTGTGCGGGTGTCCCGGGCCCGTCGGCCCGGACCACCCACCGAGCCCGGATGTCCGAGGCTCGAGGGACGATCCGGTGGAGCGGCCACCGGGTCGCACGAGAGGCGGGGCGCATGTCGGCGGAGCACAACGACGAGTACGGCAGCCCCGAAGGCCGCACCTTCGACCGCACCCCGCCCCAGGACATCGCCGCCGAGCAGTCCGTCCTCGGCGGCATGCTCATCTCCAAGGACGCCATCGCGGACGTCGTCGAGGAGCTCAAGGGCAACGACTTCTACCGGCCCGCCCACGAGCTCATCTACGACGCGATCATGGACCTCTACGGTCGCGGCGAGCCGGCCGACGCCATCACGGTCCTCGCCGAGCTCACCAAGCGCGGCGAGGTCGGGCGCATCGGTGGCGCCCCCTACATCCACGAGCTCATCGCGATGGTGCCCACCGCCGCGAACGCCGGCTACTACGCCCGCATCGTGCGCGAGCGCGCCATCCTCCGCCGCCTCGTCGAGGCCGGCACCCGCATCGTCCAGCTCGGGTACGCCGCCGACGGCGGCGACGTCGACGAGATCGTCAACAACGCCCAGGCCGAGGTCTACGCCGTCACCGAGACCCGCGCGACCGAGGACTACGTCATCCTCGGCGAGGTCCTCGGCTCCACGGTCGACGAGATCGAGGCCGCGGGAAGCCGCGGCGAGGGCATGGTCGGCGTGCCGACCGGATTTGCTGATCTTGATAAGCTGACTAATGGTCTTCACCCAGGTCAGATGATTGTTATCGCCGCCCGTCCGGCCATCGGAAAATCGACCCTCGCCATTGATTTCGTGCGCGCCGCGGCAATTAAGAACAACCAGGCTGCCGTTGTTTTTAGTCTTGAGATGAGCAAGACCGAGATCACGATGCGTCTGCTCTCCGCCGAGGCGCGCGTGCACCTGCAGAAGCTGCGCAACGGCTCGATGAGCGACGACGACTGGCAGAAGCTCGCCGGCACCATGGGCCGCATCTCCGAGGCCCCGCTGTTCATCGACGACTCCCCGAACATGTCGCTCATGGAGATCCGCGCCAAGTGCCGCCGCCTCAAGCAGCGCCACGACCTCAAGCTCGTCGTCATCGACTACCTGCAGCTCATGACGTCCGGCAAGCGCGTCGAGTCGCGCCAGCAGGAGGTCTCCGAGTTCTCCCGTGCCCTCAAGCTCCTCGCCAAGGAGCTCGAGGTCCCCGTCATCGCGCTCTCGCAGCTCAACCGTGGCCCTGAGCAGCGCACCGACAAGAAGCCCGCGATGAGTGATCTGCGTGAGTCCGGCTCGATCGAGCAGGACGCTGACATGGTCATCCTCCTGCACCGCGAGGACGCCTACGAGAAGGAGTCGCCGCGCGCGGGCGAGGCCGACCTCATCGTCGCCAAGCACCGTAACGGCCCCACCGACACGATCACCGTCGCGTTCCAGGGCCACTACTCGCGCTTCGTGGACATGCAGGCATGAGCGAACGCACGGGCTACGCCCTCATCCCCGCCTCCTACGTGTTCCTGCGACGGGGCGAGGAGGTGCTGCTGCAGCACCGCGCCGGCACCGGCTACATGGACGGGCACTGGGTCGCGGGCGCCGCCGGGCACGTCGAGCCCGGGGAGACCGCCGCCCGGGCCGCGGTGCGTGAGGTCGCCGAGGAGCTCGGCGTGACCGTCGACGTCGCCGACCTGCGGCTCCTCACCGTCCTGCAGCGCACCGACGGCTCCGACGCGCCCATCGAGCAGCGCATCGAGTGGTTCTGGACCGTCGAGACCTGGGCCGGCACGCCGCGGATCGTGGAGCCGCACAAGTGCGACGGCCTCGACTGGTACGCCCTCGACGCCCTGCCCGAACCCGTCCCGCACTACGAGCGCTTCGTCCTCGACGGCCTGCGCACCGGGACGCTGCCGGTCGCGAGCTCCTTCGGGTACCCGTCGCAGGCCTGACCTCGCCGAGGCTCAGGGGGCTGACTGGACGGCTGACGCGCGCAGGTGAGGTCACCCGATCTGCTCTCGAGCGGCCCGGGGAGGTCGCCTCGACGGTCAGGTGCTGGACCAGGCATCGCCACGGGACCCACGGCCGCAGCCGCCGATCACAGACCCACCATCCGCATCCCCGACTCGCCGTACCTCTCGCCCTGCACGGGCCTGTCACGTACCAGCGAGTCGAGACCCGCGAGCTCTTCCGAGGTGAGATCGAGGTCCGCAGCGCCGAGGTTCTCGGCGACCCGCTCGAGACGCCGCGTCCCTGGGATCGGCACGATCCACGGCTGCTGGGCGAGCAGCCATGAGAGCGCGACCTGCCCGGGCGAGACGTGGTGCGTCTGTGCGACGTCCCTCACCGCGCCGAGAAGTCGTTCGTTGAGGGACCGGTTCTGCTCCGAGAACCTCGGGATCGTCGTCCGGACGTCCCCCGGCGTGAACGTTGTGGTCGGGGTGACCGTGCCCGTGAGAAAGCCCTTGCCGAGCGGGCTGAACGGGACGAACCCGATGCCCAGCTCGGCCAGGACGGGCAGGACCTCGGCCTCAGGGTCACGGGTCCACAATGAGTACTCGCTCTGAACTGCCGTCACCGGGTGGACGGCGTGCGCACGACGGATCGTCCCCGCGCCCGCCTCCGAGAGCCCGAGGTGGGCGACCTTGCCGGCCGCGACGAGCTCGCCGACGGCGCCCGCGACCTCTTCGATCGGCACGTCCGGGTCGACACGGTGCTGGTAGAAGAGGTCGATGCGCTCCGTGCCCAGACGTGACAGCGACTCATCGGCGACACGACGGATCTGCTCGGGCCGCGAGTCGAGCCCGACCACGTGGCCGTCCCGGATGTCCCAGCCGAACTTCGTCGCGATGACGACGTCGTCCCGGATCGGGGCGAGCGCCTCTCCGACGAGCTCCTCGTTGACGTAGGGGCCGTAGACCTCGGCCGTGTCGACGAAGGTCACGCCGAGGTCGACGGCACCCCGGAGAACCGCGATCATGTCCTCGCGGGAGCCAGGATTGGGCCCGTACGACTGGGACATTCCCATGGCGCCGAGGCCGATCGCGGACACGACGAGGTCGCGGCCGAGCGTGCGGGTGTGCATGGAAGGACTCCTTCAGGTGGGCTGTCGGGCTGAGGTGGTGCTGCGCCGCCGCGTCCTCAGGGACGCAGCGACACCTTGAGGGACTCACGTGAATCCATGAGCCGGTACGCTTCGGCGGCATCGACGAGCGGCAGCGTGCGGTCGAAGACGAGCCCTGGCTCGAGGTCGCCCGCGAGGACCTCCGCGATCGCAGCGTCCTGGTAGGCGCGTACCGGTGCCGGCCCTCCTGCGAGCCGCGCGTTCCTGCCGAACAGCGAGCCGAACCCGACGGGCGCCGACTCGTACTGCGGGACGCCGACGCGCGAGATGACACCACCCGGTCGCACGATTCCGTACGCCTGCTCGTACGCCGGCATGTGCCCCACAGCTTCGAGCACGACGTGCGAGCCCTCGCCGTCCGTGAGGTCCATGACCTGTGCGACACCGGCCGCGCCGCGCTCTGCGACGACGTCCGTCGCGCCCCAGAGCCGCCCGAGATCCGTGCGGGTGACGTGGCGTCCCATGAGGATGATGCGCTCAGCTCCCATCCGTCGCGACGCGAGCACGGCCGAGAGACCTACCGCACCGTCACCGACGACAGTGACGGTCGTGCGTGGGCCGACCCCACCCATGAGCGCCGCGTGATACCCGGTGAGGTAGACGTCGGACAGTGCGAGGAGCGAGTGGAGCATCGTCTCCGTCGCCGACGCCGGGTCGAGGTCGGGCACGACGGCGAGGCTGCCGTCGGCGAGCGGGATGCGCGCAAGCTCGGCCTGGAGGCCTCCGGTCTCCGGGCGCCCGTAGAAGCCGCCGTGCGGGCACGACGTCTGGAAGCCCTCCCGGCAGAACACGCACGTGTTGTCGGAGAAGGCGAACGGGGCGACGACGAAGTCGCCGACGCGGACGGTGCGCACCTCGGCTCCCACCTCCTCGACGACGCCGATGAGCTCGTGACCCATGGGTCGGGCGGGCCCGGCCGGGAGCGAGTGGTACGGGTGGAGGTCGGACCCGCACACGCAGGCGCGGACGACGCGGACGATGGCGTCGGTCGGAGCGTGCAGGACCGGGTCCGGGACGGTCTCGACGCGGACGTCGCCCGCGCCGTGCATGTAAGTGGCTCGCATGGAAGGTGCCTCTCTGTGGGGCGGTGGGGTGGGACTCAGGCCTCGGGGATCGGACGACCGAACGACTCGAGGGTGATCGTCGAAGGGTCGGGGCCGCCGCGGACCCCCGTGTCGAGGGCGTCGATCGCGGCGAGATCCTCGGCCGTGAGGTCGAAGGTGTCGATCGCGAGGTTCTCCGCGATGCGGTGAGGAGTCACGGACTTGGGGATCGCGGAGCGTCCCTGCTGCACGTGCCAGCGGAGCATGACCTGCGCGGGCGTCGCGCCGTGCGCGGCGGCGATCGCCGAGATCGTCGGGTCCTCGAGCGTCGAGCGACGTCCCTCGCCGTAGCCGGGGTAGAACGTGATGCCGCCGATCGGCGACCACGCCTGCGTGAGGATCCCGAGCTCGGCGTGAAGAGCACGGAGCTCGGGCTGGCTGAAGTACGGGTGCACCTCGATCTGGTTCACCGCCGGCACGACCGACGCGGTGTCGAGCAGTCGACGGAGGTGCTCAGGCATGAAGTTGCTCACGCCGATCGCGCGGACCGCTCCGTCTGCGAGCAGCGTCTCGAGCGCACGGTAGGCGTCGAGGGTGAGATCGAAGCGCGTGGGCAGCGGCTGGTGGAGCAGCAGGAGGTCGATCTGCTCGACGCCGAGCTTGGTGGCCGACTTCTCGAAGGCGTGGAGCGTCGCGTCGTACCCGTAGTCGCTGATCCAGACCTTCGTCTCGACGATGACCTCGTCGCGGGTGACGCCAGAGGCAGCGAGCGCCTTGCCCACCTCGCGCTCGTTGCCGTACGCGGCGGCCGTGTCGATGTGGCGGTATCCGAGGCGCAGCGCCTCGGCGACCGCGTCGACGGTCTGCTGCTGCGGCGTCTGGAAGACGCCGAGGCCGAGGGCAGGGAGCGTGAGCCCGCCGCCGAGCGGGATCTGAGGAACGTGAGAATCGGTCATGACTCTGACGGTACGAATCTCGACGACGACGAGGAAGGCCCTGGCGGTACCCCGCTGGCGAGGACCCCGTGCGGCCGGGCCGCGACCTTCGCGATCGGGGTACCAGCAGGCCCTCCCCGTCGAGGGGTGGCCCGACGTACCGTCGAGCCATGGATCTGAAGGCCGAGACCCGGGAGTTCCTCACGACACGCCGCGCGCGGCTCACCCCCGTCCGAGCGGGGCTGCCTGCCTACGGTGGTCATCGTCGCGTCCCCGGGCTGCGCCGCGAGGAGGTTGCGATGCTCGCGGGCGTCAGTGTCGACTACTACACGCGCATGGAACGCGGGAACCTCGGCGGCGTCTCGGAGGAGGTTCTCGAGGCGCTCGCGGCCGCGCTCCAGCTCGACGAGGCCGAGCACGGCCACCTCTTTGCCCTTGCGCGTGCCGCGCACGCGAGCGGTGCGAGCCGGGCTCGCGCCCGACGTGCCCGACCCGCGTCGTTGCGTCCCGTCGTGCAGCGCACGCTCGACGCTCTGCGTGACGCGCCCGCGCTCGTGCGCAACGGTCACCTCGACATCCTCGGCGCGAACCCCCTGGGGCGCGCGCTCTACTCACCGCTGTACGACTCGCCGACGGCCGTCCCGGGACGGCCGGTCAACACCGCGCGCTTCCAGTTCCTCGACCCGGAGGCCGCAGAGCGCTTCTGGGGCGACGCGACCGCACGCATCGCGCACGACGCGGTGGCGATCCTGCGCGCCGAGGCCGGCAGCAACCCGTACGACGTCGGCCTCACGAACCTTGTGGGCGAGCTCTCGACCAGGTCGGAAGAGTTCCGACAGCTGTGGGCCTCGCACGATGTCCGCTACCACCGGTCGGGGACGAAGGTCTTCCATCATCCGGTCGTCGGGAGGCTGGAGCTCGACTACGAGGCGCTCATCCTGCCCGCCGACGCGGGGCTCCAGCTGAACGTCTTCACGGCGGATCCGGGCTCAGCGTCGGAGGACGGGCTCGCGCTGCTCGCGTCGTGGGCCGCGACGCAGGCGCCGGCGGGTGCCGAGATGCCTCAGGTCGACGCGTAGAGCTCCGTCACCGTGTGGACGAGCTCGTCGAGGCCCGCGGGCCTCGCGTCGCGCAGCCACACGAGGCGCACCGCGATGCGCGGGCCGTCCTTGATCGGTCGGTAGGTGACGCCCGGGCGCGGGTGGTGGTCCGCCGTCGCCTGCGCCGTCGTGCCGACGCCGCGGCCCGCCGCGATCGCGTCGAGCCACGAGTCGACGTCCGTCGACTCGACGAACGTCGGCAGCGTCGCCGCTCCCTGCCACAGGTCCGAGCCCGTCGTTCCCGTGCGGGGGTCGATGACGACGGTGCGCCCCGCGATCTCCGCCATCGTCACCTGGCGACGGCGCGACCACAGGGCGTCGTCCGACGCGAACGCCACCAGACGACGCTCGAGACCCACGACGAACGAGCCGTAGCGGCGGTCGTCGACGGGCCTGCGCACGATCGCGACGTCGCACCGCCCCTCGGCGAGCCCCGAGGTCGGGGAGTTGAACCGCACGAGCTCGAGCCCGACCGCCGGGTGCTCGCGAGCCCACCGCCGCTGCAGCGGCGCGGTGTGCCGGCCGAGCGCCGACCACGCGTACCCGAGCCGCAGCAGCCCGTGCCGCGACCGCACGAACTCGCTGAACCGACCCGCCTCCGCGAGCACCCGACGGGCGTGGGGGAGGACCTGCAGACCGAACGCCGTCGGCTCGCAGCCGCGGGGCACACGCTGCAGGACGCGGTCGCCGAGTGCCTGCTCGAGCGCCGCGACCGTGCGCGACACCGACGCCTGCGACACGCGCAGCAGCAGAGCCGCGTCCGTGAACGACCCGGTCTCCGCGGCCGCGACGAACACCTCAAGCTCCCGCACCGTCCAGTCCATGACCTCAGGGTATGGCAGGCATGCATCATGCACTAGGAGAAGGACAGTCGCGCGCCTACCGTTCGACGCATGAGCCTCCTCGCGGCGCGCGGCACCATGCCCGCACCCAGCCCGACACCTCCGGCACACCCCGCCGGCCTCGTCGGCAACCCCTCCGCGCAGTCGACGCCCGACCGAGGCAGCGACATCCGCGTGACCACCGCCGGCACGCCGACGACGAAGGACCGCGCCGTCGGCATCGGCCTCATGCTCGGCGGCACCGTCTCCGGACAGGCCGGGGCCGCGCTCGGCGCGACGGCCTTCCCGCTCATCGGCCCCGTCGGCGTCGTCGCCCTGCGCCAGCTCGTCACCGCGGCCGTCCTCGTGCCCACGGTGCGGCCCCGCATCCGTGGCCGCAGCCGGGAGCAGTGGCTCCTCGCGCTCGGCCTCGTCGCCGTCTTCAGCGTCATGAACCTCTCGCTCTACCTCGCCGTCGAGCGGCTCGGCCTCGGCCTCGCGGTGACGATCGAGTTCCTCGGCCCGCTCGCCGTCGCGATCCTCGGCTCCCGGCGACGCCTCGACCTCGCGTGCGCGGTGCTCGCGGGCGTCGGCGTCGTCGTCCTCACGAACCCCGGCCCGACGACCGACGTCGTCGGCATCGCGCTCGCCCTCGCCGCCGCAGCCACGTGGGCCGCATACATCCTGCTCAACCGAGCCGTCGGCCAGCAGTTCTCAGGCCTCGACGGGCCCGCGCTCGCGAGCGGCCTCACGGCCCTCGCGTGGCTGCCCGTCGCCGCCTGGTGGTTCACGCAGCACCCGCTCACCTGGCACGCGCTCGCGCTCGGGGCCGGCTGCGCGATCCTCGCGTCCCTCGTGCCGTACGTCGTCGACGTCCTCGCGCTGCGCCGCGTGCCCGCACCCATGTTCGGGACGTTCGCGAGCATCAACCCCGTGTGGGCCGCCCTCATGGGCTGGCTCGTGCTCCACCAGACGCTCGACGTCAACGAGTGGGTCGGCATCGCGCTCATCGTCGCGAGCAACGCCGTCGTCTCCGCGCGCGGCCTGCGCCCGCAGGCCTGACGGCTACATCCAGCGGTTGCGGCGGAAGAGGACCCACAGCCCCGCACCGAGGGCGACCATGAGGCCCAGCGCCATCGGGTACCCGAGCGACCAGTGGAGCTCCGGCATGTCGTCGAAGTTCATGCCGTAGATCGCGCCCACGAGCGTCGGCGCGAAGAGGATCGCCGCCCAGCCCGAGATCTTCTTCATGTTCTCGTTCTGCCGCTGGTTGACGAGCGTCGCGTTGACGTTGAGGATCTGCGCGAGCGCCTCGCGCAGCCCCGCGATCGCGCTCGTCACCCGCGCAAGATGGTCCGCGACGTCCTGGAGATAGGCGCGCAGCTCCGGATGCACCCCGTGCTGCTCGAAGCCCGCCCGCAACCCGTCGACCACCGCGACCAGGGGCACCGCCGCATGCTGGAGGTCGATGATCTCCCTGCTCAGACGATAGATGCGCTCGGCGACCGCCTCGTCACCGTCGAACACCTGCCGTTCGATCTGCTCCCGGTCCACCTCGAGGTCCTCGACCACCCGCGCATACCCGTCCACCGCGACGTCGAGGAACGAGTGGACGACGGCCTCCGGCCCCAGCCGCAGCACCCCGGGATCCCGCACGAGCTGGTGCGCCTCCACCACGGACTCCCCGGAGCGCGACTGGCAGAGGATCGCGACGACGTTGCCCCGACGCAGCAGGTGGAACTCCGTGACGACGACGTCCTCCGTGGGGTCGTCGTACGCCGCCATGCGCGCGACGACGAACAGCACGTCCCCGTACCGCTCGAGCTTCGGACGCTGCCGCGCCTTGAGGAGGTCCTCGACGAGCAGCGGATGCAGGTCCCACACGCTGCCGAGGTGCGCGAGCTCCTCGGGCGACGGCATGTCGTAGCCGAGGACGACGAGGCTCTCCGGCTCCTCCTGCGCGAACGCGAGCGCCGCGTCGGCGGCAGCATCCGACGCGTTGTCGCCCACCGACCGGGACTCCACGACCTCACCGTTGCGCAGCTGCGTGACGTGCAACGTCGCGGTGCTCGCGTCGTCGGACCCGTCGCGACGGCCCATGAGGTCGAGCAGGCGACGCGGACGGTCGCGACGGGCAGGGCTCGTGGACATGAATGCTCCTAGGACGACGACGTTCCGAGCCTAGCGACATGGCGCGGGACCTAGGTCCCGCGGTGCGTGCCCGGGGGGAGGTACAAACGGAAGATGACGACGAGCAGATCGGCGGTGGGACGGGCGCTCGCGGCCGAGAGCCGCGTCGAGCTGCTCCACCGCCTGCAGACGGACGGCCCCCGCCTCGTCGACGACCTCGTCGCCGGCACCGGCCTGCACGCCAACACGGTCCGCGAGCACCTCGCCGTGCTCGTCGACGTCGGCCTCGTCCGGCGCACCCCCGAGGTGCGCACGGTTCGCGGCCGCCCTCGCATGATCTACCGCGTGACGACGGCCGAGGACCTCGCGTCCGACCCCGACGCCCGGAGCCGCCTCGAGGCCGACATCGCGCAGGCCCGCCGAGCCGCCGCCCTGCTCGCCGACGCCGCCCGCGACGACGGCACGACCGGGCGCGTTCCGGTCCCGGAAGGGTCCGAACGCGACGTCCTCGCGCTCGAGGCCCACCTCGACCGCGTCGGCTTCGACCCGGTGTACGCGCCGGGCGAGCTCACGTTCCACCTCTTCCGCTGCCCGTTCGTCGAGCTGGCACGCGCCCGTCAGGACGTCGTCTGCCGCCTCCACACCGAGCTTGCGCAGAGCGTGCTCGAGCAGGCCGACGGCGCCCACGAGGTCGAGCGGCTCGAGCCCTTCGTCGGCGAGGAGCACTGCACGCTCAGCCTCCGCCGTCGCATCGCCTGACCCGACGACCGACGACACGCTCGACGGATGTCACCCGAGGGGTGGCTCCGCCCGAGCCGGACGACTACGGTCGATTAAGCACGGTGTCGACGACGACATGCGCGAACCCTCCCGGGGCATGCTCGGACGACGGCACGCACGCCGTATCCGAAACGCACCCTGGGAGTGCAGATGGCGACGACCGCAGGACCAGACCTCGTCCGAGACCTGTCCAACTGGAACCCCGAGGACGAGCGCACCTGGGACAAGGGCCTCGCCTGGCGCACGCTCTGGGTGACGACGTACAACCTCACCCTCGCGTTCATGGTGTGGTACCTCGTCTCGGCCATCGCGCCGCGCCTCAACAGTGTGGGCTTCGACCTCGACCCGAGCCAGCTCTACTGGCTCGCGGCGATCCCCGGCCTCGCCGGCGGCGTCATGCGGCTCATCTTCATGTTCCTGCCGCCGATCGTCGGCACGCGCACCCTCGTGGGCGGCGCGACGACGCTCCTGCTGC
This sequence comes from Sanguibacter sp. HDW7, assembly GCF_011300875.1. Lineage (NCBI taxonomy): Bacteria > Bacillati > Actinomycetota > Actinomycetes > Micrococcales > Sanguibacteraceae > Sanguibacter > Sanguibacter sp. HDW7. The sequence goes on along the minus strand of NZ_CP049862.1, from coordinate 3,252,150 downwards.
TGCCCGTGCTCGGCTGGACGTTCGCCGTCCGCGACTCCTCGACGTCGTACGAGACGCTCCTCGTGCTCGCGTTCATGACGGGCATCGGCGGTGGCGCCTTCGCGGGCTTCATGCCCTCGACGAGCTACTTCTTCCCCAAGAAGAAGGCCGGCACGGCGCTCGGGCTCCAGGCCGGCATCGGCAACTTCGGCGTGAGCCTCGTGCAGCTCCTCGCCCCGTGGGTCGTCGGCTTCGGCCTCTTCGGGACCGCCGTCCTCACGCCCCAGTCGACGAAGGACGGCGGTGACCTGTGGCTGCACAACGTGGCGCTCGTCGTCGTGCCCTGGATCATCCTCGGCATCGTCCTCGCGGCCGTCGTGCTGCGACGCGTGCCCATCCGCGCAAGCTTCCGCGACCAGCTCGACATCTTCCGCGTCAAGCAGACATGGGTGATGACAGCGATCTACCTCATGACCTTCGGCGCGTTCTCGGGCTTCGCAGCGCAGCTCGGCCTCATCACGCTCGCCGAGTTCGGCAGCTTCGAGAATGCGCCCGACCCGCTGAAGTTCGCGTTCATCGGCCCGCTGCTCGGGTCCGTGACGCGCGCCGCGTGGGGTCCGCTCTGCGACCGCTTCGGCGGTGCGATCTGGACGCTCGTCGCCGGCATCGGCATGACCGTCTCGACCGTCTTCACGATCTTCTTCCTCGACCCGTCCGACGTCTCGAAGTTCGGCTGGTTCCTCGGTGGGATGCTCGCGATCTTCACGTTCGCCGGCATCGGCAACGCGGGCACGTTCAAGCAGATGCCGATGATCTTCGACAAGCGTCGCGCGGGCGGCGTCATCGGCTTCACGTCCGCGATCGCGGCCTTCGGCCCGTTCATCGTCGGCATGAGCCTGTCGTTCGTCGCGCCGCGCTCCTTCTTCATCGGCGCCGCCGTCTTCTTCGCCTTCTGCACGTGGCTCACCTGGACGAACTACGTCCGTCCCGGAGCGCCCCACCCGAGCTGACGCCCGCACGCCGGCCCCCACGGGGCCGGCGTTCGTGCACGTACGACGTCCACCTGACCCGGCGGAGCAGCCGAGAGAACGAGGATGAGCATGACCGACGCAGCGACCCGGGCCCCGGGCCTCGACAACGGCCTCGTCGACGCGCTCGTGCGCGTCGGCTCGAAGCTTCACAAGGGCACGGTCTCCGAGGACCTGCGTGCCGTGTTCGTCGAGGGAGGTCGGACCGGCGACGCGTTCTACCGGGACCGCTGGAGCCACGACAAGATCGTCCGGTCGACGCACGGCGTCAACTGCACGGGCTCGTGCTCGTGGAAGGTCTACGTGAAGAACGGCATCATCACGTGGGAGACGCAGCAGACCGACTACCCGTCGGTCGGCCCGGGCTCGCCCGAGTACGAGCCGCGCGGCTGCCCGCGCGGCGCCGCGTTCTCCTGGTACACGTACTCGCCGACGCGCGTCCGCTACCCGTACGTGCGCGGCGTCCTGCTCCACGCCTACCGGGCGGCGAAGGCACGCACCGGTGACCCGGTGCTCGCGTGGGCCGAGGTGACGGGGGACCCGGAGACGGCGCGCGCGTACAAGGCGGCGCGCGGCAAGGGCGGGCTCGTCCGGGCGACGTGGGAGGAGGCCGCGGAGATCGTCGCGGCCGCGCACGTCCACACGGCCAAGGAGTTCGGTCCGGACCGCATCGCGGGCTTCAGCCCGATCCCCGCGATGTCGATGGTGTCGCACGGCGCCGGCGCGCGCTTCGTGCACCTGCTCGGCGGCACCATGCTCTCGTTCTACGACTGGTACGCCGACCTGCCGGTCGCCTCGCCGCAGGTGTTCGGCGACCAGACGGACGTCCCCGAGTCGGCCGACTGGTGGAACGCGTCGTACCTCATGATGTGGGGCTCGAACGTCCCCGTGACGCGCACCCCGGACGCGCACTTCATGACGGAGGCCCGCTACCGCGGCCAGAAGGTCGTCACCGTCTCCCCGGACTACGCGGACAACACGAAGTTCGCCGACGACTGGATGGCACCCCACCCCGGCACGGACGGCGCGCTCGCCATGGCGATGGGCCACGTCATCCTCACGGAGTTCCACGTCGCGCGGCGCACCGCGCCGTTCGTCGACTACATGCGTCGCTTCACCGACGCGCCCAACCTCGTGCGTCTGCGCCGCCGCGGCGATGCGTGGGTCCCCGGCAAGTTCCTCACTGCCGCGGACCTCCCGACGCCGCCCGCCGACCGCGACGCCGCGTTCCAGACCGCGGTCCTCGACGCCGACGGCTCCGTGAAGATCCCCGGCGGGTCGCTCGGCCACCGCTTCGACCCGGCCAAGGCCGGCACGTGGAACCTCGAGCTCGGCGACCTCGACCCGCGCCTGTCCGTCATGGACCTCGACGGCTGGGACGGGCAGGCGGTCGAGCTCGACCTGCCGCGCTTCGACGTCGCCCCCGGCGACCCCGAGAAGGACGGCGCCGTCCCCGGCACGACCGAGCAGGGCCGCCACACGGGCGGCGCCGGCGCCGTGCGGCGCGGCGTGCCCGTCGTCGCCGTGGGCGACGAGCTCGTCACGACGGTCTACGACCTCATGCTCGCCCAGTACGGCGTCGGCCGTGACGGCCTGCCGGGCACGTGGCCGACGGGCTACGACGACCCGACGACCCCCGGCACGCCCGCCTGGCAGGAGGAGATCACCTCCGTGCCCGCAGAGCTCGCCGCCCGGATCGGCCGCGAGTTCGCGCAGAACGCCGAGGACTCCGGCGGCCGCTCGATGATCCTCATGGGCGCCGGCACCAACCACTGGTTCCACTCCGACACGATCTACCGCACGTTCCTCGCGCTCACTGCCATGACCGGCTGCCAGGGCGTCAACGGCGGCGGCTGGGCCCACTACGTCGGCCAGGAGAAGGTCCGCCCCCTCACGGGCTACACGCAGTACGGCAACGCGCTCGACTGGCAGCGCCCGCCGCGCAACATGATCGGCACCGCGTTCTGGTACCTCGCGACCGACCAGTGGCGCTACGACGGCCTGCCCGCCGACGCGCTCGCGTCGCCGCTTGCCGAGGGCACGTTCGCCGACCGCACGACGGCCGACTGCCTCGTCGAGTCCGCGCAGCGCGGCTGGATGCCCAGCTACCCGACGTTCGACCGCAACCCGCTCGACCTCGTCGACGAGGCCCGCGTCGCGGGCAAGGAGCCCGCGCAGCACGTCGTCGACTCCCTCGCCGACGGCTCCCTGCGCTTCGCGTGCGAGGACCCCGACAACCCGGCGAACTTCCCCCGCGTCCTCAACATCTGGCGCGCCAACATCCTCGGCTCGTCCGGCAAGGGCAACGAGTACTTCCTCAAGCACCTGCTCGGCACCGACTCCGCGGTCCTCGCCGACGAGGCCGGCCCCGACCGGCGTCCGAAGACGATGACGTGGCGCGACGAGGCGCCGCGCGGCAAGCTCGACCTCCTCGTGACGAGCGACTTCCGCATGACGTCGACGACGCTGTTCTCCGACGTCGTCCTGCCGGCCGCGACCTGGTACGAGAAGTACGACCTCTCGTCGACCGACATGCACCCGTTCATCCACTCGTTCAACCCGGCGATCAACCCGCCGTGGCTGACGCGCACCGACTTCGACATCTACGCGACGCTCTCCCAGGAGGTCTCGCGGCTGGCCGTCGGGCACCTCGAGGCCCGCTCCGACCTCGTCGCCGTGCCGCTCCTGCACGACACGCCCGACGAGCTCGCCTACCCGCGCGGCGAGGTCCCCGCGCAGGCCGAGCGCGTGCCGGGGCAGACGATGCCGAAGCTCGTCGTCGTCGACCGCGACTACACGAAGATCGCCGAAAAGTGGGCCGCGCTCGGCCCGCTCACCGACCGTCTCGGCATGGTGACGAAGTCCGTCGCGTTCGACCCGACGCCCGAGGTTGCCGAGCTCGGCGTCCGCAACGGCATCGTGCGTGACGGGGTCGGCGCAGGCCGCCCCCGCCTCGAGACCGCGCAGCAGGCGTGCGAGATGATCCTCGCGCTGTCCGGCACGACGAACGGCCGGCTCGCCGTCCAGGGGTTCAAGGACATCGAGCGGCGCACGGGCACGCGCCTCGCGCAGCTCGCCGAGGACAACGAGGGACAGCGCATCACCTTCGCGCACACGCAGGCGCAGCCCGTCGCCGTCCTCACGTCGCCCGAGTGGTCCGGCTCCGAGCACGGCGGCCGCCGCTACACGGCGTTCGCCATCAACATCGAGCACTCGCGGCCCTGGCACACGCTCACGGGACGGCAGCACTTCTACCTCGACCACGACTGGATGACCGAGCTCGGCGAGTCGCTGCCCGTCTACCGTCCGCCGCTCGACATGCACCGGCTCTTCGGCGACGCCCGCGTCGGCTCGACCGACGCGTCCGGCACGCGCGCGTCCGAGGGGCACGCCGAGGTCGCCGTCAGGTACCTCACGCCCCACTCGAAGTGGTCGATCCACTCCGAGTATCAGGACAACCTCTTCATGCTCGCGCTCTCGCGCGGCGGCCCCACGATCTGGATGTCGCCGCAGGACGCGGCGAAGATCGGCGTCACCGACAACGACTGGATCGAGTCGTACAACCGCAACGGCGTCGTCGTCGCCCGCGCGATCGTCTCCCACCGCATGCCGGAGGGGACCGTGTACATGTACCACGCGAAGGACCGCACGGTGGACGTCCCGAGGTCGGAGACCTCGGGGCTGCGCGGAGGTATCCACAACTCGCTCACGCGCGTGCTGCTCAAGCCGAGCCACCTCGTCGGCGGCTACGCCCAGCTGTCGTTCGCGTTCAACTACCTCGGTCCCACGGGCAACCAGCGCGACGAGGTCACGACCATCCGCCGCCGGAGCCAGGAGGTGACGTACTGATGCGAGTCATGGCACAGATGACGATGGTGATGAACCTCGACAAGTGCATCGGCTGCCACACGTGCTCGGTCACGTGCAAGCAGGCGTGGACGAACCGCTCCGGCATGGAGTACGTCTGGTTCAACAACGTCGAGACGCGGCCCGGCATCGGCTACCCGCGCACCTACGAGGACCAGGAGCGCTGGCGCGGCGGCTGGGAGCTCACCCGCCGCGGACGGCTCAAGCTCAAGGCCGGCGGACGCTTCTCGAAGCTCGTGAGCATCTTCTCCAACCCCGTGCTGCCCGAGATCTCCGACTACTACGAGCCGTGGACGTACGACTACGACACGCTCATCTCCGCCCCGCAGGGCGAGCACACGCCCGTCGCCCGCCCCATGTCGCTCATCACGGGCGACAACATGGCCATCACGTGGTCGGCCAACTGGGACGACAACCTCGGCGGCGCCGGCGAGACCATGCAGCAGGACCCGATCCTCGCGACCATGTCCAAGCGCGTCGAGGCCGAGTTCTCGCAGTCGTTCATGTTCTACCTGCCGCGCATCTGCGAGCACTGCATCAACCCCGCGTGCGTCGCGTCGTGCCCGTCGGGCGCGATGTACAAGCGCGAGGAGGACGGCATCGTCCTCGTCGACCAGGACCAGTGCCGCGGCTGGCGCATGTGCGTCACCGGCTGCCCGTACAAGAAGGTGTACTTCAACCACAAGACGGGCAAGGCCGAGAAGTGCACGATGTGCTACCCGCGACTCGAGGTCGGCCAGCCGACCGTCTGCTCCGAGACGTGCGTCGGCCGCCTGCGCTACCTCGGGCTCGTCCTCTACGACGCGGACAAGGCCCTCGCCGCCGCCGCGACGCCCGACGAGAAGGACCTCCTCGAGGCCCAGCGCTCGATCTTCCTCGACCCCCACGACCCCGAGGTCGTCGCCGCCGCACGCCGCGACGGCATCGCGGACGACTGGATCGAGGCCGCGCAGAACTCCCCGTGCTGGGACCTCATCTCCCGCTACGAGGTCGCCCTCCCGCTGCACCCCGAGTACCGGACCCTGCCGATGGTCTGGTACGTACCGCCGCTGTCGCCCGTCGTCGACGTCGTCACCGACTCCGGCAACGACGGCGAGGACGCGCCGACGCTCTTCCACGCGATCGACAAGCTCCGCATCCCCGTCGAGTACCTCGCCGGCCTGTTCAGCGCGGGCGACCCCGGTCCCGTCGAGCAGTCCCTGCAGCGCCTCGCGGCGATGCGCGCGCACATGCGCAACGTCAACCTCGGCCTCGAGCAGGACCCGCTCATCGCCGAGTCCGTCGGCATGGACGGCGCGACGATCGAGGCGATGTACGAGCTCCTCGCGATCGCGAAGTACGAGGACCGCTACGTCATCCCGACCGCGCACGCCGAGACGGCGCGCGAGCTCGAGATGCTCGGGCTCGACGAGCTCGACTCCGGCTGCTCCCTCGACCACGACGGCGGGCCCGGCATGGGTGGCCCGCGCTTCGGCTCGTCGAGCGGCAAGCCGCTGCGCGCGACCGTCGAGAACTTCCACATCCTCCAGGAGCGCCAGACGTCCGACGGCATGGAGGAGCCGCGCTCGCGCGTCAACCTCCTCACGTGGGACGGCAAGGGCACACCGCCCGGCATGTTCCCCGACCGTGAGGACGCGCCGCACGAGCACCCGCACGACGCCCCTCCCGGTGCCCCCGACCCCGACGGCCTCACGCCGCCCCCCGGTCCGGGACCCGACGAGGGCCCCGACGCCGGACCCGACCCGGGCCCGTCCTCCCTGCCCGAGGGAGGACCGCGACCGTGAGCGCCCCCGCACCCACCCTCTGGCAGCGCGTCACCGGCCGGGCGCCCCTGCCCGCCGGGCCGCCCGAGCCCGTCACGTCCGTGCCGCCCGCCTCGACCGCGCCGCGGCGCGGCGGACGCACCGAGCCGCTGCCGTTCCTCGAGCCGATCGACCTGCCCGACGAGCTGCGGCGCGCGACCCACATGGCCGTCGCCCTGCTCCTCGACTACCCGGACGCGTCGTTCGAGGAGCGGCTCGATGCCGTCGCGACGACCTCCCAGGCCCTGCCCGCGGTCCTCGGCGACGACCTGCGCACCCACATCGACACCGTCCGTGCGTGGGGCGTCGACCGCACCCAGACGCACTACGTCGAGACCTTCGACCAGAAGCGCCGCTGCGCCCTCCACCTCACCTACTACTCCTCCGGGGACACGCGCCGGCGCGGCATGGCGCTCGTGACGTTCGCCGAGGCGTTCGCCGCCTGCGGCTGGGAGCTCGGCGACGACGACCTGCCCGACTACCTGCCGAGCGTCCTCGAGCTCTCCGCACGCGACGGCGGCCCCGTCGCCGACATGCTCCTCGCGACCCACCGCGAGGGCGTCGAGCTCCTCCGCTCCGCGCTCCACCACGTGCGCAGCCCCTACCGGCACCTGCTCGACGCCCTGTGCCGCACGTTGCCGCAGGTCCCCGACGCCGTCGCCGCGCGCTTCGTGGACCTGCTCGCCGCCGGACCGCCCCAGGAGATGGTCGGCCTCGGCGGATCCCTCCTCCCGTTCCCCACCGTCCGCCAGGAGACGACGCCATGAGCACGACAGACCTCCTCCTGTGGGGCGTCCTGCCCTACGTCGCCGGCGCCGTCTTCGTCGTCGGGCACATCTGGCGCTACCGCTACGACCAGTTCGGGTGGACGACGCGCTCGAGCGAGCTCTACGAGAAGAAGCTGCTGCGCTGGGGCTCGCCCATGTTCCACGTCGGCGTCCTCATGGTCGCGGGCGGGCACGTCGTCGGGCTCCTCGTGCCCCGCGGGTGGCTCTACGCGATCGGCATCAACGAGCACATGTACCACCTCGGCGCGACGTGGCTCGGAACGTTCGCCGCGGTCCTCACCGTCGCGGGCCTCGCGATCCTCATCTACCGGCGTCGGCGCACGCGCTCCGTCTTCCTCGCGACGACCCGCATGGACAAGCTCATGTTCGTCGCGCTCGGCGGCGCGATCGTGTTCGGCACGGCTGCGACCGTCGTCGAGCAGATCATCGGCGGCGGCTACAACTACCGCGAGTCCATCTCGCCGTGGATCCGCTCGGTGATGTTCTTCCAGCCCGACCTCACGCTCATGGAGGGTGTGCCCGTGCTGTTCGCGCTGCACATCGTCTCGGGGCTGCTGCTCATCGCGCTGTGGCCGTTCACGCGCCTCGTGCACGTGTGGTCGGCGCCCGTCGGCTACCTCGTGCGGCCCCACATCGTCTACCGCTCGCGGGACGTGCAGCACGGCATGCGCGAGGGGCGTCCGGGCTGGGACCCGGTCGAGACGCGCTCGCGGAAGCGGTGAGACGCTGGGTCGCATGACTGTTCCTCCTGGTCCCGCCGCGCCCGGGGCGGCCGGGGCCGCCTCGGCAGGCGCCGCCGCACCCGGGACGGTCCGCGCCCCGGGGCCGCGGCGGCTCGGGCCGCTCGTCGAGCCCGGGCCCGCGCTCACCGGCGCACAGGCCGAGCGCTACGCGCGGCACCTCGTCCTGCCCGAGGTCGGGGCAGAGGGGCAGCGACGCCTCCTCGGCGCGCGGGTCCTCGTCGTCGGGGCGGGCGGCCTCGGCGCACCCGTCCTGCTCTACCTCGCGGCCGCGGGCGTCGGCACGCTCGGGATCATCGACGACGACGTCGTCGACCTCTCCAACCTCCAGCGCCAGGTCATCCACGGGACCGCAGACGTCGGCCGCAGCAAGGTCGACTCCGCCGCCGACGCCGTGCGCGCCCTCAACCCCGACGTCACCGTCGTCACGCACGACGTGCGCCTCGGGCCCGACAATGCGCTGGCGATCCTCGGCGGGTACGACCTCGTCGTCGACGGCGCCGACAACTTCGCGACCCGCTACCTCGTCGGCGACGCGTGCGCCGAGCTCGGCCTGCCCTGCGTGTGGGGCGCCGTCCTCGGCGGGCACGGGCAGGTCTCGACGTTCTGGGCCGCGCCGCCCGGCGGCGACGGCGTCGAGTACCGCGACGTGTTCGACGCGCCACCGCCGCCCGGGAGCGTCGCGAGCTGCTCGACGGCCGGCGTCCTCGGCGCCGTGTGCGCGGCCGTCGGCTCGATGCTCACGCTCGAGGTCGTGCGGCTCGTCTGCGGCGGGCCCTCGCTGCTCGGGCGGCTGCTCGTGCTCGACGCGTGGGGATCGTCGTGGCGGGAGCTCGCCGTGTCCGGGACTCCTGGGGGGCGGCCGCTCGGGCGGGACCTCGTCGCTGCTGTGGAGGCGTGCGGGATGCCCGGGACCCAGGTCGCCAGGATCGACGTCGACGCGCTCGCGGAGCTGCTCGCCTCGGGCGCCTGCGACGTCGTCGACGTGCGCTCGCCCGAGGAGTTCGCGGCCTACGGCATCTCCGGCACGCGGTCCGTGCCGATCGAGCTGTTCGAGGACGGGACTGCGTTCGTCGGGTCGGACGCCGTGCGCGCGCCGCTCGTCGTCCTGTGCGAGCTCGATGCTCGCGCGCTGCGCGCGGCGACGCTCGCCCGTGAGGCTGGTGTGGCCGACGTGCGTGCCCTCGCCGGCGGTGTCGTCGCGTGGCACGCGACGGGACGCGAGGTCGTGGGGTCTGACTGACCTGGCGTGATCGCGCCGTACCGCGGGTGTGCGAGAAGCGGAGGTGTTGCCGCAGTGATATCGTCGAAACCGGTTGATATCAGCGGGAGGTGTGACGGATGGCCGCGATGACTGTGCGAGGGATCTCGGACGAGACCCACCGAGCGCTCAAGCTGCGCGCTGCGGCACACGGCAGGAGCGCGGAGGCCGAGGTGAGGGCGATCCTCGACGCCGCCGTGGCAGACGAGGGTCGGGTGCGGCTCGGTTCCCTCCTTGCCGACATCGGACACGCCGCCGGCGGTGTCGAGCTCGAGATCGTGCGCGACCGCACCCCGTACGAGCCGGTCAACCTCGGGTGATCGTCCTCGACACGAACGTCCTCTCGGAGGCGGTGCGTCCGACACCTGCTCCGCAGGTCATCGAGTGGATCGACGCCCAGCACGTCGAGACGCTCTATGTCAGCGTGCTCACGGTGGCGGAGCTGCGGCTGGGACTCGCGGTCCTTCCCGACGGCGCGCGCCGTTCGATGCTCACGCAGCGTCTCGAGGACGAGGTCTTCCCGCTCTTCGAGGGGCGGGTCCTCCCGGTCGACGGCGCTGTGGCGCTCGAGTTCGCGCGCCTGCAGGCCGCCGCGCGGTCCGGCGGGATGACGATGCCGGTGATCGACGCGCTCATCGCAGCCACGTGCTCCGCGCACCGCTTCACGCTGGCGACGAGGAATGTCGCTGACTTTGCGGCCAGCGGCGTTCCGCTGATCGATCCATGGAGGGCCCCGGGCGCCTCCGGCGTGTGACTTGCGCGATCAGCGCGCAGCGGGCGCGGCTGACGGGCAGGGCGCGAGAGTGCGTCCGGGACGTGGGTGTGGAGCTGTCAGTGCGTGCGGCCTGCGAGCTGGTCGAGGGCGTGGGGGAGGACCGGGCCGAGCACGCGGACGGCGTCGCGCGCCGCGCCCGTCGAGCCCGCGACGTTGACGACGAGCGTGCGGTCGACGACGCCCGCGATGCCGCGCGAGAGGACCGCCGCCGGGACGCCGTGCGCCAGGCCGTCGGCTCGGAGCAGCTCCGCGAGGCCCGGCACCGGACGCTCGACGACCGTCGCCGTGACGTCGGGCGTGAGGTCGCGCGGGCCGAGGCCCGTGCCGCCCGTCGTGACGACGACATCCGCTCCGGCCCGCACCGCGTCGAGCAGCGCGGTGCGCACCGCGTCACCGTCGGGGACGATCGTCGCGTCCGGGACCTCCAGGCCCAGGGCTCGCAGGCCCGCGACGAGGATCGGGCCCGAACGGTCCTCGTAGACGCCCGCCGACGCGCGGTCGCTCACCGTGACGACGCGCGCTGACCCAGCCATCAGCGCGACCAGTCGCCCGAGCGGCCGCCGCTCTTCGCCTCGACCCGCACGTCCGTGATCGTCGCGAGCTTGTCGACGGCCTTGACCATGTCGACGAGCGCGAGCGCCGCGACCGATACGCAGGTCAGCGCCTCCATCTCGACGCCCGTCCGGTCCGCGGTGCGCACCGTCGCGGAGATCGCGACGCCGTCGTCCTCGACGACAAGGTCGACCTTGACGCCGTGGATCGCGATGGGGTGGCACAGCGGCACGAGGTCCGGAGTGCGCTTCGCAGCTGCGATGCCCGCGATGCGCGCGACCGCGAGAGCGTCGCCCTTCGGCATACCCTCGCCTCGCAGCAGCCGCACGACCTCGGCCGAGACGAGCACGCGGCCCGTAGCCGTCGCCGTGCGGACGGTCACGGGCTTCTCGGCGACGTCGACCATGCGCGCGGCGCCGCTCGCGTCGACATGGGTGAGGCGGGGAGCGTCGGGCGTCGAGGTCATGCTTCATCCTCCCGCAGGTCGAGGACGTCGACCATGGCCCCCGCCTCGAGATCCGTGACGTCGGCGGGCACGACGGCCAGGCCGTCCGAGCCGGCGAGCGCCCCGAGCAGGTGCGAACCGCGACCGCCGACGGGCGTCGCCTCCGGCACACCGCCCGGCCACGCGAGCGCGACCCGCACGTACTGCGCCTTGCCCAACGGCGAGGAGAGCGGCGACGTGAGCGCCGCCCGGACCCGCCGGCGCTCGAGCGACGCCGCGCCGGTGAGGCGCCGCAGCAGCGGCCGCACGAACACCTCGAACGACACGTACGAGCTCACCGGGTTCCCCGGCAGGCCCACGACCACCGCGCCCGACGGCAGCAGCCCCGACGCCTGCGGACGTCCCGGCTGCATCCGCACGTGCACGAGCTCGAGATGCTCGGCGAGCGCGTCCCGGACGACGTCGAACTCGCCGACTGACACCCCGCCGCTCGTCACGACGACGTCCGCCGCCAGATCGGGGTCAGTGAGCAGGGCGCGCAGCGCGGGGACGTCGTCGGGCACCGTCCGGACCTCGACGTCAGCGCCCGCCGCGCGCGCGAGCGCAGCAAGCTGGACGGAGTTCGACTCGAAGATCGCCCCGTGCGGAAGCGGCTCCCCGGCCGCGAGCGACCCGGGCGCGACAAGCTCGGAGCCCGTCGAGACGACGAGGACGCGCGGCCGCGCGTGGACCTGCAGCGTCGCGTGGCCCGTCGCCGCCGCGAGCCCCAGGCGAGCCGCCGTGAGGACCTCGCCCGCGCGCAGGACGACCTCGCCCGTAGTCACGTCCTCGCCGCGACGGCGGATGTTCGCGCCCGCCGGCACGGCCTCGCGCACCTCGACGAGCTCCCGGCCCGCGTCCGTCCGCTCGACCTGCACGACAGTGTCAGCGCCCGCCGGCACCGGCGCACCCGTCATGATGCGCACCGCAGAGCCCGGGACGAGCGTGAGGTCGCGTGGGTCGCCCGCGGGGACGACGTCGACGACGGGAAGGCGCCCCGTGCCGAGGAAGGGTCCGCCGTCCGAGGGCTCGCCGGTCCCGGAGGCGTCGTCCCGCTCCGCCAGACCTCGGAGGTCCGCGTGGCGCAGCGCGTAGCCGTCCATCGCCGAGTTGTCCCACGGCGGCAGGTCGACGAGCGCGACGACGTCCGCCGCGAGGACGCGCCCGAGCGCGGCGACGTCGGCCGGGATCTCTTCCGCGGGGAGCGGGGCGCCGAGCGCGAGGATCGCGGCCGCGTGCTCGGCGGGCGTGCGCGTCGGGCGCGGCGCGTCGAGGCGGGGTACGTCGGTGCGGGGAACGTCGTCGGAGAGGTTCACGGCGCCAACCTACTCGGCGCCACCGACATCCCGCAGGGCAGTCACCGGGTTTTTCCACGGGCGGCCCCGGGCAGATGTCGGTGGCCGCTCCTAGACTGGCGGAGTGGCGGACCTCACCTCGACCGACCACCCCGCGCAGGCGCCCGGCGCCGCACGTGCCGGGGTGCTCACGAGCGAGGTCGCACGGCCCGACGACCCCGGCCTCGTCGACCGTTTCGGCCGCCGTGCCGTCGACCTGCGTGTCTCTCTCACAGACCGCTGCAACCTCCGCTGCACCTACTGCATGCCCGCCGAGGGCCTCGAGTGGACGCCCACCGAGCAGATGCTCGACGACGACGAGATCTCGCGGCTCGTCCGCATCGCCGTCGAACGCCTCGGCGTCACCGAGGTGCGCTTCACGGGAGGCGAGCCCCTCCTGCGACGCGGCCTCGAGACCATCGTCGCCGCGACGCACGAGCTGCGCACCCCCGGCGGCGCGCGCGTCCCCACGTCGCTCACGACCAACGGTCTCGGCCTCGACCGGCGCGCCCGCACGCTCGCGGACGCCGGCCTCACACGCGTCAACGTCTCTGTCGACTCCCTCGACCCCGCCCGCTACGCGCAGCTCACCCGCCGTGACCGCCTGCACGACGTCCTCGCGGGCCTCGACGCGGCCGAGGCCGTCGGCTTCGCCCCCATCAAGGTCAACGCCGTCCTCGTGCGGGGCATCAACGAGGACGAGGCGCCACGCCTGCTCGACTGGGCGCTCGAGCGCGGCTTCGAGCTGCGCTTCATCGAGCAGATGCCGCTCGGCCCGCACGGCACGTGGGTGCGGGACGACATGGTGACGGCCGACGAGATCCTTGCGTCCCTCACCGCCGCGCACACGCTCGCACCCGAGGGCGCGGCCGTCCGCGGTGGCGCTCCCGCCGAGACGTGGCGCGTGCTCCGCGACGGCGTCGACGTCGGACGCGTCGGCGTCATCGGCACCGTCACCCGGCCTTTCTGCGGCGCGTGCGACCGCACCCGCCTCACGTCCGACGGCCAGATCCGCACCTGCCTCTTCGCGCGCGAGGAGACCGACCTGCGCGGGCTGCTGCGCGGCGGCGCGTCCGACGACGAGATCGCCGACGCCTGGCGCACCGCCATGTGGGGCAAGAAGGCCGGCCACGGCATCGACGACGAGGGCTTCCTGCAGCCCGACAGGCTCATGAGCGCGATCGGAGGATGACGGCATGACCGAGGTCATCGACGGGACCACGACCCTCACCGTCCGCTACTTCGCCGCCGCCTCGGCCAGCGCCGACTGCGAGCAGGAGGTTCTCACCGTCCCCGCCGCGCCGACCGTCGGGCACGTCACCGCCGCCGTCCTCGCCGCCCACCCCGGGCTCGAGGCGCTCCTCGCGCTGTGCAGCGTCCTCGCCGACGGCCGACTCCTGCGCGACCCTGACGCACCGCTCGACGGGGCGACCACCGTCGACGTCCTGCCGCCGTTCGCCGGAGGGTGAGGGACGCGGTGCGTGCCGGGGTGCCGGGTGCGTCGTCCGGACGCGCGAGCGGCGCTGCTCAGGCCGAGCCGACCCACTCCTCGCCGCCGTCGGACAGATCCTGCCGCTTCCACACCGGGAGGTGCTCCTTGACCGCGTCGACCAGCGCTGCCGCAGCCTCGAAGGCCTCGCGGCGGTGCGCCGAGCTCACCGCGAGAGCGAGCGCGCACTCGCCGACCACGAGCGGTCCGAGCCTGTGCGTCACGGCGACCGCGTCGACGTCGAGATGCTCGACGGCCTCCGCGACGACCCGCGCAAGGACCTCCGCCGCGTCGGGGTGCCCGACGTACTCGATGCCCGTGACCCCGCGGCCCCCGTCATGGTCGCGGACGACGCCTGCGAACGTCACGACCGCACCCGCGGCCGCGTCCTCGACGAGGCGCGCGTGCTCGTCGACGTCGAGCGGGTCCGTCGTCACGGTCGCGCGCACGACGGCGCGGCGCGGCGGCACGATCCGCGAGCTGTCGCGGTGGGCGGAGGCGTCGGGCAGGGTCACGCCCCCACCCTACGCACGCGCGGACGCGCTCCCCACGGCCTGCACCGTGTCAATGAACCGCGCGGTGTCGATGGAGAGCCCGCGCGTCGCGTCCCGTGCCCACGCCCGTCGCGTCACCCCCCACGTCGCCCCCCTCTCCGTCCTTCCCGACGGATTGACGCGTTCCGACGGTTCGACGGTCGGATGCCGTCAATCCGTCGGGGAAGGGTGCGGCGCGATGCGGTTGGGGGAGACGTGGGGATGAGAGCTGCGGACGTCGTCGTCGTCGTGCCTGCCGGCGGGACCGCTCGGCGGCTCGGGGGCGGGGACAAGACCGCGCTCGACGTCGGCGGGCGCTCGATCCTCGACCGCGTGCTCGACTCGACGTCCGCCTGGCCGCGCGTCGTCGTCGCCGACGACCCCGGGCACGCCGCCCACGCCCGCCACCCGGGCGTGCGCTGGGTCCGCGAGGACCCACCGGGCGGAGGTCCCGCCGCGGCGCTCGCCGCCGGGGCCGCGACCGCGCCCGACGCCCTCGTGCTCGTCGCGCTCGCGGGGGACCAGCCGTGGGCCGGCGACGTCGTCCCACGGCTGCTCGCCGCGCTCGACGCGACGCCGGGCGCGGGCGCTGCGCTGGCCGTCGGGGCGTCGGGCAGGAGGCAGCCCCTGCTCGCGGCCTACCGGCTCGCGGGTGTCGCGCACGTGCTCGAGGGAGGCGCGCACAACCTGCCCGCCCGTGCCCTCGCGGAGGGCCTCGAGATCGTCGAGGTCCCCGTGACCGATCTCGAGGAGCTCGACGTCGACACCCCGGACGACCTCGCCCGAGCCCGTGCGACGCACGAGCAGAACTAGAGGCTGGCGCCGCCCGCGAGCTCGTCCCTTCGCGCTGACCTAGTCGGTTGGAACCTGACCTAGTCGGTTGAACCCTGACCTAGTACCCCGCGGGCACTAGCTCGAGCCCGAGGGACTAGGTCGCGGGACGGCGCGGGACGCCGCGGTACGGCGAGCGAGACGCTGCACAGTCTCGCGATGAGGGTTTTTCACGGGCAAACTCACGCAGGTGCGGGTGAATCCCTCTAGTGTTGCCGCATGAGCGAGATTCGGGTGAGCGAGGCAGCGCGGCTGCTCGGGGTGAGCGACGACACCGTCCGCCGCTGGATCGACGCCGGGCGCCTGCCCGCGACCCGCAGCGACACCGGCCGGCGGACCATCGCCGGCGCCGACGTCGCCGCCTTCGCCCGAGAGCTCGCCGACGCGCCCGACGGTGGCGACGGCACCGTCTCCGCCCGCAATCGCCTCGACGGCATCGTCACGCGGGTCGTCCGCGACGGCGTCATGGCGCAGGTCGAGGTGCAGGCCGGGCCGTTCCGCATCGTCTCGCTCGTCAGCCGTGAGGCTGCCGACGAGCTCGGCCTCGAGCCCGGCAGCCTCGTCGCTGCCCGGGTCAAGGCCACGTCCGTGATGATCGACCGCCTCGGGGAGGCCCTGTGAGCACCGCACGCACCACCATCGTCCGCAGCTCGTCCGCCACCGCACCGACGGGCACGACCGACTGCGGCCCGGCCCGCATCCACCGCGCCCCGCGCCGTCGGGCAGCATCCCGCGCCGTGGCAACCCTCGCGCTCGCGGCGCTCGCCGCGGGCGGGCTCGCCGCGTGCGCGGACGACGCTGCGCCGGGAACGGCCGGGACGCAGGGGGCGACGAGCACGGGCGCAACCTCCGACGCGGCCGTCACGGGCCGCCTCGTCGTCCTCGCCGCCGCCTCGCTCGAGCCCGTCCTCACCAAGCTCGGCGCCGAGCTCGAAGCCGCGCACACGGGCCTGAAGATCGACTTCTCGTTCGCGGCGAGCTCCGCGCTCGCGGAGCAGGTCGTCGCAGGCGCCCCCGCCGACGTGCTCCTCACGGCGTCCGCCGCGACCATGAAGACCGCGGCCGAGCACGTCACCGACCAGGCCGTCTTCGCGGGCAACACCCTCGTCATCGTCACGCCGCCCGACAACCCGGGCAAGGTCGCGAACCTCAAGGACCTCACGAACAACGACCTGAGGCTCGCGCTGTGCGCCGAGGAGGTGCCGTGCGGCGCCGCGGCCGCGCAGGTCATCGAGAAGGCCGGCCTCAAGGTCACGCCCGACACGTACTCCGAGAACGTCACGGCGGCCCTCCAGCTCGCCGTCTCCGACGAGGTCGACGCCGCGCTCGTCTACACGACCGACGCCAAGGACGCGGGCGACGACGTCCTCACGATCGAGTTCCCCGAGGCGTCGACCGTCGTCAACGACTACCTCGTCGCGACCGTCGCCGAGGCGCCCAACGCGGCCGCAGCCAAGGCGTTCCGCGACCTCCTCGCCTCCGAGCGCGGCCGCAGCGCACTCGCCGAGGCCGGGTTCCGTCTCCCGTGACGCGTCGCGCCGTGGCCCGTCGAGCGCGGGCACCGCTCGCGCTCGCGGTCCCCGGCGTGCTCGCGCTCGCCTTCCTCGTCGCACCGTTCGTCGCGCTCGTCGCGTCCGCGCCCTGGCGCGAGATGGTGGGGCTGCTCGACGACGGGCCCGCGGCGGAGGCTCTGTGGCTGAGCCTGCGGACCGCCGGGTTGTCTGCGCTGCTGTGCGTCGTGCTCGGGGTGCCGCTCGCGTGGCTCCTCGCGCACGACGCGCTGCCGCTGCCCGGGCTCGTGCGCGCGCTCGTCACCATGCCGATGGTGCTGCCACCCGTCGTCGGCGGCGTCGCCCTGCTCGCGCTGCTCGGCCGACGAGGCCTGCTGGGCGAGCACCTCGACGCGTGGTTCGGCGTGCAGCTGCCGTTCACGACGGCGGCGGTCGTCGTCGCGCAGACGTTCGTCGCGCTGCCGTTCCTCGTCATCTCCGTCGACGCCGCGCTGCAAGCGGTCGACCCGCGGCTCGCGCAGGTCGCGGCGTCGCTCGGTGGCTCGCGCTGGTACGTGTTCCGGCGGGTCACGCTGCCCGTCGTCGCGCCGGGCGTCGCGGCCGGAGCCGTGCTCGCGTTCGCGCGGGCGCTCGGCGAGTTCGGCGCCACGATCACCTTTGCCGGCAACTTCCCGGGCGTCACCCGCACGATGCCGGTCGCGATCTACCTCGCGCTCGAACGGGACCGGGCCACGGCCGTCGCGCTGTCGCTCGTGCTCGTCGTCGTGTCGCTCGTCGTGCTCGTCGCGCTGCGCTCGCGGTGGCTCGGCGGGCTCGCGGGGCTCGCCGCGCGCGGTGCCGAGACGGTAGGTGCGCGGTGAGGCTCCAGCTCCCGGGGGCCGGGGTGGACGACGGTCACGTGCCCGGGGGTCTCCGTGCGCACGTCGTCGCCGAGCGAGGCCGGCTGCAGCTCGACGTCGAGCTGTCCGTCGCGCCGGGCGAGGTGCTGTGCGTCGTCGGCCCCAACGGGTCCGGCAAGTCGACGCTCCTCTGGGTGCTCGCGGGCCTCGTGCCGCTCGCTGCCGGACGCGTCACGCTCGGCGGTGCGGTGCTCGACGACGTCCAGGCGCGTGTCCACGTGCCCGCGCCCGACCGTCGGACCGGGCTCGTGCCGCAGTCGCACGTCCTCTTCGGACACCTGAGCGCGCTCGAGAACGTCGCGTTCGGTCTCCGCGCCCGCGGTGTTCCGGTCCGCGACGCCCGGAAGCGCGCGGCCGACGCCCTCGAGCACGTCGGTCTCGCCGACCACGCGCACGAGCGTGCCGACCGGCTCTCCGGAGGCCAGTCGCAGCGCGTCGCGCTCGCCCGTGCCGTCGTCGTCGAACCTGCGCTGCTGCTGCTCGACGAGCCGTTCGCAGCCCTCGACGAGGCTGCCCGGCCTCTCCTCCACGACGTCGTCCGCGACGTCGCCGCGGGGGGCACGCCCGTCGTTCTCGTCACCCACGACGCCGCCGAGGCTGTCGCGCTCGGAGATCGTTCCGTGCGTCTGGCTGACGGAAGGGCCGTCGAAAGGGGAGAATCGGTGCGGGAGGCGCGCGACGGGCGCGCCGAGGATGGATGGAGACCCCGGTGAGCGACCTGGACCGCTGGCTCGAGCAGGCCGGACCTGCCCTCGACATCGAGCAGGACGTGCTCGACCGCGTCACGGGGCCGATCCTCGACATGGTGCGAGACGTCGCCCACCACGCCGTCCGACCCGGTGCACCGCTCACGGCGTTCCTTGTCGGGCTTGCCGCCGGTCGAGTGCTCGACGACGGCTCCGACGTCGACGCCATCGAGTCCGAGGTGCTCGCACGCCTCGAGGTTGTCGACGGGCTCGTCTCCGAGTGGGTGCCGCCCGTCGACGATCAGCCCGCGCATACTGCAGGGGACGTCGCTGAGCGGGAGGCTCCGTCGGACGGGGCGTGACGGCGTCCGCCGTACGCACCCCCGCCCGGCGTGCCCCGAGCGGCTAGCTCGGTACCCGGCGTCGCAGCGTCCGCAGCAGCGGGATGCAC
This sequence comes from Sanguibacter sp. HDW7, assembly GCF_011300875.1. Taxonomy (NCBI): domain Bacteria; kingdom Bacillati; phylum Actinomycetota; class Actinomycetes; order Micrococcales; family Sanguibacteraceae; genus Sanguibacter; species Sanguibacter sp. HDW7. The sequence goes on along the minus strand of NZ_CP049862.1, from coordinate 3,233,140 downwards.
ACGACGAGCGCCGCCGCCGGCAGGAGGAACGCGAGGCCGAGCCGCGCGACCTCCGCGACGACCCCGGGAAGCGCGCCGCCCAGCACCGCCGCCGCATAGTTGAAGAGGTTGACGCGCGCGATGACCTCGTCGCTGCGTCCCGGCACGAGCTCGCCCGCACGTGAGAACGCGAGCGGCACGAGGCAGCCCGACGCGATGCCCGCCGCCGCGAAGCCCAGCACGACGAGCGGCACCGCACCCGACCACGCGATGACCACGCAGCCCACCGCGCCCACCGAACCCGCCACCACACCCACGCGCACCCGTCCCGCCGCGAGGACCGCGCGGTCCGTGAGCAGGCGCGCCACGAGCGACGCCGCGAGGTAGGTCATGTAGAGCAGGGGCGTGCGAGCGTCAGCGAGACGCAGCTCGTCCGTCGCGAGCACCGTCCCCCACGTCGAGACCACCGCGTCGACGACGAACGCCGCGAACACCACCGACCCCACCGCGACGATCGCGCCCGTCGGCAGCGGCGTGCGGTCCGACCGACGCTCCTCGACCCGGTGCGCCGCGCGCCGCGGATCGAGGTCCCGCACGCCGCGCACCGCGACCGTCGCGTGCAGGAGCACCGCGACAACTAGCGCCGCGACCGCAGGCAGCCCCAGCGCGAGCGCCCCCGCCGTCACACCCGTCGCGACGATCGCCGCGAACGTCCCCGCCGCGTAGAGGCGACCGAGGACCGGCCGCCCCAGGCGCTGCTCCGTGAGCGACGCCTGCATGTTGTACGACGCGTCGATGCCACCCAGCCCCAGCCCGACGAGCACGAGCGACGGAACCAGCAACGCCACCGGCACCGCGACCGTGACGAGCGCGAGCGCCACCCCCTGCACCGCGAGTGCCGCGACGAGCGCCTGCCGTGAACCCCACCGGACCGCGACCCGCTCCGCGAGGATCGACCCGCACGCCGCACCGATGATGACCCCAAGCATGACGAGCGACAGGTCGCCGTCGCTGAGGCTCGACCGGTCGCGCAACGCGGGCAGCGCCGTGACGAGCGCACCGTACCCGAACTGCTGCGCCGCATAGGCGCCACCTACCGCGACCAGCTGCCTACGTTCAGTCGTCACGCGTCCTCCTCGTCGAGGGTCCCCTGCGGGGGTCGGGATGACGTTACTGCCGGTGGGGGCGGTCGGGCGAGAGGTGGGGCGGGGAGGATCCAGGCCGCGAGTCCCGGGTGCTCCGGTGGTCCGACGGGGCGCGGGGGCGGGACCGTGCGGCGGGGTCACGATGTCGGAGGCTCGTCGTACGCTGCCGACAACGGCTGAACGACGGAGGACCACCCATGCCTGAGACCATGACGCGCGACGACGCCCTGGCGGAGCTCGCCGCCCTGCACGACCCCAAGGTGCGTGCGGTGAACGAGCGTCACGGCGACGACCACTCGGTCAACCTCACCAAACTGCGCGGCGTCGCCAAGCGTCTCGGGACCACACAGACGCCGCTCGCGCGTGAGCTGTGGGCGACGGGCGACGGCGACGCGCGCCTGCTCGCGCTGCTCATCCTCAAGTCCAAGGACCTCACTGCCGACGAGCTCGACACGATGCTCCGCGAGGCGCGCACGCCCAAGCAGCAGGACTGGCTCGTCGGCTACGTCGTGCGCAAGAGCCCGCACGTCGAGGCGCTGCGCGTCCGGTGGAAGGGCGACTCCGACCCGTGGGTCGAGTCCGCGGGCTGGGCGCTCACGAGCGACCTCGTGCCGAAGAAGGCCGACGACCTCGACCTGCCGGGCCTCCTCGACGAGATCACGGTGCGCATGAAGGACGCGCCCGAGCGGCTGCAGTGGGCGATGAACTGGTGCCTCGGCACGATCGGCATCCACCACCCTGTGCTGAGGGAGCGTGTTCTCGCGATCGGTGAGCGGCTCGAGGTCCTCAAGGACTACCCCACGCCTCCCGGCTGTGTCAGCCCGTACGTGCCGCTGTGGGTCTCGGAGATGGTCAGCCGGCAGGGGTGACGCGACCCGGGCGCCCGTGACGAGAACCTGACCAGACGTCCTACCTTTGGTGGATGTGGTGACCCGCGACGTCTCGTTAGCGTGGGGCTCGGGCCCGCACCTGCGGGTCCGAACGAGGGGGAGCCACAGTGAACCGCGTCCGCACGACCACCGTCGCGCTGCTTGCTGCAGCGTTCGCGCTCGGCGCCTGCACGCCGGGTCCGGTCGAGCCCGCGGGCACGACGACGCCCTCGCCCGCCCCGACGATCTCGCCCCTACCGCCGTCGACGACGAGCCCCGCCCCGACGACCTCGCCCTTCCCGGACGAGCTCGACGCCACCGGGACGGTGCCCGCCCTGCTCGACCCCGAGCTGCTCGCGGGAATGCCCCTGAGCGTGGGCACCCACACCGACAACGCCCGGCGAGTCTTCGCGCAGTGGCCGCAGGTCGGCCGTCCCACGATCGACACGACGCTCGCGACGTACGTCACCGGACGCGTCGCCGACTTCGAGCGTGACTACCCCGCGACGGGCCCGGAGTCGATCGCCGTCCCGGAGCTCAACGTCGGCTGGCACGTGCTCGGCTCCGCCCCGGACGCGATCGGGATCGTCATCGACGAGTTCCTCAACGCCGGCGGCTCCGCAGCCGAGTCCTGGAAGACCTTCTGGTTCGACCCGACCGCAGGCACGGTGCTCTCCCCGAGCACCCTGCTCGACGTCGCCCGGACCGACGTCGCGCTCGCGGCCGCAGTCGCGACGCGTCCAGAGCTTGCAGGTGCGACGGTCTCGGCAGTGTCCGCACCGCTCGTCGCGTTCGCCGACGACGGTTCGCTCGTCGTCGGCTACGACGAGTGCGAGATCACCGCGTGCTACGTCGGACGCGTCACCCTCGCCATCGCCCCCGACGCGACGACGAGCCTGCTCACCGACCGTGGCGTCGCGGCCCGCGCGGCGACGCTCCACCCGGTCGCGCTCGGTCCCGTCGCCATGCCGACGCCGACGGACGTCCCGACGACCCCCGAGCCGACCAGCACCCCGACGACTGGACCCACCGACGAGCCCACCACGACGCCCACCGAAGGACCCACTGGCGCACCGTCGGCCGAGCCGACGGGCACGGCGACCAGCACTCCCTCCGCGGAGCCGTCGGCCAAGCCGTCCACGAAGCCCACGAGCAAGCCGCGTCCGGCCAAGCGCGTCGACTGTGCGAAGGCGAAGTGCATCGCGCTGACCTTCGACGACGGTCCCGGCCCGTACACCGCGCGCCTGCTCGACGAGCTGCGCCGGGCCAAGGCTCCAGCGACGTTCTTCGCGCTCGGCCAGCGCGTCGAGACCTACCCGAAGGTCGCCCGGCGCATCGTCGCCGAGGGGCACGATCTCGCGTCGCACACGTGGGACCACCGCGACCTCACGACCCTGTCCGCGACCGACGTGCGCCTCCAGCTCACTCGCACAGCCGACGCGATCGAGAAGGCCACGGGCAGGCGGCCGACGCTCGTGCGGCCGCCGTACGGCGCGACGAATGACACCGTTCGAGCCGCCGCGAAGAAGGCAGGCGAGGCGGTGATCCTCTGGAACATCGACACGCTCGACTGGAAGACACGCTCGACGCCGAGCACCGTGAAGGCCGCGACAGCGGCGAAGCGCGGGTCGATCGTGCTCATGCACGACATCCATTCCTCGACGGTCGACGCCGTGCCGCAGATCATCAAGGGGCTCCGGGCAAAGGGCTACACGCTCGTCACGGTGACCGACCTCCTGGGCTCCCCGCAGCCGGGCAAGGCTTACTACTCCCGCTGACCGGCTCGGTCGCCGTCCTCCTCGACGGATTGACGGGTTGCTCCCATCCGATGGGGGGAACCCGTCAATCCGTGGGAGGCGGCGGGTCGGGTGGGGCAGGAGCGACGGGAAGGGGTCAGGACCAGGGCTGGCGGGCGACGGTGACGGGCCGGTCGGTCTCGACCGCCTCATCGATCGCGAGCGACACGGCGTGGTCGTGGCACGCCCGTGCGAGCGGGTAGGGCCCCGGCCCCTCGTCGCGCGCGAGGTCGGCCGCGCCGAGCATGAGGGTCGCGATCGCGATCTCCTCGTCCATGAAGCGCTTCCCGATGAACGGGTTGCTCCACAGCACCTCGCCGCCGAGCGACACGTGGTCGGTGTCGTACCCGTCGAGGTCGAGGTCGTAGCCGAGCTGACGGCGCCGCAGCGTCGTCGTCGTCACCTGCCGCGGGCCCGAGAGCCGCAGCACGTCGTCGTTCGAGATCTCGCCGTGCGTGCCGCGCACGAGGACGCGGCGCGAGCGGAGCTGGTTGTGCCACTGGTTGTCGGTGAAGTCGTAGAGGCCGTGGCGGCCGTCGAGGTCGAGCGTCGCGAGGACCGTGCCCGCGTCGTGCACCGAGTCGTCGTCGCTCCAGCCGTCGCGCGTGAGCGGCTGGACGATTCGCCCGCCGAAGCGGTGCGCACGGACGGTGACGGGGCCGTGGTCGTCGGCCGCGCCGAGCAGCCCGCGGATCATCGCGACGGCGTGGTACCCGTGCGTCGAGGACACGTGGACGGACTGCGGCTCGCCGACGAGCCCGCGCTCGACGACGGCGAGGCGCGCGGCGTGCATGGGCAGGGAGAGGTACTGCTCGGCGACGTGCACGCGGCCGGTCGCCCCGACCTCCTCCCACAAGGTGTGGAGGCCGTCGAGGTCCGGGGCGGGCGGGGTCTCGGCGAGGGCGACGCCACCCGCCCGGGCGACCTCAGCCGTCGCGACCGGCGTCACGGGCCACGGCGTCGACACGACGGTGACCTGCGGCGATGCTCCGGCGAGGAGGTCGGCGACGGTCGCGTAGCCCTGCGTCCCCCACGCAGTTGCGACGCGCTCGACGCTCTCCGGCCGACGGCTCGTCACGCCGACGAGCTCGAAGCTCTCGGGCAGTGCGCGGGCGAGGCGGGCGAAGAACTCGGCACGCCAGCCGGAGCCGACGATCGCGAGGCGGACGGGTGCGGGCACGGTGGTCTCCTTCGACGCGGGGTGTTCCCCGACGCTACGTCAGGACCCACGGCGCGCGGCCGTGCCTCGCCGACGTCGCCAGAGGCGCCGTCGCCCGCCGTCAAGCCGTCGGAGAGACGCGGAGGGTCAGAGGCCGCGGGGGCGGCCCTTGACCGCCATCGCCTCGCGGATGCGGGCGACGCGCGCACGGCGCTCCGTCCGCGCTGTGTACGCCGCGACCTCGCCGCGGCGTCGCGCCTGGTAGGCGATCTCGCGCTCGAGCTTCTGGAACGCGCCGAGGCGCGCGGCGTCGAGCGTGCCGTCGTCGATCGCGGCGTTGATCGAGCAGCCGGGCTCCGTGCGGTGCTCGCAGTCGGCGAAGCGGCATGTCGCGGCGAGCTCTACGACGTCGGCGAACGCAGCTTCGAGCCCGTCGGCGTCGCCCGTCATCGCGACCTCGCGGACGCCGGGCGTGTCGACGAGGCAGCCGAGGTCCTCGACGACGACGAGCTCCCGGTGCGTCGTGGTGTGACGGCCCCGCCCGTCGCCGCGAACGTCGCCCGTCGCGAGGACCTCGCGTCCGGCGAGCGCGTTGACGAGGCTCGACTTGCCCGCGCCCGACGGCCCGACCAGCACGAACGTGCGGCCCGGCCCGAGCAGGCGTCGGACGGCATCGAGGTTCTCGCCCGTGAGCGAGCTCGTCGCGACGACGTCGACGCCGAGCGCGACGGCGGCGACGTCGGGCACGAGGTCGCGCGTCGCGAGGTCGTTCTTCGTGAGGACGACGACGGGCGCGGCGCCGCTCGACCAGGCGAGCGTGAGCATACGCTCGACGCGGCGGACGTTCGGCTCGGGGTCGGCGGGCTCGACGACGATCACGGCGTCGACGTTCGCGGCGAGCACCTGCTCGTCGGACGTCGTGCCGGCGGCCTGCCGGGCGAGCGTCGTGCGGCGCGGCAGGACGCTCGCCCATGTCGCGCCGTCGGTCGCGACCCAGTCGCCGACGGCGAGCCCCGAGACGGGAACGGTGACGACGTCGTCGGCGAGCGCGACGCGCGCGGCGGTGCGTTCGGCGCGCACGACGCGGCCGGGCTGCGCGCCGCTGAGCGAGAGCGGGTCGGCGTCCCACGCGGTGGCGCGAGCGTCGTCCCAGCCGAGGTCTTCGAGCATGTGTCCTCCTGTGCGGGACCGGACGGCCCCGTCCCGTCGACCTTGTCGCGGCGTCGGGCATGAGGGCAACGCCTTTTCGCGCCGTCCCTGCGCGCCAACGCTTCATCGATAGCGGATCCGCACACAGGTGCAGTACGGATCGACTATCGAGCGCCCACCCCGCGCAGCGCCGGTGTTCCGATAGCCGATCCGGGCGCGTCAAGTGGCTCGATCGGCTATCGGAACGAGGAGGGGTGGGGTGGTTCGGGAGGGCGCGCGGTCGATAGCGGAGCAGTGCGAGGGAAGAGTGGAGTGGGCGCTGGTGAGAGGTTCGACGGGCCTTGGGTGTCTCGGTTGGTGACTCGGCGTCATCCGACTGGCGGACGGGTTGTGAATATGGTTAGTGTCACGTCACGTAAATGTTGTGAGGTGAGCCTTACCTGAGAAGATGGCTCCATCGCAGCGCACGCGCCCTGCATGCATCGACCGAGGAGAACCACATGATCCGCGTCCGACCCGCGCTCACCGCGCTCGTCGCCGCCACCGCGCTCGCGCTCACGGGCTGCGCCGCCGACACCGAGGCAGGCGCTCCCACGTCCGCCGGCGACGCGAAGACCGTGACGATCGAGGACAACACCGGTTCCAAGACGGTGAAGCTCCCGCTCACGTCCGTCGTCGCGACCGACAACCGCACGTTCGAGACCCTCGAGGCCTGGGGCGTCGAGCTCACCGCCGCGTCCCGCACGCTCATGCCGACGACGATCGGCTACAAGACGAACGACAAGATCATCGACCTGGGCAGCCACGGCGAGCCCGACCTCGAGGCCCTCGTCGCCGCCGAGCCTCAGCTCGTCGTCAACGGTCAGCGCTTCACGCAGCACGAGAAGGCCATCGCCGACCTCGCGCCCGGCGCGACGATCGTCAACCTCGACCCGCGCGACGGCCAGCCCTTCGACGCCGAGCTCAAGCGCCAGGTCACCGTCCTCGGCGAGATCTTCGGCAAGCAGGCCGAGGCGACGAAGCTCGCCGCCGACCTCGACGCCGCCGTCGCGCGCGTCAGGGCCGCGTACGACCCGTCGCAGAAGGTCATGGCCGTGACGACGTCGGGCGGCGAGATCGGCTACATCGCCCCTGAGGTCGGCCGCACGCTCGGCCCGCTCTTCGGCCTGCTCGGCCTCACGCCCGCGCTCGAGATCGAGGGTGCGTCCGACGACCACCAGGGCGACGACATCTCCGTCGAGGCGATCGCGCAGTCGAACCCCGAGTGGATCCTCGTCATGGACCGCGACGCGGCCGTCGCGGCGGACGACCCGGCGTACAAGCCGGCTGCGAACGTCCTCGCGGCCGCCGAGCCGCTCTCGAAGGTCTCGGCCGTGACGAAGAAGCAGCTCGTCTTCATGCCGACGGACACGTACACGAACGAGGGCATCCAGACGTACATCGAGTTCCTCGACACCCTCGCCGCCGCCTTCGAGGCAGCGGCCTGATCCCTCGGTGGCGCGTGGCCCTGCGGGCCGCCCGCCGCCCGGAGCAATGATGACGACGACGTCCCGCCCCGCGGGTACGCCCGACGCCGACGCGCAGACCGCGCGCCGGCGTCGCGGCGTGCCGTGGCTCCTCCTCGCCACGCTCGGTGTCGTCGGGCTGCTCGTCGCCTCGTTGTTCACGGGTCAGTACGACGTCGTGGGGGCCGACGACGGAGCGTGGATGTTCGCCGTGACGCGCGTGCCCCGCACGGTCGCGCTCGTCCTCGCCGGCGCGGCGATGGCGGTCTCGGGCCTCGTCATGCAGATGCTCACGCAGAACCGCTTCGTCGAGCCCACGACGACGGGCACGACCGAGTGGGCGGGCCTCGGCCTGCTCGCGGTGACGGTGCTCGCGCCGACGGCGTCGATCATGGCGCGCATGGGCGTCGCGATCGGCGCGTCGTTCATCGGCACGATGCTCTTCTTCCTCGTGCTGCGGCGGATCACGCTGACGAGCTCGCTCGTCGTGCCCGTCGTCGGCATCATGCTCGGCGCCGTCGTCGGCGCGGTCTCGAGCTACCTCGCGCTCGCGACGAACTCGCTGCAGTACGTCTCGGTGTGGTTCGCGGGCTCGTTCACGTCGGTGTTCCGCGGGCAGTACGAGCCGCTGTGGGTCGTGCTGCTCGTGCTCGTCGCGATCGTCGTCGCCGCGGACCGGTTCACTGTCGCGGGCCTCGGCCGGGACGTCGCGACGAACGTCGGCCTCAACCACGACCGGGTGGTCATGCTCGGCGCGGGGCTCGTCGCCGTCGCGACGGGGGTCGTCGCGGTCGTCGTCGGCAACCTGCCGTTCGTCGGCCTCGTCGTGCCGAACGTCGTCGCGCTGCGGCGCGGCGACGACCTGCGCTCGAACCTGCCGTGGGTCGTCGTCCTCGGCGTCGGGCTCGTCGCGGCGTGCGACCTCGTGGGGCGCGTCGTCATCGCGCCGTTCGAGGTACCCGTGTCGCTCGTCCTCGGCGTGGTCGGCTCGGTCGTCTTCATCACGATGCTCGTCCGCGGGAGGCGACGTGGCTGACACCCTTCTGGCCCCCGCGGAGGCCGCGTCGGCGCTGACGCCCGAGCGCCCGACGCCGCGCCGCTCGGGTGCGTTCGCGACGCCGCGCGACGCCCGACGCTACGCGCTGCTCGTCGTCGGCCTCGTCCTCGTGGCCCTCGGCCTCGTCGCCGCCTACCTGCTGCTCGACAACCCGGGCCGCCCCGGCAGCGCGGGCTACTGGCTCGTCGCGCAGCGGCGTGCGACGAGCATCGTCGTCATCGCCGTCGTCGCGTTCTGCCAGGGCCTCGCGACCGTCGCGTTCCAGACGGTGACGGGCAACCGCATCGTCACGCCCGCGATCCTCGGCTTCGAGGCCCTCTACGTCACGGTGCAGACCGCGGGCGTCTACTTCCTCGGCGTCGCGGGCCTCACCGCGCTGAGCGGCGTCCCGCAGCTGCTCCTGCAGATCGGCGTCATGGTTGCGCTCGCGGTCGCGCTCTTCGGCTGGCTGCTCTCGGGACGCTTCGCGAACCTCCACGTCATGCTGCTCGTCGGTGTGGTCCTCGGCACCGGGCTGCGGTCCGTGTCGAGCTTCATGCAGCGGCTCCTCACGCCGTCGGAGTTCGACGTCCTCACCGCCCGCATGTTCGGCTCGGTGTCGAACGCGGACGCGTCCTACCTGCCCGTCGTCATCCCGCTCGCGGGGCTCGCGGGAGGCGCGCTCCTGTGGCGCTCGCGGCGCCTCGACGTGCTCTCGCTCGGCGCGTCGGCCGCGACGGGCCTCGGCGTCGAGCACCGTCGCGAGACGCGGATCGTCCTCACGCTCGTCGCCGTGCTGGTCGCCGTGTCGACCGCGCTCGTCGGGCCCATGACGTTCCTCGGCTTCCTCGCGGCGACGATCGCGTACCAGGTGTCCGGCACGTTCAGCCACCGGCACGTCCTGCCCGTCGCCGTCCTCACGGCATTCGTCGTCCTCGCGGGCGCGTACGTCACGCTCAAGCACGTCTTCTACGCGCAGGGCATGGTGTCGATCATCGTCGAGCTCGTCGGCGGCACCGTGTTCCTCGTCGTTCTGCTGCGGAAGGGCCGCCTGTGATCACCCTCGAGAACGTCCGCAAGGACTACGCGTCCGACGTGCGCATCGGGCCGCTCGACGTCGAGCTGCCCGCAGGCGGCGTCACGGCGCTCGTCGGCCCCAACGGCGCCGGCAAGTCGACGCTGCTCACGATGGTCGGGCGGCTGCTCGGCCTCGACGCCGGCACCGTGACGATCGGCGGGCACGACATCACGCGCACCTCGTCGAAGGAGCTCGCACGCGTCGTCTCCGTGCTGCGCCAGGAGAACCACTTCGTCACGCGCCTCACCGTGCGCCAGCTCGTGGGCCTGGGGCGCTTCCCGCACTCGAAGGGGAGGCTGACCGTCGACGACGAGAGGCACGTCTCCGAGGCGATCGACTTCCTCGGCCTGCGCGACCTCGAGGGCCGGCACCTCGACGAGCTCTCCGGCGGGCAGCGACAGCGCGCCTACGTCGCGATGGTGCTCGCGCAGGACACGCCGTACGTGCTGCTCGACGAGCCGCTCAACAACCTCGACATGCGCCACGCGGTCGCGATGATGCAGCACCTGCGGCGCGCGGCGGACACGCTCGGTCGCACCGTCGTCGTCGTCCTGCACGACGTGAACTTCGCGGCCCGCTACGCGGACCACGTCGTCGCGATGAAGGACGGCCTCGTCGTCGAGCAGGGCAGCCCGGCGGAGATCATGCGGGACGACGTGCTCTCGCGGATCTTCGACACCCCGGTGACGGTCGTCGACGGTCCGCACGGCCCGGTGGCCTGCTACTTCTGACGCTGCCGTCCTGCGTGACGGATCGCCCCGCCTCCCTGGTCGAACGGGGCGATCGCGCGATGCGCCGGGAGGGCGGTGGCCCTGCCCCGCGGTCCGCCGGGGGACAGACGGGCGCCCGGGCGCGCACCCCGCACACCCGAGCGCCCTGCCCTCCCCGCGCGACGGAGCGGATCAGGCGGTCGAGGGGTCCGGCGGCGCCGTGGCCGACGGCGATGCTTCCGACGCCGCCGCCTCCGACGGCGAGGGGACGCGCGTCGTCTCCGGCGCCACGAACCGCGTCGTGAGGGAGCCCAGGCCCGTGACGGTGATCGTCACGGCATCACCCGCGACGAGCGGGCGGTGCGTCGCGTGCACGCCGGGCAGCTTCTGCGGCGAGCCGGTCGCGATGACGTCACCCGGCTCGAGCGTCCACACGCTCGACAGGTGCGCGAGCAGGCGCGGCAGCGGGAAGACCCACGTCGACGTCGACTGCGACACCGTGACGAGGCCGTCGCGCTCGACCTCGACGAGCAGGTCGCCCGGGTCGCCGACCTCGTCGGGCGTGACGACGACGGGGCCGAGCTGGCCGAAGCCGTCGAAGTTCTTGCCGACGGCCCACTGGCTCGTGCGGCGCTGCCACTCGCGGTCGGTGATGTCGTTGAAGACGGCAAAGCCTCCGACGTAGGACATCGTGTCGGCCTCGGGCACGTCCTTCATACGACGGCCGACGACGACCGCGACCTCGCCCTCGTAGTCGACGTCGAGGCTCGCCCGCGGCACCTCGATGAGGTCGTCCGCGCCGCGCACGGTGTTCTGCGTCTTGACGAAGATGTCGGGGAACGTGGGGTCCGGGTCCGCGTCAGAGCCGCCGTCGGGGTTGTGCCAGCGGTAGTTGTAGCCGACGCACACGATCTTCGACGGACGAACGGGCGGGGCAAGACGCAGGTCGTCGACCAACGGCAGCGTCATCGCGTCGGAGGCCGCGATCTCGTCCGCGACGAGCGTCGCGAGCAGGGCGTTGCCGAGGACGTCGGTGACGGTCGTGCCGCCGGGCAGGACACCGTCGAGCGCGAGCGCACGCTCGCCGTCGGGCGACGGGAGGATGGCCGCGGGGATCTCGCCCGCGGCCGTGACGACGGTCGCGAGCCTCACCAGTACCTCACCCAGCCCTGGCGCGTGTAGCGGACGAGAGCCTCGAGGTAGAAGTAGTCGCCCCACAGGCAGCCCTCGTCGACGCCGATGGACTTGGGTGCGTCGTACACGGAGTGCAGCAGCAGCGCGTCGGAGCCGATGCCCTCGGCCGCGGGCGTGCAGCGCTCGACGAGCGTACGCAGCAGCCGCTCGCCGGCGGCGAGGTACGCGGCTGCGCGCGCCTCGTCGGTCTCGATCGCCGCGAGCTCCTGGAGCCCGCACGCCGCGATCGCGGCCGACGACGCGTCACGGGGCGCGTCCGAGCCGTCCGTGTAGACAAGGTCCCAGTACGGCACGCCGTCCGAGGGCAGGTGCGCGAGGAAGTAGTCCGCGCAGCGACGGGACGCGTCGAGGAGCTCGGGGTTCTGGGTCGTCTGGAAGTTCACAGCAAAGCCGTAGATGCCCCACGCCTGCCCGCGTGCCCAGCACGAGTCGTCGAAGGCGCCCTGCTCCGTGCCGCCGCGCAGGGGTTCGCCCGTGACGGGGTCCCAGTAGAACGTGTGGAACGTCGAGTCGTCGGCGCGCACGATGTGCCGTGCGAGCTGTTCGGAGTGCCGGCGCACGGCGTCCGCGTAGCGCTCGTCGCCCGTCTGCTCGTGCGCCCACGTGAGGAGGGGCGTGTTCATGAGCGAGTCGATGATCGTGCGGCCGCGCTGCTCAGGGTCGGAGAGGTCGCCCCACGCCTGGATGATGCCGGCCGGTTCGAGGAAGCGGAGCATGAGGTGGTCCGCCGCGGCGAGGGCCGCGGTGCGTGCCTCCTCGGAGCCGGTGAGCCGCCACGGCGCGACGCACGCGAGCGTGTAGAGGAAGCCGAGGTCGTGCGTGTGGAGGTCCTCGTCCTGCTCGACGCGCCGCACGAAGTCCGCGGCGTGGGCCTCGGCGGCCGTGCGGAACACGTCGTCACCCGTGAGCTCCCAGGCGAGCCACTGCGTGCCCGGCCAGAAGCTTGTCGTCCAGCCGCGGTTGGCGCCCTCGGCGAAGCCGGGGGCCGCGGGCCGCGGTCGGTACCAGCCGTCGGTCGTCGTGTCGTCCGGGTACGTGGCTCCGAACCGGGCGATGTTGGCGCGGACGGTTGCGACGGCGGCGTCGACCGCGGAGTCGAGCCCCGTCACGGACGTGGTGGCGAGCGTCATGGGAACTTCCTTCTCGGAGCGCGCCGAAGCGCTCCGACCTGTTGAGGGTGGATCAGCGGCGGGTGGCCGCGGCCGTGAGCGACGAGTGCAGCGCGTAGCGCGCACCGCCCCACGCGGCATAGAGGAGCGGTGCCGCCAGCGCGCCGAGCGCGAGGGCGGGGTGGAGCGTGAACGCGGCGGCGAGCATCATCACGACGACGAGCGACGGCGCGGTGAGGAACAGGCGGCGTACGGCGGTCCACAGCGAGACCTTGAGGATCGTCCTCAGCCGCACGTCGGTGTGGTCCGGGAGCGCGACCGCCGCGACGAGACCCGTCGCGACCGCGACCAGCGTGAGCACGGCGAGCAGCGGGATCGTCACGGCCCCGACCGTCGTGCCGAGCAGCACGACGATGTCGACGACGAGGACGGTGACGGTCCCGGCGACGAGCGCGCCGAGGGCGAGAGAGCGGCCCAGGGTGCGGCGGTAGGCGCTGAGGAACGTCCGCACGGGACCGTGGCGCGGCCCCGTGCCGATGGTCCCGAAGACCCCGAACGACGCGGTGAGCGCCGGGGCGGCGAGGACCGCCGCGACGACGAGCGCGGGCCACGACGATCGCGGGTCGGTCGTGAGGAGCAGCACGACGAACGGCAGCGAGCCGACCGTCAGGAGGAGGTTCGTCGCGAGCGCGGCCCACACGGTGTCGGCGACGAGCTCGAAGCCCTCCTGGGTGAAGATCGTGCGGTGTGCGCGCGCCGGCGCGACGGACTGAGCCATCAGCCCTTCACCCCCGTGGAGGCGATGCCCTCGACGAAGTACCGCTGGCCGAGGAGGAAGATCACGGCGATCGGCAGGACCGACAGGACCGAGCCGGTCATGATGAGCGCGTGCTCGGCGTTGTACTGGCTGATGAACGTCTTGAGACCGATCTGGATGGTCCACAGGTCGCGGTCCCGCAGGTAGATGAGCGGGCCGAGGTAGTCGTTCCACGTGTTGACGAACGTGATGAGCGACAGGGACGCGATGGCCGGCACGCACAGCGGCATCATGATGCGCCGCCAGATGCCGTACTCGCTGAGACCGTCGATGCGGGCGGCCTCGCTGAGCTCCTCGGGCACGGACTCGAAGTACTGCTTCATGAGGAAGACGCCGAACGCGCCGAAGGCCTGCAGGGCGATGATCGCCCAGAGGGTGTTCGACAGGCCCATCTTCGAGAGCATGATGAACTGCGGGATCATGTAGGCCTGCCACGGCACCGCGATCGTGCCGATGTAGACGAGGAAGAGCACGTCGCGCCCGGGGAAACGGATGCGGGAGAAGCCGTAGGCGGCGAACGATCCCGTGAGCACCTGGAGGAACGTCACCGTGACGGAGAGGATGAGCGTGTTCTTCAGCCACGTCGACATGTCTGACTTCTGCCAGATGTCGAGGTAGTTCTGCCAGACGAACGGGTCCGGGATCCACTGGATCGGGATCGTGAAGACCTGGTTGTTCGACTTGAGCGAGGAGATGATCATCCACGCGAACGGCAGGAGGATCGCGGCGGACGCGATGATCATCACGGCGTAGCCGAGGACCCGGCCGACGGGCGCGAGGGGGCTCCGTCGACGGTCGGCGACGGGCGGCTCCTCGATGCGGGGCGTGGGTGGGGTGAGGGTCGCAGCCATCAGGACTCCCTCCTCTTGTTGACGAGGAACTGGAAGATCGTCACGGCGATGCAGATGAGGAACAGGACGACGGCGACGGAGGACGCGTAGCCGAACTGGTTCTCGACGAAGCCCTTGTTGAAGATGTACTGGCTGAGCACGAGGGTCGACTGGCCGGGGCCGCCGTTCGTCATGACGAGGACGAGGTCGAGCACCTTGAAGCTGGCGATCGTCAGCATGACGGTGACGAAGAACGTGGTGGGGCGCAGGCACGGCAGCGTGACGTTGGTGAAGCGCTGCCAGGCGCTCGCGCCATCGAGGCGCGCGGCCTCGTACAGCTGGGTGGGGACGGTCTGGAGGCCCGCGAGGAAGAGCAGCATGTAGTAGCCCATCTCGCGCCAGACGCTCACGAGGATGATCGCGGGCATGGCCCACGTCGAGCTCGTCGTCCAGCCCGGGCCGTCGATGCCGAACCAGCCGAGGATCTGGTTGACGGGTCCCGTGTCCGGGCTGAGGAGCATGTTCCACACGACGGCGATCGCGACGACCGACGTGATGTACGGGAAGAACGCGACCGTGCGGAAGAACGCGACGCCCTTGAGCTTGCGGTTGAGCAGGAGCGCGAGGCCGAGGCTCGCCCCGAGGGTCAGCGGGATGTGGACGACCGCGTAGTAGAGGGTGTTCGTCAGCGCCTTGTGGAAGCTGCGGTCCTGGAGCAGGCGCTCGAAGTTGTCGAGGCCGACCCAGTTCGCGGCGCCGAAGACGTTCCAGCTCGTCATCGACATGTAGAAGAGGATGACGACCGGCACGAGCGTGAGGACGGCGAACCCGATGAAGTTCGGGAGGATGAAGCTCCAGCCGACGAGCGTCGACCGCAGCGTGAGGCTCAGGGAGCGCCTGCGGCGGAGCGGCGCTGGGGGTTCGCCGGCTCGCCGGTCGTCGTCGACGACGAGGGTGGACATGGGGTCTCCTTCGGGAGGTGCCCCGGGGGCGCCGCGGACGGCGCCCCCGGAGCGGGATGTCAGAAGCTGGCCTCGGACTTCGCGCGCGCAGCGGCCTCGGCGAGGCCGTCGTCGACGCTCACGGAGCCGGAGAGCACCGCCGTGTGGAAGTCGTTGAGGATGTTCTGGAGGATCGCGGTCGTCGGGAGGACCGGGTTCTCCGGGCGGGTGTCGTGCGTCTGCCACGCGAACTTCGAGAGGTCGTCCGTCGGGATGCCCTCGAGGCCGAAGTACGTGTCGGTGACCGCGTCGGACAGGAGCGCCGGCGTGATGCCGATCTTGGCGAGCGCCTGCGCGCCGCCCTCGCCCGCGGCGAACGCGAGGAACTTCTTGGCCGCGTCGACCTTGCCCTTGTCGATGCCCGGGTTGATACCGAGACCCGTCGGGTCGGCGAACGTCACGGGCGTCGCGGACGTGCCGGCGGTCGAGGCGTCGAGCTGCGGGGCGGGAGCGATGCCCCACTCGAAGTCCTCGGCCTCGCCGTTCGCCTGCTGCTGGAGCAGCGTCGCGATGTACCACGAGCCCATGGGGAGCATCGCAGCCTGCTGCGTGCCGAACTGCGCCTGGTACGTGAGCGAGTTCGTCGTCACGGTGCCGAGCGGGACCTGGGCGCCCGCGTCCTGGAGGTCGAGGACCCGCTCGTAGTACGGCTTGAGGTAGGAGAAGTCGCCGCTCGCGAGGTCGGCGCCGGCCGTCTGCGCGAGGGCGAAGCCCTGGACGGTCGACTGCCAGGAGTGCTGGTACGTGCCGAGGGCCTTCGAGCCCGCGCCCTTGAGGCCGGTCGTGACGGCCTTGGCAGCGTTCGCGTAGTCGTCCCACGTCCACGAGCCGTCGGGCAGGGCGACGCCAGCCTTGTTGAAGAGGTCCTTGTTGTAGTACAGGACCCACGAGTCCTGGCGGTAGGGCACCGCGTAGGACTTGCCGTCGACCGTGTACGCATCCTTGCCGCCCGTCGCGGCGTCGAGCGCGTTCGTCACGTCGCTCACGTCGAGGAGCTGCTGACCGGACTGGTACGTGTAGAACATCTTGAGGTTCTTCTGCACGAAGATGTCAGGCGCGGTGCCGGCCGCGAGGTCCGCGGTCATCTGCGTGTCGTAGTTCGTCGCGTCGTACTCCTTGAGCTCGACCGTGACGTTCGGGTTCTGCGCGGTGAACGCGTCGGCGATCGTCTTGAACTCGGGGGTCGAGGCGAGGCTCCAGCCGGCGAGGGACAGCGTGACCTTCCCGTCGCCGCCGCTCGTGCTGCCTGCGGTGTCGCCGTCGCTCCCGCCGCAGGCGGTGAGGGTGAGCGCGATCGCGGCGGTTGCCGCGATCACCATGGGGGTCCTGCGCTTCATCCGTGCTCTCCTTTGAGGTCGGTGGCCCCGGGTGGGGCCAGCCGTGCGCCCGGGATGGGCGTCCGGCGTCGTCAGGGCAGGTCGGTCGACGTGCGTGCGCCGTCCGGCCAGGTCACGCGTGCGCGGCCCGGGGTCGACAGGTCGACCTGCGGGTGCACGGAGGCGGGTGCCTCGCCGCGCGTGAGCGTGAGGATCGTGGTGGTCCAGGAGCCGACGACGACGTCGTGCTCGGACCAGGGTGCGTGGCCCGTGGGGCCGAGCGGGCTCGCGTCGTGCCGGGTCGCGGAGCCGGTGCGGGTGCTGCCGTCGAGGGGGACGATGGTGGAGGTGAGGCCGTCGCCGTCGACGAGCGGCCACCCGCCGATGCGGAGAGTCAGGGCCGCGGCATCGACTCCCTCGGCGAGGGCGTCGACGCGGACGAGCCTGATCTCCCAGGGGCCGCGGACGAGCGAGACGGTCGTGAGGGTCCCGAGCGAGCTCGCCTCGCCGCGGAGCCCCGAGGCGTGGTCGCGCTCGGGCGTGCCGGGCGTGAGGAGATGGGCGTCGGCGACGGAGGCCGCGACGCCGACAGGCACGGGGCCGTCGTCGACGCGGACGTCAAGGGTGCGCCAGCCGGCACGGTGGGTGCTGCGGCCGTCGGCGGTGACGAGGCAGACGGACTGCTCGAGGGGGTCGACCTTGCTCGCGGCGTCGGTCCACGACGCGGTGGCGGTCGAGTAGCCGAGGCGCGCGTACAGGGGCGCGTCGCCGACGGCGTCGCCCTCGTGGGCGTGGTCGGTGCCGTGGTTGACGGTGCGGACGATGCCGTCGGCGTGGGTCGCGGAGATCAGCCAGCCGGGGGCCCGGACGGCGCGCAGGACGTCGCCGCGCTCGACGGGCAGGGGCTCCTCGGTCGCGGTCCAGGCGGGGTGGTCCTGCGGGAGCGCGAGGCCGAGGAAGCCCTTGGACGCCCAGTAGGGGGAGCCGGGGCCGGTGTACGCCTGGGAGATGGGCAGCCACTCGTGGTGCCAGCCCTGGGTGAGAAGGCCGTGGGCGTCGGGGGCGCCGTGCTCGACGAAGTGGCGGGTGATGCCCGACGCGGCGCGGCGCAGGAGGCCCGGCGAGTGCGACGGGACCTCGGCGAGCGCGCCCACCCAGAAGGGGGCGGCGGCGGCGAAGCGGTAGGTGAGCGAGCGGCCCTGGACGAGCGGTGAGCCGTCCGCCCCGACGAGCGCGAGCGCGTCGGTGAGGAACCGGTCGAGCATCGCGGTGTCGCGCTCGCGGCGGGGTGCGGCGAGGTCGGCGGCGCCCTGCATGCGCGCCCAGAGGGTCGGGTACACGTGGAGCGCCCAGCCCGTGTAGTGGTCGTAGGCGCGTTCGTCGCCGTCCGCGAGCCAGCCGTCGGCGCGGACGAACGTGTCGTGGGTCGCGAGGTCGTCGGCCATCTCGTCGAGGGAGTGGGGACCTCCGACGGAGCGGAGGAAGGTCTGGACGACGAGGCGGAACCACACCCAGTTGATGCGGGGGTAGGTGTCGTCGCCGACGGCGTCCGAGAGGTAGTCGACGAGGCGCTCCTGGACGGAGCTGTCGAGACGGTCCCAGATCCAGGGCCGGGTCATGTCGAGGACGAGTGCGATCGACGCGGCCTCGACCTTGGCCTGCGCGTGCTCGGACATGCGGAGCCAGCGCTCGGGCGAGCCGGGGTCGGTGCCGGCGTCGAGCCCTGCGGCGTACCAGCCGGCGAGGTCGTCGGGGTCGGCGCCGCGCTCGCCGGTGAGACGGAACCCGGCGAGGAGGAAGGTGCGTGCGAAGCCCTCGAGGCCGTCGACGTCGTGACCGTAGCCGCCGACGGGGCCGGGCAGGGAGATGCGGGCGTGACCGGCGGACGCGTGCGGACGGACCGACGTGAGCATGTGGTCCGCGAGGCCGGCCCAGCGGGCTCGGTCCCACCCGGTGAGCGGGCTCTCAGCCCGTGCGGTGGTGCCGGTCATGTCGCCTCCGTCCTCGCAGGTCTGCCGGTGGTCGTTCACCGGGTGCTCGGTGGTCATTCACCGAACAAGTTCGAAGATAGTTGTTCGCACATGCGCATTGTCAAGACTCGATAGTTCTTTTATGATCGTTTGTGATCGCAGACGATGGTCGTTAACGTGGCTCACGTCACGGCCACCAGCTGCGACCCGCACGACCCGACCCCGCCCTTCGACGACGACGGAGCGACACACGGTGACCACGACCTTCCACGGACCGCTCGCGGCGGCCCTCGACGCGCGCCTCCCCGCCGGCACCCGCGCGTCCGACCACCTCCTCGGTGCGGACGCGGCACTTCCCGTGCCGCCCGCGACCGACCGCACCGCGTGGGCCACGGTCGACGCGCCGACGCTCCGCGCGATCCTCACGCGCGCCGACGCCGAGCGCGACGACCCCTGGCACGTGCCCACCGCGACCCAGGCCGCCCGCTACCACGGCGACGGCGACCGGCTCGGCTACGAGGACCAGGTCGCCGGCCGCCAGCAACGTCTCGCCCGCGCCGCGACCGCCGCCGCAGCGACCGGCGACGCGGACCGGCTCGATGCCGTCGCCGATCTCGTGTGGCAGCTCTGCGAGCAGAGCTCGTGGTGCTGGCCCGCGCACGACGACGTGCGCGCCGCCCGCGGCTGGGTGCTCCCCGACCCCGACCGTCCCTACCTGGACCTCGGTGCGGGCGAGGTCGTCGGGCAGCTCGCCTGGACCGACCATCTCCTCGGCGTGGCGCTCGACGAGCGGTTCCCCGGCCTGCGGGCACGGATCCGTCGCGAGGCGCGCATCCGCGTCATCACACCGTTCCTCGACCGCCGTGACTGGCACTGGCTCGGCCTCGACGGGGACGTCCACAACTGGAACCCGTGGATCCACGGCAACGTCCTCGTCGCCGCCCTCCGCCTCCTCGACGACCCCGCGGACGCGGCGCTCCGCGCCCGGGTCGTCGAGCTGTGCGTCGAGGGGCTCGACCGCTACGTCGCCGTCCTGCCGGCCGACGGCGCGATCGACGAGGGCTACGAGTACTGGTGGAACGGCGCGTGCCGCGCGATCGAGGCCCTCGGCATCCTTGCGCACGCGACGGGCGGAGCAGCCGACGTCCTCGGTCCGGACGGCGTGCCGGCCCTGCGCGCGGCGCTCGGATTCCCGCACCGCATGCGCCTCGGCGACGGGTGGTACCTCAACGTCGCCGACGGGCGCGCACGCCCGCCGCGCGACATGGCGTGGCACGCGCTCCACCGTGCCGCCGCGCACGCAGGAGACGACGACGCCCGCCGGCACGCCGCGGCCCACCGCGAGCCCGGCACCCCCGTCGCGGACGTCGCCGCAGGGTTCGGGCGCCTGCTGCAGGCCCTCACCGACACCGCATGGCGCGACGCGCGCCCCGAGCGGGCGCCGCTCCCGGCCGACGTGTGGCTGCCGTCGGTCGAGATCCGCATCGTCCGGGAGCAGGCCGACGACCCCCGCGGGCTCGCGCTCGCCGTCAAGGGCGGCCACAACGCCGAGCACCACAACCACCTGGACGTCGGGTCGTTCGTCGTGACGTCCGACGGCGTGCCCGTCGTCGTCGACGTCGGCCGGCCCACGTACACGGCCGTGACCTTCTCGCCCCGCCGCTACACGCTGTGGCCCATGCAGAGCACGTGGCACAACGTGCCCCGGATCTCCGGCGCCGAGCAGGGCGTCGGCCGCACGTTCGCCGCGCGTGGCACGACGCGGCTGGACGACGGGCTCACGCTCGACCTCGCGCAGGCCTACCCGGTCGAGGGCCTCGAGCGCTGGGTCCGGACGGCGCGCCTGAGGCGCGACGGGGAAGGGGCGTACGTCGAGGTGACGGACGCGTGGCGCGCCGACGCGGACGTCTCCGGCGCCTGCGTGCATCTTGTCCTCGCCGGACGTGTCATGCTTCACGACGACGGCGCGACGATCGTTCCCGTCGCAGGCGCCCGCCCGCTCCGGCTGGGCTGGGACCGCGGCACGACCGTGCGCGTCGAGGAGCGAGCGCTCGACGACGAGATGCTCGCGCAGGTGTGGGGAACCAGGGTGACCCGGCTCGAGCTCGAGCCGGCAGGTAGGCAGGAGCTGCGCGTCGTCGCGCGCGTGCTCGACGACAGGGCCGGTGCTCACATGACCGGGAGCGAGGAGACGCTGTGAACGGGGGAGAGAGCATGGCGCGGGCGCCGCTCGCGGCCGAGCGCCGCGCTGCGCTGCTCGCGACGCTCGAGAGGGACGGGGTCGTGCGCGTCGCGGAGCTCACGGACGAGCTCGGCGTCACTCCCGTGACCGTCCGTCGTGACATCGTCCAGCTCGAGGCCGAGGGCCTGCTGCGCCGCGTGCACGGCGGTGCCGTGCCCGTGGCGCCGAGCGGCGCGTCCGGTGGTCGGGACGCGCAGCCCGAGGTCACCGGCTCGATCGGCGTCATGGTGCCGTCGCTCGACTACTACTGGCCGGGCGTGGTGCGCGGCATGGAGATCGAGGCGCGCAAGCACGGCCTGCGCGTCGTGCTGCGCGGCTCGTCCTACGACGCGCGGGACGAGCGGCCCATGCTCGAGCGGCTCGTGCGTGCCGAGAATCTCTTGGGTCTCGTCGCTGCGCCACGCATGATCGGACCGGGCTCGAGCGAGGTTGTCGAGTGGCTCGCGACGTCGGGCGTCCCGCACGTCCTCGTCGAGCGCGAGGCGACCCTCGCACCGCACCGTGAGGCCCTCGAGTCCGTCGTGTCGGACCATGCGCTCGGCGCGATCATGGCGGTCCATCATCTCGCGGGCCTCGGCCACCGGCGCGTCGGCCTCGTGCTGTCGCGGCAGTCGCCGACGTCGCGGAAGATCGCAGCCGGCTGGAAGGCCGCGTGCACCGAGCTCGGGCTCTCGGCCGACGAGCACTTCGAGCGCCTCGCGCCGGACAGCTCGCGGCCCGAGTACCCGCTCGTCGTCGAGGAGGTCGTGCGGACGGCCGTCTCGTCGGGCACGACGGCGCTGCTCGTGCACTCCGACCCGGACGCCTTCGCGATCGTCCAGCACGCGCAGGACCGCGGGCTGCGGGTCCCGGGTGACCTCTCGGTCGTCGCGTACGACGACGAGGTCGCGGGCATGTTCAGCCCTGCGCTCACGGCGGTGCGCCCGCCGCGCGAGTCGGTCGGGCACGAAGCCGTCGACCTGCTCGTCAAGCGGCTCGCGAACCCCGATCGGCCCGTGCACCGGACCTACATCAGTCCGCGCCTCGTCGTGCGCGACTCGACGGGCCCGGTCGCCGAAGGGGCCTGACGGCGCGGGGTACGGTCGTGGCGTGACGACGATCCTCACCCTCGGCGGCGGCGGCCACACGATGCCGCACGTCCACGGCCTTCCGTTCTCGCCGATCGACGAGCTTGCGCTCGAGCTCACGGGCAAGGACCGCCCTGCCGTCTGCTACGTCGGGACCGCCGGCGGCGACGAGCCGGGACCCGCGCTCCGCTTCCGCGAGGTCTTCGCGGACGTCGCCCGCCCGACGGTCCTCACGCTCTTCAACCGTGAGGAGCCCGACGCGTTCGGCACGGACGCCATCGGCCCGGGCGACCTCGAGCGGATCCTCGAGCAGGACCTCGTCTACGTCGGCGGGGGCTCGACCGCGAACCTTCTCGCCCTCTGGCGCCTCCACGGGCTCGACCTGCTGCTCGCCGAGGCGGCCGAGCGTGGGACGGTCCTCGTGGGCGTCTCGGCGGGCGGCAACTGCTGGTTCGAGGGGTCGAGCACGGGATCGTTCGGGCCGCTGCGGCCGCTCGGGGACGGGCTCGGCCTCCTGCCGGGCTCGAACTGCCCGCACTACGGCGGGGAGCCGGGCCGGCGCGAGGGCTTCGAGCAGGCGGTCGCGTCGGGCGTCCTGCCCGACGGCTACGGGGTCGACGACGGTGGGGCGCTGCTGTGGCGCGACGGGGTGCTCGTCGAGGCGGTGGCGGAGACGGCGTCGGCGGGCGTCGTCCGCGTGCGTCGGACTCCGGACGGCTCGGTGTCGGAGCCGGTCGCGGTCCGTCGTCTCGTCTGACGCCGGACGCACCGAGGGCCGGACGCGCCGAGGGCCGGCCGGGGACGCCCTCCACGGCGTCGTTCCCGACCGACCCTCAGCACCGCGTCACCGCGGTTCATCGGTCGTGACCGGACGATTACCTGTCCAGGACCCGTTCGGCCACGACCGAGGCCTTTGCTGCCCTCATGCAAGAAGTATGTCGACCTCGAAGGCGCGCTTCCACGGCAGGAACACCTGCTCGATGTGAAGCGCGTCACCTGGGAAGAGCATCTCATGCTCGCGCCGCAGCTCTGCGGTCACCCAGCTCTCCGCGTCCGCGACCTCGGCGTCGGGCAGCGGCATGTAGTCGCCGTGGAAGACGGCGTCCCACGCGCGCTTGCGCACGACCGACTGGTACGCGTGGTCGTCGAGCAGGCGACGCACCCGTGCGGGTCGCGCGAGCTCGCGCGCGGGCAGGCCGGTGCGGTCGGCGACGACGGCGGCGACGCCGAGCGCGACGGTCGATCCGAGGGCGTTGCCCGCGGTGTTCCAGCCGCCGTACGCGACGATCTCGTCGAGCAGCCCTGCGGCGCGCAGCCCCTCGACGAGCGTCGGGTCGGAGCCGTTCGCGTACCGGAGGTCGGCGACGGCGACCATGACGCCCGTCGCGACGTGCTCGGCGACGAGCGCGACGGTCGCGGCGGCCGCTGCGTCGTCGTCCTCTGGCAGGCCGGGGCCGCCCTGGTCGCCGCGCGCGGGGTCGGAGGTGTGGACGACGAGGACGAGGTCGGCGTCGTCGTCGACGACGCTCGCGCCGGCGGCCGCGATCTGGCGCGGGACGGACGTCGACAGCGGTGCGTTCTCGTAGGGCGGGATGCGCTCCATGCCCTCGGGGTCGGCCGTGACGTAGCGGACGCGCGGCGTGATGCCGGAGAGCATCGTCAGGGCGCGGCCGACGAGGACGGCGCCCGTCTCGTCGGCGCCCGGGTAGATCGGCACCTGCATCTCGGGGTCGAGCATGCCCCAGTAGGCGAGCCACGCCTGCTCGACCGAGCCCGCGGAGTAGCGGGCCGTGTCGTCGGCCGTGACGACGAGGTGGTCGAGGACGCCGTCGGCGCGCAGGTCGATCGACGAGAGGTTGACGATGTGGTTGCGCAGCCGGCGCCGCGCGAAGTCGCGCCGGACGTCGGCGGGGACGTCGGCGTCGGGGGAGCCCGTGCCGTCCTCCCACGCCTGGTGGGCCTCGCGGCCGAGGGCGTGCATGCGGCGGCCGTAGGTCGCCCAGTACTCGGGCTCCTCGATCGACGAGTCGTGGTCGGACGCGCGGGTGACGAGCGTGACGGCGAGGATCGGCAGCTCGGGCCGGGCGTTCTTGATCTCGCGGAGGACGTCGAGTCGGCGCAGGACCGTCGCGGTGTCCCCGTGGGTCGTGCGCGCGGGGATGAGGCCACCGTGGACGAGCATGTCGACGGAGACGACGAGCGCGCCGACCTCGGGGTCGGCGGCGCGCTCGCGCAGCCAGGCGGCGAGGGCGTCGGTGCTGGCTGCCTCGCGGTACGAGGCGCGCGCGCCCTCGGGCGGCAGCTCGAGGCGGTGGCCGGCGACGGCGGCGACGTCGGCGACGAGCCCGGTGTTGACGGGGCGTTCGTCGAGCGGGACGAGGACGATCGCGGGACGGGCGGTCATCGGGGGGGCTCCTGACGGGTGCGGCGGTGGATGGTGAGGCGGTAGTCGTAGCGGTCGCCGCGGTAGGTCGTCACGGCGTGCTCGACGACGCGGCCGCGGACGTCGTACGACGTCCGCGTGACATGGAGGGCGGCGGAGTGGTGCGGGGCCTCGAGGAGGTCGGCGGTGCGGGGGTCGAGGACGGTGGCGGCGACGGTCTGCTCGGCGCGGTCGACGTGGACGCCGCGGCGGGCGAGGGAGTCGTAGAGGGAGGCGTCGGGGACCTCGTCGAGGATCTCGGAGCCGAGCCAGCCGGGCAGCCAGACGTCCTCGTGGCAGACGGGTCGGCCGTCGGCGGTGCGGACGCGCTCGAGGTGGACGACGTCGGAGGCGGGCGGGACGTCGAGGGCGGGTCCGACGCGCGGACCTGCGGCGACGATCTCGCCGACGACGGTGCGCGAGCCGGGGACGACGCCGCGGGCGCGCATGTCCTCGGAGAAGGACGTGAGCTCGATGGTCTTGCTGATGCGGCGGTCGGCCGCGAAGGTCCCGGCGCCCTGGACGCGGTAGACGAGGCCGTCTGCCTCAAGGTTGGCGAGGGCCTGGCGGACGGTGGGGCGGGAGACGTCGAGCTCGCCGGCGAGCTCGCGCTCGGTGGGCAGCCGGGTGTGGGGGTCGGCGTCGGTGAGGAGGTGCTCGAGGTGGGCGCGGACCATGTCGGTCTTCGTGGCGCGTCGCGCGGCGGAATCGTCCGCCGGGATCGTGGCGCTGTCGTGAGCGAGAATGGTCCGGACCTCTTCGTCGACGGGCTGGGCACTTTTTCTGTCCTGCTAGCCATCATGCCCCGCTGGGGCCTAGATTGGATAGTACCTATTCGAAGAACGTTGCTCGACCGGACGGAAGGACTGCACACGCCATGGAGCGGGAACGGATCCTCGGGTGCATGCGCGGCGGGCTCGTCGTGTCGTGCCAGGCGCCCGCCGGGAGCCCCCTGCGCGACCCCGCGATCACGGCAGTGATCGCCCGCGCTGTCCTCCTCGGCGGAGCTGTCGGCCTCCGCGTCAACGGGCCCGAGGACGTCGCCGCGGTGCGCGCGGTCACCGACGTCCCCGTCATCGGCCTCCACAAGGTCGAGGGCGGCCCGCGCCCCTTCATCACGCCGACCGCCGACCTTGCGGCAGGGCTCGTCGCGGCGGGCGCCGACGTCGTCGCCCTCGACGCGTCGGCGCAGGTCCACGGTCCGCGGCTCGCGGGCTTCGGCGCGATCGTGGCTGAGATCGACGTCCCCGTCATGGCGGACGTCTCGACCCTCGACGAGGGTCTGCGGGCCGCCGAGCTCGGCGCGACGTTCATCGGCACGACCCTCTCGGGCTACACGCCCGAGTCGCTTCCCGCGCCCGACGGTCCTGACCTCGAGCTCGTCGCCGCGCTCGCCGCCGAGGGGCTCCTCGTCGTCGCCGAGGGCCGCATCCGCACGCCCGAGGACGTCGAGGCTGCCTTCGACGCGGGCGCGACCTCCGTCGTCGTCGGCGGAGCGATCACAGACCCGCTCCTCACCGCCCGCCGCTTCACGGCCGCGACCCCGCAGGCGCACGCCGCAGCGGGAGCCCCTGCATGACGGCCCTGACGATCGGCGTCGACCTCGGCGGAACGAAGATCGCCGGCGCCCTCGTCGCGCCCGACGGCGCGATCGTCGGCGACGTCGTCCGCGTCCCGACGCCCGCGGCCGACGGCGGCGAGGCTGTCCTCGCCGCGATCCTCGGCGTCGTCGCGCACCTCCGCCGCACGCACGGCAGCGTCGACGCGGTCGGCGTCGCGGCCGCCGGCGTCATCGACACCGAGGGTCGTGTCGTGAGCGCGACCGACCTTCTGCCCGGCTGGGCGGGAACGCCCGTCTCGCAGCGTGTCGCAGAGGCGACGGGGCTGCCCGCCGCCACGCTCAACGACGTCCACGCGGCCGCCCTCGGCGAGGCGACGCACGGCGCGGGCCGCGGAGCGGGCGTCATGCTCCTCGCAGCGGTCGGCACGGGGGTCGGCGGCGGCGTCGTCCGTGACGGGCGCGTCGTCCTGGGCCGGGCGGGCGTTGCCGGCTCCGTCGGGCACGTCGTCGTGCCGGAGGCCGCAGGGCACATGTGCTCGTGCGGGGTCGTCGGGCACGCCGAGGCGGTCGCGAGCGGTCCCGCGCTCGAACGCCTCCACGTCGCCGCGGGCGGCGACGCCGTCCCGCTGCGCCGCGTCGCCGAGCTCGCCGCGGCGGGCGACCCGCGCGCCGCCGCGATCGTCGCCGGCGGTGCGCGCGCTCTCGGCCGAGCCCTCGCGGGCGCCGTGAGCGTCCTCGACCCCGACGTCGTCGTCGTGGGCGGCGGCGTCGCCCAGATCGGAACCACCTACCTCGACGCGGTCGCTGCGGCGCTGCGCGAGGACCTCATGCCCGCGGTCCGCGACGTCCCTGTCGTCCCGGCCGCGCTCGGCACGGAGGCCCCCATCGTCGGGGCAGCCGTCGCCACCCGGAGGGACAGCGGCGCGTGAGAACGAGGGGTCGCCGTCCACGGCTCCTCGCTCTTGCGCGCCGCCTGTCCCTGGGCGGCGGGCGTCGGTCGACCGCGTCCCCGGAACGTCTCGTCGTGCCTCACGCACGCCCTTCGTCTCGGAGGGCGTGCCGCGACCTGCAGAGCCCGGCGACCGGGCGTGCGGCCCGGCGCGCCGTGGCCACGGTACTGTCGTCGCGGAACGAAAGGGGGCCGTCGTGGCTCGGGTGACGATCGCGGACATCGCGCGCAAGGCCGGTGTCTCGACCGGCGCGGTCTCGTACGCGCTCAACAACCGCCCCGGCGTCTCGGAGGAGACCCGCGCACGGATCCTGCGCGTCGCGAGCGAGATGGGCTGGGCGCCGAGCGCCGCGGCGCGGTCGCTGTCGGGCGCGAAGACAGAGACCGTCGGCCTCGTCCTCGCGCGCCACCCCTCGACGCTCGGCGTCGAGTCCTTCTACATGCAGTTCATCGCGGGCATCGAGTCCGTGCTCACGGAGCGCAGCTACGCGCTCCTGCTCCAGGTCGTGCCGGACACGGACGCCGAGATGCGGACGTACCGGCACTGGCGCGCGGCCCGGCGCGTCGACGGCGTCATCATGGTCGACCCCCGGCCCGACGACCCGCGTGTCGAGCTGCTCTCCGGTCCGGACCAGCTCCCCGCGGTCGTCGTGGGTGACCCGTCGCTCACGGGGTCGCTCACGAGCGTGTGGACGGACGACGCCGCGGCGATGCGCGAGTGCGTGCGGTACCTGCACGCGATGGGGCACCGACGGATCGCGCGCATCGGCGGGGTGTCGCACTTCGGCCACACGACGATCCGTGACGCGGCGTTCCGGGAGGAGTGCGCGCTGCTCGGCGTCGTCGGGCTCTCGGCGGAGACCGACTACACGCCGGCCGAGGGCGCGTCGGCCACGCGGGCGCTGCTGCTCGCTCCCGAGCGGCCGACGGCGATCGTCTACGACAACGACGTCATGGCGCTCTCGGGCATGGGCGTCGCGCGTGAGATGGGTGTCGTCGTGCCCGACGACGTCTCGCTCATCGCCTGGGACGACTCGCCGCTGTGCGAGGCGACGTTCCCGCGGCTCACGGCGCTGAGCCATGACGTCACGAGCTATGGCGCGCACACGGCGCGCCGGCTCTTCGCGCGCATGGAGGGGGCCGAGCCGGGCGCGTTCCTCGACTCGACGCCCGCCCTGCGCCCGCGCGGCACGACCGCGCGTCGTCGGCGGGACTGAGCGGGCCCGTCGGGTCCGGGTCGCGTCGGGCCCTCCTCGGCGGCGTGCCCGCGTCCGTGGCTCCGCCGCGCCCTGGCGTGCCTGCCCGACCGTCCCCGACGTGTGGGATCGATCCCACTGCCGCGTGCCCGGTACATGAGGGCCCTCAGGCATATCGCCCCTGATGGCGCGCGTCGCGTCGCTTAAGCGCGTCATAAGTTGCACGCTCGTACGCGCCGTCGAGACCAAACCGTGACCAGGAACCTTTGACTTACCACGACTTAACCGCTTCACTATCGAACGAGCGCAGGTCGAGAACCGCGCACGTCAACGACGACAGATGGGAAGCACGATGGCAAGGATCCACAAGGTGGCCGCGGTCGCGGCGATCGCCGCACTGTCCCTCACCGCCTGCAGCGGGGGCGACGACGCCCCCAAGGCGACCCCGACCGCGACCGGTGCCCCCACGGGCGACATCAAGGGCACGGTCACCGTCCTCACGAACCGCACCGACCTCACGAAGACGGTCTTCCCCGCCTACGTCGCGGAGTTCCAGAAGGAGTACCCCGGCGTCGAGGTGAAGTTCGAGGCGCACACGGACTACGAGGGTGAGGTGTCCATCCGCATGGGCACCGAGCAGTACGGCGACGTCCTGCTCATCCCGAACAAGATCACCAAGGACCAGTTCCCCCAGTACTTCGAGCCCATCGGCACCGTCGACGAGGCCGCCAAGACGTACCGCTTCGTCAAGACCGAGGGCTCGCTCGACGGCACGCTCTACGGCCTCGCCATCACCGGCAACGCCTCCGGCTACGTCGTCAACACCAAGGTCATGGCCGAGGGCGGCGTGACGACGCCCCCGAAGACGCCCGAGGAGTTCCTCACCGCGCTCAAGGCGGTCAAGGACAAGACCGGCGCCGGCTACTACACGAACTACAAGGACGGCTGGCCGCTCTCGCAGTGGCAGGGCAACCAGGGCGTCATCGCCGGCCCCGACTCCGTGACGATCCGCGACTCGCAGGACGCGCCGTGGACCGAGGGCAACGAGCAGTACGCGTTCGACAGCCTCCTCTTCGACATCGTCAACCAGGGCCTGTCCGAGTCCGACCCCACGACGACCAACTGGGAGGAGTCGAAGGTCAAGCTCGCCAAGGGTGAGATCTCCTCGATGGTCCTCGGCGGCTGGGCCGTCAGCCAGATGAAGGAGGCCGCGGAGAAGAACGGCGGCTCCGCCGACGACATCGCGTTCTGGCCGCTGCCCTTCACGACCGACGGCAAGCTCCACTCCGTCGTCTCGGGCGACTACAAGATCGCCATCAACAAGCACTCGAAGAACAAGGACGCCGCCAAGGCGTGGCTCACCTGGTTCATCGACAAGTCCGGCTACGCGTTCGACCAGGGCGGCGTCTCGCCGCGCCTCGACGGCAAGACCCCCGACACCCTCAAGGCCTTCGACGAGGTCGGTGCCGAGTTCGTCGACCTCAACCCGAGCCCGACCGGTGAGGAGTCCCTCGACTCCGACATCTACAACGAGGCCGAGATCGACCTCTGGGGCGACAGCTACCGCCGCAAGCTCGTCGACATCGCGCGCGGGGCCGAGAAGGGCGACAAGGCGTCGTACTTCACGAGCCTCAACGAGAAGTGGGCCAAGGCCCGCGCCGAGTTCGCCAAGAACTGACACGACCTGCGCGGGGCCCCTCGGGGCCCCGCGCACGGCCGTCCCGTCCACACCCCTGCACCTTCCCGCACGAGAAGAGCGTCGAGCATGGCCCTCCTGACACCGAACCGAGCGCGGACGGCACCCGTCCAGACGCGTACCCGCCGCGGCTGGCGCATCACGCCGTGGCTCTTCCTCGTCGTCCCGCTCGTCCTCCTCCTGACGTTCACGTACCTGCCCGTCGCGAACATGGTCTGGTGGAGCTTCACGAGCTGGGACGGGCTCAAGCCCGAGAAGATCTTCGTCGGGTGGAAGAACTACCACCGCATCTTCACCGACCCGGACATCCTCGAGATCTTCCTCGTGAGCGCCTACTACCTCGTCGGTGCCGCGATCCAGCTCGTGCTCGCGCTCTACTTCGCCGTGATCCTCAGCTTCAGGACGCGGCTCAAGAACCTCTTCAAGGGGATCATCTTCTTCCCCTACCTCGTCAACGGCGTCGCGATCGGCATCGCGTTCCTCTTCTTCTTCCGCCCCGACGGCACGCTCGACGCGCTGCTCGCGCTGTTCGGCGTCACCGACCCGCCCACGTGGCTCGGCGACCCGTCGATCGCGAACTACTCGCTCGCGTTCACGTCGGTGTGGCGGTACATGGGACTGAACTTCGTGCTGTTCCTCGGCGCGATCCAGTCGATCCCCGAGGACGTCTACGAGGCCGCCGACCTCGACGGCGCGACGACCTGGCACAAGGTCCGGTACATCGTCATCCCGGGCATCAGCCAGATCATCGGCCTCACCGCGATCCTCGCGATCTCCGGTGCCCTGTCGGTCTTCGAGATCCCGTTCATCATGACGGGCGGCGCGAACGGGACGACGACCTTCGTCATCCGCACGATCGACCTCGCGTTCGAGTACCGCAAGCTCGGTCTCGGGTCCGCGATGGGCATCGTCCTGCTCCTGCTCGTCATCATCATCACGATCGTCCAGAGGAAGCTCGTGCCGACCGAGAAGGGGGACCTCGCATGAGCGCCCCGACCCTCACCCCTCCCAGCAGCGACGACGTGCGTGTCGAGCGCACCCTGACGCTCGGCGACCGCTTCCGTGCCGCGAGCGCGCGCAACCGCGC
This sequence comes from Sanguibacter sp. HDW7, assembly GCF_011300875.1. Classification (NCBI taxonomy): domain Bacteria; kingdom Bacillati; phylum Actinomycetota; class Actinomycetes; order Micrococcales; family Sanguibacteraceae; genus Sanguibacter; species Sanguibacter sp. HDW7. The sequence continues at coordinate 3,202,257 of NZ_CP049862.1, read as the reverse complement.
TCGGACGGCCCGCGTCTCGAGCCCTGCGGCGGCCGTCCTCAAGTACGTGTCGCTCGTCGTCGCGTCGCTCGTCGCGATCGTGCCGCTGCTCACGCTGCTCTTCGCGTCGTTCAAGACGAAGGCGGAGTTCGCGGCGACGGGTCCGCTCGACCCGCCGAAGAACTGGCTGAACCTCAGCAACTACTCCAAGGTCCTTCTCGAGGGCGACATGATCGTCGCCTTCGTCAACACGCTCGTCATCCTGGCCGTCGCGCTGGTGGGCACGATCCTGCTCGGCACGATGACGGCGTACGCGATCGACCGCTTCAACTTCCGCGGCCGCGGGCTCGTCATGTCGGGCTTCCTCGTCGCGTCGCTCGTCCCGGCCGTGACGACGCAGGTCGCGACGTTCAAGATCATCAACTTCCTCGGCGTGTTCAACACGCGCTGGTCGGTCATCCTGCTGTTCCTCGGGACCGACATCATCGCGATCCAGATCTTCATGCAGTTCATGCGCTCGATCTCGCGCTCGCTCGACGAGGCCGCGATGCTCGACGGCGCCAACCGGTTCCGCATCTACCGCTCGGTCATCCTGCCGCTGCTGCGCCCGGCGATCGCGACCGTGGTCATCATCAAGGGCATCGCGATCTACAACGAGTTCTACCTACCCTTCCTCTACATGCCGAGCGGTGAGCTCGGTGTCCTCTCCACCGCGCTGTTCCGCTTCAAGGGTCCGCAGGGCTCCGAGTGGGAGCTCATCGCGGCTTGTACGATTCTTGTGATCGTGCCGACGTTGGTAGCGTTCCTCGCCCTCCAGCGGCACATTTACTCAGGCCTCACCTCTGGAGCGACGAAGTGACGAACCCTCAGGTCCCCTCGACCACGACCCGGGACCTCCGTGACGGATGGACGGTGCGCGCGACCCGCGGCCCCGTGCCCTACGGCCTCGAGCTCGGCACGGTGCCCGCGACCGTGCCCGGCTCGGTCCACACCGACCTGCTCGCCGCCGGGATCATCCCGGACCCGTACCTCGACAGCAACGAGCACGTGCTCGCATGGATCGGCGCGTGCGACTGGGAGTACCGCACCACGTTCGCGTGGAGCGCGGAGGGCCACGACCGCCACGACCTCGTGCTCGAGGGCGTCGACACCGTCGCGACCGTGACGGTCAACGGTGTCGAGGTGGGCCGCACGGCCAACATGCACCGCTCCTACCGCCTCGATGCCGCGGCCGCGCTGCGCGAGGGCGACAACGAGCTCGTCGTCGCGTTCACGTCGCCCATCAGCTACGCGAACCAGCAGGCGCTCGAGCTCGGCATCCGCCCGCAGTCGGGCAACGCGCACCCGTTCTACGCCATGCGCAAGATGGCCTGCAGCTTCGGCTGGGACTGGGGCATCGCGACCGCGACGAGCGGCCTGTGGAAGCCCGCGCGGCTCGAGTCGTGGTCGACGGCCCGCCTCGCCGCGGTCCGCACCGAGGCGCTCCTGCCCGACGGCGCGACCGAGGGCGCGCGCGGCGTCGTCCGCGTGAGCGTCGACGTCGAGCGCGTCGCGGACGTGCCGCTCACGCTCACCGTCGCCGTGGGCGACGCGACGACGACGGTCGACGTCCCGGCCGGTGCGACGAGCGCGACCGCCGACGTCGAGCTCGCGTCCGTCGAGCTCTGGTGGCCCCGCACGCACGGCGCCCAGCCGCTGCACGACGTCGACGTGACGCTCGCCGCGGACGGCACGGTCGTCGACGCGGCCCACCGCAGCGTCGGCTTCCGCACGATCACCCTCGACATGACCCCGGACGAGCACGGCACGAGCTTCACGTTCGTCGTCAACGGCGAGCCCGTGTGGGTCCGCGGCGCCAACTGGATCCCCGACGACGCGTTCCCGCACCGCGTGACGCGCGAGCGCTACGTCGCCCGCGTCGGCCAGGCCGTCGACATGAACATGAACCTCCTGCGCATCTGGGGCGGCGGCCTCTACGAGACCGAGGACTTCTACGACGCGTGCGACGCTCAGGGCCTGCTCGTGTGGCAGGACTTCCCGTTCGCGTGCGCCGCCTACCCGGAGGAGGAGCCGCTGCGCTCCGAGGTCGAGGCCGAGGCGCGCGAGAACGTCGCCCGCCTGGCCCACCGCGCGAGCCTCGCGCTGTGGAACGGCTCGAACGAGAACATCTGGGGCTTCCACGACTGGGCGTGGCAGCCGCGCCTCGCCGGCGCCAGCTGGGGCCTCGGGTACTACACCGAGCTGCTCCCCGCGATCGTCGCGGAGCTCTCGCCGGGCACGGGCTACACGCCGTCGTCCCCGTGGTCGGGCACGCTCGACCTCCACCCCAACGACGCGCAGCACGGCTCCATGCACTCGTGGGAGGCCTGGAACCGCCGCCCCATGAGCGCCTACCTCAAGGACGTCCCGCGCTTCATGGCGGAGTACGGCTGGCAGGCCCCGCCGACGTGGGCGACGCTCACGCGCTCGATCCACGACGAGCCGATGTCGCCCGAGTCGCCCGGCATGGTGACGCACCAGAAGGCCGCCGACGGCAACAACAAGCTCTGGTACGGCCTGCTGCCGCACTTCGAGCTGCCCTCGGACATGGACGCGTGGCACTGGGCCATGCAGCTCAACCAGGCCCGCGCCCTGCGCACGGGCATCGGCCACCTGCGCTCGCACGCCCCCGTGTGCATGGGCTCGGTCGTCTGGCAGATCAACGACTGCTGGCCCGTGACGTCGTGGGCAGCGGTCGACGGCGACGGCCGCCCCAAGCCGCTCGCGTACGAGCTCGCGCACCAGCACGCCGACCGCCTCGTGACGGTCCAGCCCCGCGAGGACGGCCTCGTCGTCGCGGTGCACGACGACAGCCCCGAGCCGTGGTCCGGTGACCTCGTGCTGCAGCGCGTCTCCTACGACGGTGACGTGCTCGCGTCGGCCACCGTGCCCGTCGAGGTCGCGGCGCGCGGCATCGTCGTCGTGCCCGTCCCCGCGGACGTCGCGACGGCCGGTGACGCCGCCGTCGAGCTCGTCACGGCGACGCTCGGCGACGTGCGTGGCGTGCGGTTCCTCGCGGAGCCGCGCGACTCACGCCTCGCGTCGGACCCCGGTCTCACGGTCGACGCGACCGTCGCCGAGGGCCCCGACGGCTTCGTCACGACCGTGACGATCACGCCCGACGTCGTCGTCCACGACCTCGCGCTGCTCGTCGACAAGGTCCACCCGGACGCGCGCGTCGACGACATGCTCGTCACGCTGCTGCCGGGGGAGACCGCGACGTTCCGCGTCACCTCGCCCGTCGCGGTCGACGCGGCGGCGCTCACGGACCGCGCCGTCCTCAAGCACGCAGGGCAGCTCGTCCGTTCCTGAACCGGTCGCGACGGCGGCACCCCCGGGGGTGCCGCCGTCACCCCCGCACGCACCTCACCGGGACGGGCGTCCACCGTCCCGGCCGCACGACGACGAAGGGCTCACCGATGATCCCCTGGACCTCCCTGCCCACGCACCGCGCCTGGCTCGACCAGCACGTCCGCGACCTCCTCGACTTCGGGCGCGCGCACGTCGTCGCCCCGGGCGGCGGCGCCGCCTACCTCGGCGACGACGGCCAGCCCTGGACCGACCGCGGCGTCCAGACGTGGATCACGTGCCGCACCGTCCACGTGTACGCGCTCGGCGCGATGCTCGGCGTGCCGGGCTCCGCACCCGTCGCGGCCGGCGCCCTCGCGGGCCTCACCGGCCCGCTGCGGGACGCCGAGCACGGCGGCTGGTTCCACGCGCTCGACGCGCAGGGCGCGCCCGACGTCGCCTCGGGCAAGTCCTGCTACGACCACGCGTTCGTGCTCCTCGCAGCGTCGACCGCGACGCTCGCCGGGATCCCGGGGGCGCGCGAGCTGCTCGACGAGGCCTGCGCGGTCTACCTCGACAAGTTCTGGGACGAGGCCGCGGGCCGCGCGGTCGACACGTGGGACGTCACGTTCACGACGCTCGACCCGTACCGCGGCATCAACGCGAACATGCACTCCGTCGAGGCGCTCCTCGCGGTCGCCGACGCGACGGGCGACGCCGCGTGGCGACAGCGTGCCGCGAGCATCGCGCGCTTCGTCGTCGGCCTCGCGGGCGAGCACGACGGCCGCCTGCCCGAGCACTTCGGCCCCGACTGGGTCGCGGACCTCGAGCTCAACGCCGACCGCCCGGGCGACCAGTTCAAGCCGTACGGCGCGACGATCGGCCACGGCTTCGAGTGGGCGCGCCTCCTCATCCACGTCGAGAGCGCGCTCGGCCTCGCCGCCCCGGACGACCTCCTGCCCGCCGCCGTCCGGCTCTTCGAGCGGGCGACCGCCGACGGCTGGGACGCCGACGGCGCCGAGGGCTTCGTCTACACGACCGGCTGGACGGGCGAGCCCGTCGTGCGCGACCGCATGCACTGGGTCGCCGCCGAGGCCACCGCGGCCGCCGACACGCTCCACCGCCGCACGGGCGAGAACCGCTACGCGGAGCTCTACGCCCGCTGGTGGGACCACGTCGTCACGTACGTCGTCGACCACGAGAACGGATCGTGGCACCACGAGCTCTCGCCGACGCTCGAGCCCGCCGGCACGGTCTGGCCGGGCAAGCCCGACCTCTACCACGCCGTGCAGTCCGCGCTCCTGCCGCGCCTCCCGCTCGGCCCCTCGATCGCGCGCGCCGTCGCGGACGGGCAGGTGGCGTCATGACGCGCTTCCTCGTCGTCGGCGAGGCCCTCGTCGACGTCGTGCCCGGGCCGGACGGCCCGCGCGACCTGCCCGGCGGCTCGCTCGCGAACGTCGCCCTCACGCTCGGCCGCCTGGGCCGGGACGTCACGCTCGTCACCGCGCTCGCGGACGACGACCGCGGGCGGCTCGTCCGCGGCTGGCTCGAGGAGTCGAACGTCGACGTCGCGGCCCACGTCCCGTCGACCGGGCGCACGTCGTCGGCCGCCGTGACGCTCGACGCCGCAGGCGTCGCCTCCTACGAGTTCGACCTCGCGTGGGAGCTCGGTGACGTGGACGTCGCGGACGCCGACGTCCTCCACGTCGGCTCGATCGCGTTGTTCCTCGAGCCCGGCGGGACCTCCGTGCGCGACGCCGTGCGCCGCGCACGCGGCAGCGCCGTCGTCGGCATCGACCCGAACATCCGGCCCGCTCTCGTCCGCGACGGCGACGCCGTGCGCGCACGCGTCGAGGAGATCGTCGCGCTCGCCGACGTCGTCAAGGTGTCCGACGAGGACCTCGCCTGGTTCGCACCCGGCGTCCACCCCCTCGACGTCGCCCGCCGCTGGTCGGAGTGGGGCGCGGGGCTCGTCGTCGTCACGCGCGGCGGCGACGGCGCCTGGCTCCTCCGCCACGACGGCACGCTCCTCGAGGTGCCCGGCCGGCGCGTCGACGTCGTCGACACCGTCGGCGCGGGCGACACGTTCATGGGGGCGCTGCTCGACGCGCTCGCGACGCGTGGCGTCGCCGGCGCCTCGGGGGCGGCACGCCTGCGGACCCTGTCCGACGCGGCCCTCCTCACCGCGGCCCGCGCCGCGGCGGCGGCCGCCTCCGTCACCGTCTCCCGTGCGGGCGCCAACCCGCCCACGCGCGCCGAGCTGCGCGACGTCCTCGGCCCCGTCGCCCCCGTGCCCTTCGCCGGCGCGCCGTGCACGGGCATGACCTGGGGCTGGACGGGCGTCCGCGGCACCTGGACCGGACCTGCCGCAGAGCGGTCGATGGACGAGCTCACGACGCTCGGCGTCGACTGGGTCGCCGTCGCGTTCACCGCCCAGCAGGCCACGGCGCAGTCGACCGAGATCCCCTTCGGCGACGAGCCCACCGTGACCGACGACGAGGTGCGCGCCGCGATCCGCGCCGCCAAGGAGCGCGGCTGGAAGGTCTGCCTCAAGCCCGTCGTCGACTCCGCCGACGGCACGTGGCGTGCCTTCATCGGCTTCTTCGACGCCGACGTGCCCGGCGAGCCCACGTGGGCGCAGTGGTTCGCGCAGTACACCGCGTTCATCGTCCACCACGCGCGGATCGCCGCCGAGGAGGGCGTCGAGATGCTCTCCGTCGGCTGCGAGATGGTCCGCACCGAAGGCCGCGACGCCGAGTGGCGTGCCCTCGTCGCCGCGGTGCGCGAGGTCTACCCGGGCCTCGTCACCTACAACTGCGACAAGTACCAGGAGGACCGCCTCACGTGGTGGGACGCCGTCGACGTCATCTCGTCGTCCGGCTACTACCCGACCGGCACGTGGGAGCAGCACCTCGACCGCATCGAGGCCGTCGTCGAGCGCGAGGGCAAGCCCTTCGTCTTCCTCGAGGCCGGCTGCCCCAGCCGCGACACGTCGCCCGCCCGGCCCAACGACTGGGCGCTCGACGGCGCGCCGTCCGGGCAGGCGCAGGCCGACTACCTCGCCGAAATGTTCGAGGCGTGCGCGCGACGCCCCTGGGTGCAGGGCTTCTTCCTGTGGGACTGGCCCGCCGAGCTCTACGCACCCGAGGACGCCGCGTCGAACACCGACTACTGCATGTACGCCAAGCCGGGTGCGGACGTCGTGCGCGACGCGTACGCGGCGATGCGGGGGCGCTGAGCACACGTCGCCCCTGGGCGGCGAGGACCGAGGTCGGCGATGCATATCGGCGACCTCGGTCCGCAGCAGCGACCTCGCAGAGGCTCGGCTGGGTCGCGGGGCGCTGGGTCGGGGTCAGAGGGGGAGGTCGTCGAGGGCGACCGGGGTGCCCGGCAACGGTGCGGTCGCGCCGCTGCGCAGCCCGGCGAGCACGAGCGCGTGCGCGCGGCGGAAGGCGTTCTCCGCCGCTGCCGGGTCCAGCGGGAGCGTCCGGCTCGTCGCGGCGGCCAGGAGGACGACGTCGCCCGTCGTGACGTCGTCGCGCAGCGCCCCCTCGGCCTGCGCCGCGGCGACGAGGCCGTCGAGGACGTCGAGCACCTCGTCGATCGACGCGCGCAGCGTCGGCGAGGCCCCGTCGGGGACCCCGCGCGCGAGGTGGAGCGCGACGCGCAGGGGCGGCGACCAGCCGGTCGCCCGGACGAGCGCGTCCCACGCGGTGGGCTCGGTCGCCCGGGCCTCGCGGACGGACGTGAGCACCCGCTCGACGACGCCCTCGAGCACGGCCGCGAGGAGGTCGTCGCGCCCCGAGAAGTGTCGGTAGAGAGTTCCGGGGCCGACGCCCGCCACGCGGGCCACCTCGTCGAGCGGAGCGTCGGGCCCGTGCTCGACGAAGACGGCGGTCGCGGCCTCGAGCAGGCGTCGACGGTTGCGGCGGGCGTCCGACCGGAGCGGTCGTGCGCCGGTGGGCAGGTGGTGCGGCGCGGTCTCGGTCATGACGTGCCTCCTCGGCGGCTAGGACCTTCGACTATTATCGACGGTAACCGGAGGTTGATCTCCGGTTCTACCGCAGCGACACGAGCGGACGGACAACGGCGTCCGGCCGGGAAGAAGGTTCACGTGCTCATCAAGGACAGCGTCGTCGTCGTCACCGGGGCGGGCGACGGCATCGGACGCGAGGTCGCCCTCGCCCTGCGCTCCCGCGGAGCGCACGTCGTCGCCGCCGACCGCAACGAGGCCGGGCTCGCCCGCACCGTCGAGCTCGCCGGCCCCGACGGCCCCCGCCTCACGACCCACGTCGTCGACGTCACCGACGACGCCGCGGTCTCCCGCCTCCGCGACGAGGCCCTCGCGGCGCACGGCCACGTCGACGCCGTCGTCAACATCGCCGGCATCATCCAGCGCTTCGTCCCCGTCAAGGACCTCTCCCTCGACGAGATCCGACGCGTCATGGACGTGAACTTCTGGGGCACGGTCCGCATGACGACGACCTTCCTGCCCGACCTCCTCGAGCGACCCGCCGCCGCGATCGTCAACGTCTCGAGCATGGGGGCGCTCGCGCCCGTGCCCGGCCAGTCCGCCTACGGTGCGTCGAAGGCTGCCGTCAAGCTCTTCACCGAAGGGCTCTACGCGGAGCTCCTCGGCACGAACGTCCGCGCGACGACCGTCTTCCCCGGTGCGATCGGCACGAACATCGCGAGCAACTCCGGGGCCGCGACGCCCGGCCGCCACACCGACGCCGCGTCGGCGGGTGCCAAGGTCACCTCGCCCGCCGAGGCGGGTCGCCAGATCGCCGACGCCGTCGAAAAGGGGCCGTTCCGGGTGCTCGTCGGGCCCGACGTCCGCGGGCTCGAGAAGCTCTCGCGCCTCTCGCCCCGACGCGCGACGGAGATGATCGCGAAGAAGATGGCTGCCCTCCTCGCCTGACCCGTTCCGGCGCGGCGCCCCAGGAGGGGAACGCGCCGCGCTGCCCGTGCACTGCGAGGTCGCTGTCCTGGACCGAGGTCGCTGATGCGCAGCAGCGACCTCGGTCCAGGGCAGCGGCCTCGACGGGCGCGAGCCCTCCCAGCGGGCAGGCCTCGTGTGGGACGGTGGGGGCATGGAGCTCGACGCCACCGGGGAGATCATCGAGTGGCGCGGCCCCGCGCCGTTCCTCTTCGTGCCGCTCGACGACGACGCTGCGGACGCCGTCGCCGCCGTCGCGCGCGACTACACCTACGGCTGGGGCGCGCTCCCTGCGGAGGTGCGGCTCGGCCGCACCGTCTTCCGCACGTCGCTCTTCCCGCGCGCCGGCACCTACTACGTGCCGGTCAAGGTTGCGGTGCAGCGGGCGGAGGGCGTCGGCCTCGGCGACGTCGTCGCGGTCCACGTGCGACTGCTCGGGCCGTCGGACCGCTGAGCGCGGGTCGACGGGTGCCGGGCGGGCGGCTCAGTAGCCGACCGTGAAGCGGGCGCGACGGTGGGCGGGGTTCTCGATCTCGTCGAGGAACGCGATCGCGAAGTCCTCGCCCGAGATGAACGACTCCCCCGCGTCGTCGACGAGCAGGACGTCGTCGCCCGTACGGTACGAGCCCGTCCGCTCGCCGGGTGCGAAGCCGCCGAACCCGGCCGACGGGCTCAGCATGAACCAGTCGAGGTCCGCCGGGCCGGTGCGCAGGTCGTCGAGGATCGATCCCATCGTCAGGGCCTCGGCGTGGAACGCCTCGGGGAAGTCGGGGCCGTCCGCGACGCGGGGCCCGTCCGGGCTGACGAGGAGCGATCCGGCGCCGCCGACGACGCCGAGACGTGCCCCGGCGTCGCTCGCGCGCGCGGTGACGTCGCGGGCGACGTCCTCGAGGCGTCCGGCGAGCGGGCCGCGCGGGGCGAGCGCGTGGACGACGACGTCCGCACCCTCGGCGACCTGCGCGATCGTCGCGGGGTCGAGCGCGTCGCCGGTGCGGTAGGTGACGCCGTCGACCCGGTCCTCGGGCAGCGTGCGGCTGACGGACGTCACCTCGTGGCCGCGGGCTGCGGCCTCGCGGACGATGTGGCCTCCGGCGTAGCCGGTGCCGCCGAGCACGGTGATGCGGGTCATGGGGCGCTCCTCTGGTCTGTTCGTTGCGGCGTTCGCCGCCTAGACTCACCGTAAGAGAGTCACTCTCTGCTGGGAAGTACGCACTTCGAGGTGCGTGGAAGGACGTGGTCGACGTGACGATGTGGGACCCCTACGAGCGGGGCTGCCCCTCGCGGCTGCTCCTCGACCGCATCGGCGACCGCTGGACCGTCCTCCTCGTCGGTTCGCTCGCCGACGGCCCGCGCCGCTTCGGCGAGCTCGGCCGCGCGGTCGACGGCATCTCCCAGAAGATGCTCACCCAGACGCTCCGCTCGCTCGAGCGCGACGGCCTCGTCGGGCGCACCGTCCATCCCACGGTGCCGCCGCGCGTCGACTACGAGCTCACCGACCTCGGCCGCTCGCTCATCGAACCGATCGCCACGCTCTCCCGGTGGGCCGTCGCCCACATGGACGAGGTCGTCGACGCCCGCGACCTCTACGACGCGGGGCTGCCCGTCGCCGTCGACCACGGCCGCGTCGGGGCCGCTTCTGCGGTGCGCGTCGCTGCGGGCGGCGCGGTGCAGGTCGGGGCTCCGGCGGGAGGGGGTGTCGACGACGGGCGCACGGCACCCGTCGTCGGGCAGGTCGTCGCGGGGAGGCTGCCGTGACGAGCGACGTCCGCGAGCTCGCGGACTTCTTCGACGCCGAGGCGCGCGGCTGGGGCCGCGCCGCACCCGCAGCGCCCGGCGTGCGCGCGAGGGACGCCGACGTGCGCGCGCACCTCGCCGCGCTCCTCACCCTGCGCCCGCCGCGCTCGATGCCCCGGCACGTCGCCGACGAGCTCGACGCGCTGCTCGCCCGCGAGGCGCTCGCGCGCCCCACGACGGATGCGGCGACGCTGCCGCGCCTCGCCGCCGACGGGCCGCTCGCGTCCGTGAGCCTCTGGCAGGGCGACCTCACGGCGCTGAGGGTCGATGCCGTCGTCAACGCCGCGAACTCGGCGATGCTCGGCTGCTTCACTCCCGGCCACGCGTGCGTCGACAACGCCATCCACACCGCTGCGGGGCCGGGACTGCGAGCCGAGTGCGCAGACCTCGTCGGCGCGCAGGGCCACCCGGAGCCGACGGGCTCCGCGCAGGTCACAGGTGCCTACCACCTGCCGGCGCGGCACGTCCTGCACACCGTCGGCCCCGTCGTCCACGACGGGGCACCCACGACGGCCGACGCCGCGCTGCTGCGGTCCTGCTACCTCGCGTGCCTCGAAGCCGCGCGGCGCGGGGGCGACGCGTCGGTCGCGTTCCCCGCGATCTCCGCGGGCGCGTTCGGCTACCCGCCGTACGAGGCGGCGACGGTCGCGGTGGCGTCCGTCGTCGAGTGGTTCGATGCGCACCCGGGCGCGGGGATGCACGTCGTGCTCGTCGCGTACGACGCGCGGTCCCGTGAGACCTACGAGGACGTCCTGGCGACGCGCGCGTCGTAGGGAACCGGTCCGGCTACCCGCAAGTCCGTGCCCTACCCGCAAGTCCGTGCCCTACCCGCAAGTCCGTGCCCTACCCGCAAGTCCAGACCTGCGAGTAGGGCACAAACCCGCTGGTAGGCGACCCGGCGGTCGCCCCGCCCGTCGGCCACCCGTCCGCCGCCGGTCCGCCCGCTGGCTGGCCCGTCGGCCGGCCCGCCCGCCGGCCCGCCGGCCGCCCGGCCGCCCGTCCGCTGGCCCGCCTGTCCGCCTGCGCGCGGTTTTCAGTCGTGCACGCGGGATTGAACCCGCGTGCACGACTGAGAACCGCGTCTAGGCGGAACGCGCCGGGCCGAGACCGGGCCGAGACCGGGCCGCGGAACTCGCCTGCACATCAGTATTCACTCAGGGTATACACCGGGTGTACAGTCGTGGTCATGACGGTTCCCATGGCGCTCCTCGCCTTCCTCGACGCAGGCCCCACGCACGGCTTCGCGCTCAAGCGACGCTACGACGAGCTGCTCGGCCAGGGCCGCGAGCTCAAGTACGGCCAGGTGTACTCGACGCTCGCGCGCCTCGAGCGCGACGGCCTCGCCGGCGGCGTCGGCATCGAGCAGGGGGAGGGCGCCGACCGCAAGGTCTACGCCATCACCTCCGACGGCGCGGGCGAGCTCGACGCATGGCTCTCCACGCCCCACGTCCCGTCGGGCCGCCCGTCCGAGCTCTTCACCAAGGTCGTCCTCGCGCTCGTCGCGGGACGCTCCGCGGCCGACGTCCTCGACGGCCAGCGCGCCGCCTACCTCGCTCGCATGCGAGAGCTCACCGCCGCCCGACGCGCGGGCGACGTCGTCGATCGGCTCGCCGGTGACTACGAGATCGCGCACCTCGACGCCGACCTCCGCTGGATCGAGCTCGCCGGCGCACGCCTCGACCAGCTCGCCACGGAGGTCCGCGGCGGCGTTGCGGCCCACGACGCGCCCGAGCACGCCCGCCACGAGTCCGCCGCACCCACGACCCACCCGAACACCCCCCTCACCGAGGAGACCCGATGACCACCCCCGTCCTCAGCGGCACGCACCTCGCCAAGTCGTTCGGCCCGACGACCGCGCTCCTCGACGCGAGCCTGTCCGTCGCGCCGGGCGAGATCGTCGCCCTCATGGGCCCCTCGGGCTCGGGCAAGTCGACGCTCCTCCACCTGCTCGCAGGACTGCTGCGCCCTGACGCGGGGACGGTCGAGCTCGCGGGCCAGCGCATCGACGCGCTGTCCGAGCGGCGCCGCTCCGAGGTTCGTCTGCGCCAGCTCGGCTTCGTCTTCCAGCACGGCGAGCTCGTCCCCGAGCTCACGGTCGTCGAGAACGTCGAGCTGCCCCTGCGGCTCACGGGCACGAAGGCAGGGCCCGCCCGGGCCCGCGCGCTCGAGATGCTCGACCGGCTCGGCGTCGCCGCCGAGGCCAACCGTCGCCTCTCGGAGGTCTCGGGCGGGCAGGCGCAGCGCGCCGCGGTCGCCCGCGCGCTCGTCCACACGCCGCCCGTCGTCCTCGCCGACGAGCCGACGGGTGCCCTCGACACGGTGACGGGCGAGCTCGTCCTCGAGGCGTTCGTCGACGCGGCCCGCGACCAGGGCACGGCCGTCGTCCTCGTCACGCACGACCTCCGTGTCGCGTCGTACGCCGCCCGCGACATCCTCGTGCGCGACGGCCGCACGGTCGTGGGCGCGTCGCTCGAAGCTGCGCTGCGGTGAGCGCGCTCCTCAGGCTCTCATGGCGGCTCGCCCGGGCGGGCGGCTGGTTCCGCCTCGGCGCGACGGTGCTAGCCAACGTCATCGGCGGCATCACCGTCGTGCTCCTCGCGGCGCTGCCCGACGCCTTCTCCTCGCCGTACGCCAACACCGAGGACGAGCCCAGCGTGCTGCCCGTCCTCGTCGGCGCGACCTTCTTCCTCGTGCCCGTCGCCGTTCTCCTCCTCACCGTCGGACGCCTGTCCTCCGAGACGCGCGACCGACGCCTCGCATCGCTCCGCGTCCTCGGGCTCAGCCCCGCGCGCACGCGCCTCGTCGCCGTCGGCGAGAACGTCGGCGCGGCCCTCGTCGGCACGCTCCTCGGCGCGGGTGCCACGCTCGCGGTGCTGCCCGCGATCGGGCGCTGGGGCGTGTCCGAGGGCTGGCTCGTGGAGCCGCTCGTCGTGAGCGTCCCGACCGCCGTCGTCGGCGTTCTCGGCGTCGTCGCGCTCTCCGGCGTCCTCGCCGCGGCCGGGACGACGCGCCGCACCGGCGATCCGCGCGCGGCCCGCGCGATCTCCGCCCGACGCACCCCCGTGCCGTGGTCGCTCGTCCCGCTCGCCGCGGGCGCCGGCATGCTGCTCTATGTCGCTCACGGGGCCCCCGAGGGCGAGAACGTGCGCAACGAGACCGGATGGTTCCTCGCGGGCTCGCTCCTGTGCGCGGTCGCCGTCGCGTTCGTCCCGGCACTCTTGTCGTCGTGGGCAGCGGCGCTGCTCGCGCGTGCGCCCTGGACGTCGACGCGACTCGCGGCGCGCACGATCCAGACCGAGCCGCGCGGGGCCGCACGGCTCGTCGCGGGCGTCGGCGTCGTCATCCTCCTCGCCTCTGCTGCCCTCGGCGGGCTCGGCGCGGCGCTCTCGACGCCGGAGTTCCTCGACGCGCAGCGCAACGAGACGACGGGACCACGGCAGGACTGGATCCGGGGGGCCGGGGCCGCCCCCGGCGCTGCCGAGCGCGAGATCTGGAGCGAGAGCGAGGACCTGCGTCCCCTCACGGACGCCGAGGTCGCGCAGCTCGCCGCACTCCCGGGCGTGCGCTCCGTGCTCCGCGTCGCGAGGAGCACGGACCTCCTGTGCGACGACGGCACGTACTGCGGCGAGGTGTTCGTCGGGACGTGCGACCAGCTCGCCGCGATCGCCTCCGTCACGGGCTGCGACGACGCGCGGGTCAGCCGCATCGCCCTGAGCCGGACCACCGGCCTGGGTGCCGCGACAGGACCTGCGACCAGTCGCATCACCCTGCTCGGGGACCCGCCGGAAGGGAGCGGTGACGCCCTGCCGCCCGCTCTCGCCGAGGGAGTCGTCGACGTCCCCGAGGGCACTCCCCGCACGGACGTCGCGGTCGACGGACCCGACATCCTCCTCGACGTCGACGCACAGGAAGCGTCCTGGGTGTACGGGCCGGCCGCGAGCTTCTTCGTCCCCGAGTCGCTCGTCGCGGACGAGGTCGGCTGGCGGACCAGCGGGAGGATCGTCATCGACGGCGGGCGCGTCGTGGCCGAGAAGGTGCAGAGTGCCGCGTCCGCGCTCGGCGTCGCGATCGCGTTCTACCCGGACGACGACTACACCGCTGGTATGAAGGTGCGCGCGGCCGTCCTGTCCGGCATCGCGATCGTCGTCGGCATCGTCCTCGTCGGGTTCCTCCTCGCCGCCGTCGACCGCACGCGCGAGCGCCGTCGTGCCACCGGGCGGCTCGTCGCGACCGGCGTCCCACCGGGTGTCCTGCGACGGGCCCAGCTGTGGCAGGTCGGTCTGCCGCTCGCGCTCGCGGCGCTGCTCGGCGCGGGGTGCGGGCGGCTCCTCACGGACGCGTACCTGGCGATCGGCAACGCCGACGGCTTCGGTGGGGCCGAGGTGTACGCGCAGGACTGGCTCGTGGGCGGCCTCGTCGTCGCATGCGTGGGCGTCCTCGCCGTGGCCGTCGCCTCCGCACGGGTCCGCCTCACGCCTGACCTCCTCAGAGCCGAGTGATGACCGCACTCGTCCCGATCGCCTGGCGCCTCGCGCGCGCAGGCGGCCGCTACCGGCTCGCGGCGCAGGTCGGCGTGAACGTCCTCGGCGGGCTCGCCCTCGCGCTCGCGCTCGCCGTCCCGGGCGCCGTGCTGCCCACGGACGCGACGGACGCAGCCCGGGCGGGTCTCGCGGTCCTCCTCGCGGTCGTGCTCCTGCCGCTCGGCATCCTCCTCGTCATCGTCGGACGCCTGTCCGCCGCGACGCGCGACCGCCGCCTCGCGGCGCTGCGCGTGCTCGGCCTCGGGCCGTGGCGGACCCGGGCCGTCGGTGCCGCCGAGGCCGGGATGCTCGCGGGGGCCGGCGCGATCGTCGGCGCTGCTCTCGCGTCCGCGATCGCTCCGCTCGTGCCGACGGTGGTCGTGCCCGGCGGCTCGCTCACCGATCCGCTGCGTGTCTCCCCGCTCGGCGCGCTCGCGGTCGTCGTCGGGCTCGTCGTCCTGGCCGCGCTCGCGTCGACGGCTGGCACGTGGCGTCTCACGACGACGCCTCTCGCGCAGCGTTCGACGAGCACGCGCCGTCTGCCGCTGCCGTGGGCGCTCGCCCCGCTGGGTGCGGGTCTCCTGCTCACGGGCTGGGTCGCGCTCGGCATGCCCGGCACCGTGAAGACGATGGAGGACGGCTCGATCGTCGGCGGGATCGTGCGGCTCGGCGACGTGAGGACCTCGTCCGCCCCCGTCTCCCTCGCGGTCGGTGCGTGCATCCTCCTGCTCGCCGTCGGCGCCGCATACGTCCCGGCGCTCCTCACGGCGTGGAGCGCGGGCCTGCTCGTGCGCAGCGGCCGCACCGCCGCGGTGCTCGGGGGGCGCGGCGTGCAGACCGAGCCCACGTCCGTGTCGCGAGTCGTCGCGAGCGTCGGAGTCGTCGTGCTGCTCGCGACGTGCGCCGCCGGCTATCTCGGCACGCTCAACACCGACCCGCAGTACCGGCTCGAGAAGCTGGCCGTCGAGGGCGGGCCCGTCGCTCTGCTTGTCACCGGCGACTACATCGATCACGGCGAGGAGACGTTCCCGGACGACGTCGGGCACGAGCCGCCACGCCTCCGTGAGCGGGACGTCACCCAGGCGGACCTCGCGGCGCTCCGCGCTCTGCCCGACGTCCTCGCCGTCAACCCGATACTCACGCGGACGTTCGACGAGAGCGGCGACCACTACGGCGCGCCGTTCGTCGGGACGTGCGCCGAGCTCGCCCGCATCGTCGTCGTCGAGGGCTGCCGTGACGACGCCGCCGCACGGATCGTCGGACGCGGCCTCGAGCGCGACGCCACCGGCACCGTCGTCCTGCAGAGCGTCGTCGGCGGGTGGGACGTCGTCGACGTGCCTGTCTCGCTCGCGGACGAGCCCGTCAGGGCCGACGCCGACGCGACGACGGCGCTGTGGGGCGGCGTCCCCGCAGAGTTCGGAGCGATCACTCCGGCACCGTTCACGATCTTCGTGCCGACGGCGGTGCTCGGCGACGACGCCCCCACGGCGTGGGCAGCAACCGTCCACCTCGAGGGCGGGCCCGCCGCGTGGCAGCGGCTCACCGAGTCTGCGGCCGCGCTCGGCCTCGTGACGTGGCCAGTCGAGCGATCCGTGTACGACAGCGTCCGCCTGCAGCAGACGTGGCTGCTCGGTGGTGTTGCGTGGTTCGTCGGCCTCGCGGGTCTCGGGATCGTTCTCGCCGCGATCGACCGGCAGCGGGAGCGTCGTCGTACCGTCGGGCGCCTCGTCGCTGTCGGTGTGCCGCCGCGAACCCTCGTCGCCGCACAGGCGTGGCAGGTGCTCCTGCCGCTCGGCACGGCGGTCGTCGTCGCGGCCGTGACGGGCCTCACGCTCGTCGGTGCCGTCGCCTGGTCGCACCGTCTCGGGGTCTCGGACGGCGGCCTGCCCGTCCTGCTCGGGGTCGTCGTCGGCGTGAGCGTGCTCGTCGCGCTGCTCACGCTGCCCGCGGCGACGACGCGCCTCACCCCGGAGCTCCTCCGCGAGGAGTGAGGAACGGGCGGGGCCGCGGCGACGCTGGGGGACGGCGCGGCCCCGCGGCGACGCTGGGGGACGGCGCGGCCCCGCCGATGGCCCGACGCGCTGGCGATAGGGTCGGCGGGTGGGGTTCAGGGAGCGTGCTCGGGCGTGGCGGCGGTGGGTCGACCCGCTCACGGCGTCGATCCTCGGGCTGCTCGCCCTCGGGCTGCTCCTGCCCGCACGCGGCGCGGTCGGCGACGTGCTCGACGGCGTCCGCGACGGAGCCGTCGTCCTGCTCTTCCTGCTCTACGGCGCGCGCATGCCGTCGGGCGAGCTGCTGCGTGCGATGCGTCGCATCCGCGTCCAGGGCTCGATGCTCGCCGCGACGTTCCTCGTCTTCCCGGTGCTCGGTCTCGCGGTGCAGCTCGTGCCCGACGCCGTCCTGCCGCCCGAGGTGCGGCGCGGGCTGCTCTACCTGTCGATCCTGCCGTCGACGGTCCAGTCGTCCGTCGTCCTCACGGGTGAGGCGCGCGGTGACGTGCCTGCTGCCCTCACGGGAGCGACCGTCTCGAACGTCCTCGGCGTCCTTGCCACGCCCGTCCTCGCGATCGCGCTGCTCGGCGCGGGCGGCACGGGCGGCGCCGGGTCCGTGCTGCTGCCGGCGCTCGGGATGCTGCTCGCGCCCTTCGTCGTCGGGCAGCTCCTGCAGCCCTTCGTCGGCGCGTGGCTGCGCGCGCACCCGCGGCTCACGCGCGTGACGGACCGCGTGACGATCCTCCTCGTCGTCTACACGTCGGTGTCCGAGGCCTCGACGTCGGGCGCGTGGGACGACGTCACGCCGCTCGTCCTCGCGGCGCTGCTCGGCGTGTGCGCGGTGCTGCTCGCGATCATGCTCAGCCTCACGTGGTGGGGCGGCGGGCGCCTCGGGCTCACGCGGCCCGAGCGGATCGCGCTGCTCATGTGCGGCTCGAAGAAGTCGGCCGCGACGGGCCTGCCCATGTCGACGGTGCTCTTCGCGCCCGCGGTCGCGGCGGGCCTCGCGCTGCCGGTCATCGCGTACCACCAGCTGCAGCTCACGGTCTGCGCGCTCCTCGCGCGCCGGCTGGCGCGGGGCGTGGCGGCGAGCGCGGAAGGCGGAGGATCGTGACCCGCGCACGGCGAGAGGCAAGGCGGTGAGGCCGGTCAGGATCGTGCGGTCCTTCGCTGAGGTTCGCGGTGCGTACTACGCATACGGCCCGTATGGCGGCGCCTTTGGTCTGGTCTCCGGAGCAGCTCGAGCGGACGACGTCCTCGTGGTGCTTGTGGGCATCTTCATCGCGATCGGCTTCTTCGCGTACCAGGCCTACGTCATGCGGAACGAGCCTCGCGGCGACGAAGGCCTGTTGTGGGCGGAGGCGCACCTCACCGCAGGGGCGCCCGGGTGGCGCCCGTGGCCCGAACCGTCACCGGCGCGAGCGCGCCGGACCTGCGTCCTGGCTGTCGGTGTCGTCACCTCACGGTGGCGTCCTCGGCGGTATGCGCTCGTCGCGAGCACCGGGAGCGAGGCGATCGAGGTGCGGATGGCGACGCCGCGCGGGGATCGTGTCTGGTGCAAGCCGCTTCCCGACGCCACTGTCGCTGCCGCCTACCTGGAGGCACGCGGTGCGCGCCGTCTCGCGGACGACGCGGTCGGCGGACGCATCGCTCACGACGTGTACGGCGTGCGTGAGGGCCGGCTCCCCGACCTCGCCGATCCAGGAGCGCCCTGACCCGCACCGGTGGTCACTCACGACGGCTCACCGTGACTGACGACGTTGTCGAGAGTCGCATGCGCTCCTCGGGTGCGTCCCTCCACCGACGAGCCTGTGGTCGTGGGTGAACCAGCTCGGTCGGCTGCGTGCCTCGAGAATGCTGAGACGCCGGAGGTCAAGGCGCTGCGCAAGGCGATCGCCGGGGGCCTCGACCTCTTCCTGCGGCGGCTCGCCGACTCACAGGAATGCCCCACCGCGCCGATCGTCGTCCTTGCCGACCTCAACTCGGACAACGGCCCTCACCCCGAGGGCGCCCACGAGCCCGTCGTCGCGAGGGGCTACGCGTCACGCCGGGCGCGGCGTCGCGCGAAGCGTGAGCAGCGCCGTGAGGGCGATCGCGAGCACCGCGCAGAGCACCCCGAGGGTCCCGAAGCTCCACGTGCTCATGACGAGGCCCGACGCCATGCCCGCGCCCGCGCCGCCGATCGACACGAGGACGTCGACCGACCCCTGCGTCCGCGCCCGCTGCGCGAGCGGGACGGCGTCGGTGAGCGCGGTGGTCCCCGAGACGAGGCCGAGGCTCCAGCCGAGACCGAGCAGGATGAGCGCGAGCGCCACGAGCGGCAGCGACGTCGGCGGCGCGAACGCCGCGGTGAGCGCGGCCCCGACGAGCGTGAGCGCCGCGAGCCGTGCGACCGCACGAGCCCCGAAGCGGTCGACGAGCCGCCCCGAGAGCGGCGCCGGCAGGTACATCGCCGCGATGTGCAGACCGATGACGAGGCCTGTCGCGCCGAGCCCGTGCCCGTGATGCTTCATGTGGACGGGGGTCATCGTCATGACCGCCGCCATGATGATCTGTGTCGTCACCATGACGACCGCGCCGAGTCGCACGCCGGACCGGTCGTCGGCGTGGGTTGCGAGCCCGGTCGGGGCTGGTGCGTCGGGCACCTGCGCTGCTGAGCGGTCGGGCACGACGTCCGACGCAGACGCGCCACCGTCGGACGGTGGCGCGGCCGCGGCTGCGAGCTCCGTCGTCGCGAGGTGCCGCGCGAGCACGAGCGGGTCCGGCCGCAGCGCGGTCGCGAGGACGAGCGCGGCCGCCGCGTACGCGAGCGCCGCGAGCAGGAACGGTCCCGTGAGCGCGGGCAGGCCGAACGACTCCGCGACGACACCGGTCGGCTCGACGAGGTTGGGGCCCGCGACCGCGCCGAGCGTCGTCGCGACGAGCACGGTCGAGATCGACGACGCGCGCCGGTGCGGCTCGGCGAGGTCAGCACCCGCGTACCGGGCCTGGAGGTTCGTCGCCGAGCCCGCGCCGTAGACGAAGAGCGACACGAAGAGCAACGGCGCGTTCTCGACCGACGCCGCGACGACCGTCCCGACCGCGCCCACCGCGCCGCCGAGGTAGCCCGCCGCGAGCCCGGGACGTCGTCCCGACCGCTGCGAGACGCGGCCGATGAGCACCGCCGCGAGCGCAGACCCGGCCGCGAAGAGGGCGGTGGGCAGCCCCGCGAGGGCCGTCGTGCCGAGGATGTCCTCCGCGAGGATCGCACCGACCGTGATACCTGCGGCGAGCCCCGCGCCCGAGAGGATCTGGGCGCAGACGAGGACGGTGAGCGCGCGCTTCTGGGCGGCCTCGCGCGTGAGGGTGAGCATCGGGCAAGCGTCGCATGCCGCGCCGCCCTGCAGTGAGCGGCCCCGGCGTGGCGTGCGTCGCGCGAGGATGGGGGCATGAGCCCCGACGTCGCGCCCGACGCCGCAGCTCCCGCCGACCTCACGGCCGCCGCGCGCCTGTGGCGCGCGTATCTCGACGCGTCGGGCGACCCCGACGGGCCGTGGACCGTCGACCGCTTCGCCGTGACGGCCGCGTACGCGACCGAGATCGCCGCGTGGGTCCGCACGCGGGGCAAGCGCACGACGTGCGACCTCGTCACCTCCTACCTCGCGGGCCGGGGCCACGTCCCCGAGGTCGGGGACCGCTGGGTGCTCGTCGACGGTGACGGCGCGCCCGTGCACGTCCTGCGGACGACGCACGTCCGGGTGGGCGTGCTCGACGACGGCGACGAGGCGTTCGCGCTCGCGGAGGGCGACGGGTCCTACGACGCGTGGCGCGCCGCGCACCTCGACTACCTCGGGGAGCTGTGCGTGGGCCGGGGCGAGGTCTTCGACCCGGCCGCGACGCCCGTCGTCCTCGAGACCTTCGAGGTGCTCGCGTCCGCGCCTGAGCAGGAACCAGTGCCGGGGCAGGAGACAGGGCCGGGGCGCGTCGGCTGAACGTCAGTCCGCGAGCTCGGGCCTCGTCGTGAGGTCGATCGACTCCCACACCTCGTACGGCAGGGTCGCGAGGCCGCGCACGAGGTCGAGGCGCACGGCGTCCTCCTCGTCGACCGTCCAGCAGTCGCGTTCGACGACGAAGCCGATCTCGACGTAGAGGCGCCGCCCGAGCTTCGTCGCGCGGACGGTCGGCTCGGGCAGGCCGTGGGCCTCGCGCACCCGAACGACGACGTCGTCGATGTGGGCGCGCACGTCGGGCGCGGGCGCCCCTTCGAGCAGCTCGTGCGTGCCGGCGCGCACGAGCCCGAGCGCGTCGCGCACGACGACGGCGACGGCGATGAGCACGAGCGCCGGGTCGACGTAGCGCGCCGCCGTCGTGAGGTCGAGCGCCACGAGCCCCAGTGCGACGAGGCCGCCCGCCGCGACGACGAGGCTGAGGACCGCGCCCGCGCGCCACGAGACGATCTCGACCTCGACGAGGTCGGAGCCGCCCCCCATCCGGCGGAGCACGCGTCCGACGACGATCGCCGCGACCCACGACGCGACGCCGTACACGAGGACGGTCGCGCCGCCCGCCTCGGATCCGCCGGCGACGATCGTGCCGACGGCCTCGACCGCGCCGTAGAGGAGGGTCGCGAGGAGCGCCGCGCCCTGCATCGCGACCGTGAGGGGCGTGAGGGCGTGCTTCCCGAACGGGAAGCGGCGCGACGGTCGCGACCACGCGGCGCGCGACGCGAGCATCGACGCGGCCGTGAGCGCGAGCCCCGCGATCATGTAGACGCCGTCGAAGACGATCACCTGCGCGCCCGCGAGCAGGCCCCAGACCAGCGCGGCGACGCCGATGGCCGCCGACGTGGCGAGGGAGGTGCGCAGGGCGCGGGTCTCACGCGCGAGCGCGCGTGCCGCGTCGGCCGGGACCTCGCCGGACGGGGTGCCTCCGGTCGTCACGGGGCGGGAGTCGTCGTCCTCCATGGGACGACGGTAGCGCTGCGGCGAGCCTGCGGGTGCTGATCGGCGCCCTGCGGCGCGTAGCATCGGGCGTCATGAGGTTCCGCCGCCTGCTCGCCCGCGCCATCTTCGCGATGGGTCGCTACGACCACCGGTCCACGGTCCGCCCGACGGACGGCGTCGGCGTGCTCGTCGGCGCGCCGCACACGTCGAACTGGGACTTCATCCTCATGCTCGCGCTCGCGTGGGACCTCGGGATCTCGGTGAAGTACTTCGGCAAGAAGTCGCTGTTCACGCCGCCGTTCGGCTGGTTCATGCGGGCGCTCGGCGGGATCCCCGTCGATCGCGCGAACCCGGCCGGGCTCGTCGAC
Organism: Sanguibacter sp. HDW7; assembly: GCF_011300875.1. Lineage (NCBI taxonomy): Bacteria > Bacillati > Actinomycetota > Actinomycetes > Micrococcales > Sanguibacteraceae > Sanguibacter > Sanguibacter sp. HDW7. The sequence goes on along the minus strand of NZ_CP049862.1, from coordinate 3,180,417 downwards.
GCCGTCGTCGCTCGCCTCGAGGCGGGGGAGAGGTTCTACCTCGTCGTCACGCCCGAGGGGACGCGCGGCAAGGGCAGCTACTGGAAGTCCGGCTTCCTGCGGATCGCGACGGCCACGGGCCTGTCGATCACGCTCGGCTACGTCGACAACCCGACGCGCACGACGGGTCTCGGCCTGACGTTCGTGCCGACGGGTGACGTGCGCGCGGACATGGACGTCGTGCGTGCGTTCTACGCGGACAAGCACGGCGTGCGGCCCGCGCTGCGCACGGAGCCGCGCCTGCGCGAGGAGGACACGCTCGATGCCGCGGACGCGGAGCGTGCGGCGGCGGGCTCGGCGACCGACGGTGGTGCGACGACGTCCGGCAGCGACGCGTCGGGCTCGACCTCCGCGGGCACGACGCCCGACGCGTGAGCGTCGTCCCGGGGCGCGTGCGGCTCGCGCGTCCGCAGGACGCGGCCGCGATCGCGGACGTCCACGTCCGCGCGTGGCGCGAGACGTACCCGGGCATGCTGTCCGACGAGCTGCTCGCGAGCCTGTCCGTCCCCGCGCACGAGCGCATGTGGACGGCGATCCTCGGCGGGACGGACGCACCGGGCGCGCACGTCGCGGAGCGGGCCGACGGCACGCTCGTCGGGTTCGTGCTCGCGTGCACGCCGCACGAGGACGACGCGCCGCGGGATGTCGAGCTCGGCATGCTCTACCTGCTCGACGAGGCCAAGGGCAGCGGGCTCGCGGACCTGCTCGTCGAGGCGGCCCTGGGTGACCGGCCGGCGTTCCTGTGGACGGCGGACCTCAACCACCGGGCGCTCGCGTTCTACGCGCGGCACGGGTTCCGGCGCGACGGTGCGAGCAAGCGGATCGAGCGCTGGGACGACATCCTCGACGTCCGCCTGGTCCGCTGACCCGCACGCCCCCGGCCCTGCCCTGCCCTGCCCCCGTCCGGCCCCTGCCCTGGCCCCTGCCCCGCCCTCTACTCTCCCGACGGATTGACGGCTTCCGACCGTTCAATGGTCGGAAGCCGTCAATCCGTCGAGGAGGGCGTCAGACGGGGGACGTCGTGTCCGTGAGGGCGACCGTCGCGCCGGCCGCCGTGAGCGCGTCGGCGAGCCGACGGGCCTGGGCCTGGGTGTAGACGCGGGGGAGCGCCGCGGGGAAGCAGAGGTCGAGGCGCTGCGCGGACGTGAGCCCTGCGTGCTTCTCGAGCGCGTGACGTGCGGGGCCGCTGAGCGCGCCACGGGGCGCGCCGCCGTCGAGCACGTGGACCGTCGCGAGGGCGACGCGGAGCGGGACGTGCGCGGGACGACGGACCCGGGCCGTGGTGCGGACCGGGCCGGCCGTGCGCGCTGCGGAGGTCGTCGTGGTGAACATGAGAACTAGAGTGCTCCCACGTCAAGAAAAGGTCAAGTATTGACTGTGCGTGAGTCACGTCACGTCGCGTCCAGGTCACGACGGGCGGGCTCAGCCCGCCTCGGCACCCCACACGAACGTCCCGCCCCCGGCACGCACCGGGTGCACCGCGACGACCCACGCCGGGTCGAGCGGCCCGTACACGTGCGGGAACAGCTCGCCCGTCCCGCCGTCCTCGAGCCGCACGTCCGCGCCCGACGCTGCGACGAGCGCGTCGTCGAGCTCGAGGACGACGAGCTCGCCCGCGCCGCCGTCGGCATAGATGAAGGTCCCGACGCGCCCCACCTGGTCGCGCAGCGAGCAGTGGACGAACCCGACGTCCGCGAGCGATGCGCCCCGCGTCGAGCGCTCGTACGCGCCCGACACCTGCGCGGCCTGCCAGTCAGGGACCTCGGCGATGTGGAAGAGCGGCATGCGGCCACCCTACCGACGGCCGGGCACGCGCCAGCGACCCCGTACGATCCTCGCGTGGAGGCCAGGACGTGGGCGTGGGTCGCCGCCGGCGTCGCCGGCGTGACGCTGCTCGTGCGGCCCGAGTCGATGCGTGTCGCACCCGTCGCGGTGACGGGTGGGGCGGACGACGTCGTCGGCGACCACGGCCGGGTGCTGTCGGCCGTGTTCTACGGGAGAACGTCGAGTACGAGATCGAGACCGAGTACGGCACGGTCGTCGTCGTGCCCGACCCGAGCGTCGGCGAGATCCTCGCCGAAGGCGCTGCTGTGACGCTCGACCTCACCGTGTCGCGGGCCTGGCTGCTGCCGACGGGGGAGTGAGCCGGGCGCTCGTCCCCGGCCCGGGCACAGGGTGGCCCGGGCCGGGCCGGCAGGTGCTGGGACTCCGCGCCCGGATGCGACGGCGGGACGGACGTGCCTACGGTGGAGGTGCCCACAAGCACCACCGATCAAGGAGGAACCATGGGTATCGACGACAAGATCAAGAATGCTGCTCAGGGAGTCGAGGGCGACATCAAGGCAGCGGCTGGTCGCGCCACGGGCGACGAGAAGCTCGAGGCCGAGGGCCGCAAGGAACAGATCGTCTCCGACCTCAAGCAGGCGGGCGAGAAGGTCAAGGACGCGTTCCGTCGCGACTGATCCGCCCGACGGGGCCGGGTGCGGGGCTCACGCCCCGCACCCTCCACGCAGGACGCGCCCCGACGCTCCACGTGAGGAGAGCACCGATGGACCGACGCACCGAGGACGACACCGAACCTGGTGAGGAGCAGCGCGAGCCTGAGCCGAAGGGCGGCCGGCCCGCGCACGGACGCCCCGCGGACTCTACGGACGCGGTCATGGCACCGGCCGGCAGCGCGGGCACGGGTCCGGACGAGTCCGATCACCACAACGTCTCCGACAGCGACGCCTCCGAGGAGGAGCGCTTCGACGCGGGGTAGTCCCACACCCGCCCGGGGCGAGGCCCCGCCGGCCTTCCCGCGCACCACCCTCGACCCTTCTGCCCCCGCCGGGGCCAGAAGGGTCGCGGCGTACCCTGGGGGCGTGCCTCCCACCACCGTCCTCACGATCGCCGCCGTGTGCTTCCGCAACTCCGCCGGTGAGATCCTCACCGTCCGCAAGCGCGGAACCAGCAAGTTCATGCTCGTCGGGGGAAAGCTCGAGCCAGGAGAGGCGGCGTCCGCCGCTGCGGTCCGCGAGGTGCGCGAAGAGGTCGGCCTCGTCCTGAGCGCCGAGGTCCTCGAGCTGCTCGACACGTTCGACTCGGACGCCGCGAACGAGACCGACACGCGCATCGACTCGACCGTGTTCCTCGCACCGCTGCCCGCGGGAGCGGTGCCGGTCGCAGCGGCGGAGATCGCCGAGCTCGCATGGCTCGACCCGGCGACCGCGCCCGGCCGCGAGGACCTCGCGCCGCTGCTGCGCGACCACGTGGTGCCGCGGCTCGTCTGAGTCGCGCCGTGTCCCGGCGCGTGCCCGCCGTTCCTGCCGGGACGCGAGGGCACGCGTTTCAGTGCGTCGGGTGGTAGCCCCAGTGCCAGGACTCGCGCGGCGTGTCCTCGACGAAGCCGAAGTCGCCAGCGTTCGTCCGCATCCATGACAGTGCCTCACCGTCGAGCCGCAGGTCGAGGGCCGTGCCCCAGCCGTGGTTCGACGTGCCCGGCTTCGCGGCGAGACCGCCCTCGGTGTAGAGGCCCTTGCGGCGGACGAGGTCGACCTGCGTGTCGTACGTCCGGTACGAGTCGGTGATGCCGATCTCGACGCCGTCGGCCTTGGCCGCTGCGCGAAGCGCCTCGAAGGAGGTCGCGGCCGGCTCCCACAGCTTGTGGTGCGAGCCGGAGATCTCGGTGAGCGCCGACGCGGGGATCGTGCCATTCCCATAGCGCTTGAGCTCCGTGGGAACGCCGTGGGAGTCCACGGCGGATAGCCCTCCGCCCACGTCGGTGCGCGTCGTGCCGTCGACCTGCGAGAGAGTGCTGGCGAACGCATCGGCTGTCGACTGCATGCCTCCGACGTTCCGCGCCGTCGTCGCTCCCGTGGCCGCAAGGTCGAGCCCCAGCACGCCGACGGCGGGCCCCTGCGCGAGCGCGTCGATGTAGCCCGTGATCTCGCTGATCCGTGCGGTGACGGACGCGACACCGGTCATGCTGCTCCTCCTGCCGTGCCCGGGCGGACGCACCTGGGCACAGGTCCTATCGACGGGCGGATCGGATCCATGAGCGAGCCCCGGGACGTGATCCTCACGCGCCCCGGGGCTCGCGGGTGCCCCGCGCCGACGGCGGGCGCGGGCCCCTGGGCCGGGCCGTCGCGCGGTGCCGCCCGGCGGGAGGTTCAGGCCCCCGCGAAGAACGCGCCGATCGCGCCGGAGAGCGCCACGACGTCCCGGACATGGACGAGCTCGCGTGCGGAGTGCATGGAGAGGAGGGGCGCGCCGACGTCGACCGTGCGGATGCCGAGGCGGGTCGCGGTGAGCGGGCCCGTCGTCGAGCCGCACGGCACCGTGTTGTTCGAGACGAACGGCTGGGCGGTCGTCCCGGCGGTGTCGCAGCAGCGTGCCCAGAGGGCGGCGCCGGGTCCGTCGGTCGCGTAGCGCTGGTTGGCGTTGACCTTGAGGAGCGGGCCTGAGCCCGCGAGCGGGTGGTGCGTCGGGTCGTGGCGCTCGGCGTAGTTGGGGTGCACGGAGTGCCCGACGTCGCTCGAGACGTGCCACGACGCGGCGTAGGCCCGGCGCAGCTCGGTCGCGGTGCCGCCGGAGAGCCGGACGAGGACGTCCTCGAGGAACGGCCCGCACGCGCCTGACCGCGTCTCCGAGCCGATCTCCTCGTGGTCGAACGCGGCGAGGACGCTCGTGTGCGGGGCGTCGGCCGGAGCGTCGAGCAGCGCGAGGAGTGCCGCGTGCACGGACGTGAGGTTGTCCATGCGCGGGGCTGCGAAGAGGCCCTGGCCTGCGCCGAAGCGCTGCGGGGCAGCGGTGTCGACGGTGATGAGGTCGTGCCCGACGACGTCGGCCGGGTCGATGCCCGCGAGCGACGCGAGGTGCGTGAGGATGTCGCCCTCGGTGCCCGAGCCGTCGCCGACGACGCCGAAGATCGGCTGCGTGTGACGCTGCTTGTCGAGCGCGAGGCCGTCGTTGGCGGCGCGGTCGAGGTGGATCGCGAGCTGCGGCAGGCGCAGGTAGGGGCCCGTGCGCACGAGGTGCTCGGAGCCGTCGCGCGTGACGAGGCGGCCCGCGAGCTCGAGCTCGCGGTCGAGCCAGCTGTTGAGGAGCGGCCCGCCGTAGACCTCGACGGCGACCTGGTTCCAGCCGTGGGCGTCGAGGCGCGGGTCGGGCTTGGCCTTGAGGCCGGGGGAGTCGGTGTGCGCGCCGAGGATGCGGAAGGGGGTCGTCGGCGTCGCGTCGGCGGGGCGGACCCACGCGATGATCGCGCCCTCGCGGACGACGTAGGCGCGGGCCGTGTCCGTGGCGGCCCACTCGTCGGTCTCCTCGAGGCGCGTGAAGCCTGCGGCGTCGAGTCGCCGAGCGGCCTCGGCGACGGCGTGGAACGAGGAGGGGGACGCGGAGATGAACGACGCGAAGTCGTCGATGTGGTCGTCGAGGAGCATGCGACCATCCTCCCACCGCCCGTCGTCCCCCGACCCGGACGCGGCTCGGACCTCGTCAGAGGAGGATCGGGATGGGTGCGAGGTCGGGGTCGGGGTCGGTCGCGAGGCGCGCGTGGGTCTCGACGTCGAAACGCTCGGTGCCGTAGCGGAGCTTGTGCCGTTCGAGGCCTTCGGCAGCGAACCCGGCTCGGTGCGCGACCCGGCACGACGCGGGGTTGTTGACGCGATGCCCGAGCTCGAGCCTGTGGACGCCCAGGTGCTCGAACGCGTAGCGCGCGAGGCTCGCGCACGCGCGCGACGCCAGCCCCGCGCCGCGCGCCTCGACGGCGGTCCAGTAGTGCATCCACCCGGTGTTGTGACGCGGCTCGATCGCGCCGACGCCGACGTTCCCGACGGCGCGTCCGTCGACGTCGATCGCGAGGCTCACCTGTGACGTCGGGTCGACACACATCTCCGCGACGATGAACGCCTCGTGCTCCTCGAGGGTGCGCGGCCCGGAGCCGCCGAACTGCTTGTCGAGCTCCGGGTCGCCTGCGCGTGCGGCGAGGAGGGCCGCGGCGTCGTCGGGGGTCCAGGGGCGGAGGGTCACGAGCACTGCACGAGCATACGGTCGTCGGCCCCGTCGGCCCCGTCGGCCCCGTCGGCGGCAGCCGAGCGACGTGCGCGAGGATGGCTCCATGCAGCCCGACACCGGCCTCCGCCAGATCCGGACCACGCCGCTTGCTCGCCCCGACGCCGTCGTGTCGGGCGACACGTGGCGCATCACCGTCCTCACGGACGCCCTCGTGCGCATCGAGCACGCCCCCGACGGCCGCTTCGAGGACCGCGCCTCGGCCTTCGCCCTCCATCGCGACCTGCCCGTGCCAGATCTCACGGTCGACGACACCGGCACCCATGTCGAGATCACCACGGCCCGGCTCCGACTCACCTACGACAAAGGCCCGCTGACGACGTCGGGCCTCAGCGTCGAAGCGCTCGGTGGCCACACCGCCTACCAGTCGGTGTGGCGTCCCGACCAGCCGCGATGGGACCGCGACGGCAACTCCGCGGGCCTCGTCCGCCTCCCCGGCACGGCACGGACCCTCGACACCGCCGACGGTGCCGTCGACCTCGACGACGGCGTCGTCTCCCACACCGGCGTCATCGCGCTCGACGACTCGACGACCCTCCTCCTCACGGACGACGGCTGGGTCGCCCCGCGACCCGAGGGCGCTTGCGACCTCTACGTCTTCGCGCACGGCCACGACTACCGCGGCGCCGTGCGCGACCTTTTCCGCGTCTCCGGGCCGACGCCGCTCCTGCCGCGCTTCGCGCTCGGCTCGTGGTGGTCGCGCTACTACCCGTACACCGCCGACGGCTACCGCGAGCTCATGGAACGCTTCGCGGCCGAAGGCATCCCGTTCTCGGTGTCCGTCATCGACATGGACTGGCACGTCGTCGACGTCCCGGCTCGCTTCGGCTCCGGCTGGACTGGCTACACGTGGAACCGGGACCTCTACCCCGACCCGGCCGCGTTCATCGACTGGCTCCACGAGCACGGGCTGCGCGTCACCCTCAACGTCCACCCGGCCGACGGCGTGCGCGCCTTCGAGGACGCCTACCCCGCGATGGCCGCCGCGCTCGGACGCAGCACCGACGACGAGGCGCCCATCCAGTTCGACGTCACCGACCGCGCATTCCTCGAGGCGTACCTCGACGTGCTCCACCGCGGGCTCGAGCGCGACGGCGTCGACTTCTGGTGGCTCGACTGGCAGTCCGGACCCAACTCGCGCGTCTCCGGCATCGACCCCTTGTGGATGCTCAACCACGTCCACTTCCTCGACAACGCCGACCGACGCGAGGGCCGCGAGCGTCGGCCGCTGACCTTCTCGCGCTACGCGGGCCCGGGTTCGCACCGTTACCCGGTCGGGTTCAGCGGCGACTCTGCGATCACGTGGGCATCGCTCGACTTCCAGCCGTACTTCACGGCGTCCGCGTCGAACATCGGCTACGGCTGGTGGAGCCACGACATCGGCGGGCACATGCACGGCGTCAAGGACGACGAGCTCGCGACCCGCTGGGTGCAGCTCGGCGTGCTCTCGCCGATCATGCGCCTGCACTCGGGCAACAACACGTTCACCCACAAGGAGCCGTGGGCGTCCGGCCCTCAGGCGCAGCGGGTGCAGACGGCCTTCCTGCGTCTGCGGCACCGCCTCGTGCCGTACCTCCACACGATGAACCACCGCGCCGCGGAGGGCGCGCCGCTCGTCGAGCCCATGTACTGGGAGCACCCGGAGGCGCCGGAGGCGTACCGGGTGCCGAACCAGTTCCGCTTCGGCACGAGCCTGCTCGTGGCGCCCGTGACGCAGCCCGCCGACGCGCGCCTCGGTCGCGGCTCGGTGCACACGTGGCTGCCCGACGGCACGTGGGTCGACGTCCTCACGGGCACCGTCTACGACGGCGGCCGCGAGATCGTCCTGTGGCGCGACCTCGCGTCGATCCCGGTGCTCGCCCGGCCCGGCGCGATCGTTCCCCTCGACGGCGCGCACGTCCCCGTCAACGGCGCCGAGGCGCCCCGCGACCTCGAGGTCCTCGTCGTCGCGGGTGCGGACGGTGCGTTCGACTTGCTCGAGGACGACGGCTCCGTGCCCGGACCTGGCGGCCCGACCGAGGTCCCGACGCTCGTCACGCCGCTGCGCTGGACGCAGTCGTCGGGCACGTTCACCGTCGAGCCGGTCGCGACCCGCGGCGACGCCGCGGCGGCACGCGCGTCCGCGCCCGGCTCCCGCACGTGGACGGTCCTTCTGCCGGCGGTCGACCTCGGCTGGGGCGGCACCGCGTCCGCGACGGTCGACGGCCGCCCGGCCGACGTCCACCTCGACGCGTTCGCACCCCTGCCCGGCGAGACGGGCGCGACGGGCCTCGCCGTGCGCGTCGCCGACGTCGCCGCCGACTCGCGCCTGACTATCACCCTCCACCCTGCGAGCGGCGAGGTCGCGCTCGCGGGCAACGACACGGGCAGGCTCGTCTTCGAGCTGCTCGACGCGGCCCGCATCGAGTACGACCTCAAGAGCCGCGTCATGGACGTCACGACGTCAGGGCACCCGCTCGCCGTGCGCCTCGGGCACCTCGAGGCGCTCGGCCTCGAGCCCGCGCTGCGTTCAGCGCTCGTCGAGATCCTCACGGCGCGCGGCTGACGCGCGGCGCGGGCCGAGGCGGAGGCTACGCCCGTGCCCGTGCCCGTGCCCGTGCCCGTGCCCGTGCCCGTGCCCGTGCCCGTGCCCGTGCCGGGGGCGGTGCCGGCCCGTGCCGGTGCCAGTGTCCGGGCCGGTGCCGGTGCCGGTGCTGGTGTCCATGCAGGGGCGGGGCCAGCCCCCGGCCGACAGCAGGTCGTGGCGGTCCCCCTCCCGCGCGTCCGTGCGCGGGAGGATGGGCCCATGAGGATCGCACTGGTGACGCTCGGCGGGACGATCAGCTCCGAGCCGCTCGACGGCGACACGTCGCCCGGGCCCGACGCGGGCGGCGGCGGGGTCGTGCCGGTCTCGGGCGCGGCGACGTTCGTGCGGGAGGTCGCGCCCTTCCTGCCTGACCTCACGGTCGTGCCGGTCGAGATGCGCATGGTGCCCTCGCCGTCGCTCACGGTCGCGGACCTGCGCGAGCTCTCGGCGTGCATCGCGGAGCTCGTCGAGGACGGCGACGGTGTCGACGGTGTCGTCGTCGCGCAGGGCACCGACACGATCGAGGAGACGGCGTACGCGCTCGACCTCGTCGGCGCGGCCGACGAGGTGCCGGTCGTCGTCACGGGCGCGATGCGCGACCGCACCGCCCCGGGGCCCGACGGCGCGGCGAACGTCGTCGCGGCGCTGCGCACGGCGGCGAGCCCCGATGCGCGCGGGCGCGGCGTGCTCGTCGTGTTCGCCGACCGGGTGCACGCGGCGCGCTGGGTGACGAAGACGTCGACGTTCAAGGTCGATGCGTTCACGTCGGAGCCGTTCGGGCCGGTGGGGATCGTTGCGGAGGGGCGCGTGCGCCTGGGCGCGACGCCGCGGCCGCTGCCGCCGTTCGAGTCGCCGGACGGGCCGCCCGCGAAGGTCGCGATCGTCACGGCCGGGCTCGGCGACGACCTCGCTGTCCTGCCGGCGCTCGGCGACGCCGGTTACGACGGCGTCGTGCTCGTCGCCATGGGAGCGGGCCACGTGCCTGCGGCGGCGGTCGACGCCGTCGCGTTCACTGCGCAGACGATGCCAGTCGTCCTGTGCTCGCGGACCGGCGCGGGCCCCGTCTTCACGCACACGTACGGCTACGAGGGCGGCGAGATCGACCTTCTCGAGCGCGGTGTCCTGCCGGGCGGGACCCTCACGCCGACGAAGGCGCGGCTGCTGCTCATGCTCCTGCTCGCGTCGGGACTGCAGGGCCGCGAGCTCGCGCACGCGTTCGCCCGCCACGCGGAGGCGTGACGGGCTCCCGCGTCTGCACTACTGGACGAGCCGGAACACCGCCCCCGCCGGGTCGGTCACGGTGACGAGCCGACCGAACGGGGTGTCGTCGACCGCCGACGCCGCCCGGCCGCCCGCGGCCTCCGCGCGCGCGAGCGCTGCGTCGACGTCGTCGACCTTGAAGTACACGTGCCAGCGGCCGCCCTCGACCGACTCCTCGAGCGTCGCGTCGGCGAGCGCGATCGCGGGTTCGCCGTCGATCATGTGCCGCGCGTACCGGAAAGAGTCGGAGACCATGTCGTCGTTGAGCTCCCAGCCGACGACGCGCGTGTAGAACTCGCGGGCGCGCGCATAGTCGTCCGACCACAGCTCCGCCCATGCGGGGCTCCCGACGGTCTCGCCGTCGAACGTCTGCTCGGCGCCCTCGGCGATCTGCATGAGTCCGAGGTCGACGCCCGACGGGTCGGAGACGAAGGCGAAGAGGCCGCCGTCGGGCAGCGTCATGGGCTCGTGGTGGATCGTCGCGCCCTCGGCGCGGGCGCGTGCGACCGCGGCCTCGAGGTCGGTCACGCCGAGCGAGACGATCCATGCGTCTCGCGTGCCGGGGACCATCGCGGCAGACTCAGGGGTGACGGGCATGAGGCCGGCGACGAGCCGGTCGCCGACGTGCGCGAGGTGGTAATGGCCGCTCTCCTCGCCGCCGTCCTCGATGCGCCAGCCGAGCACGGACTCGTAGAAGGGGCGGACGGCCTCGATGTCGGTCGTCGAGATGTCGATCCAGGCGACGGCGCCGGGACGCAGGGCAGACGTGCTCATGGTGGTCCTTCCCTCGGGGACCTTCCACGCTACGACCAGCCACCGACACTCGCATGGGCACCGTCGCCCGCCACGCGTCCGGGCCGCGCTCCCGGCGCGCAGCTCCTCCTCGCCGGGGCGTGCGCCTCGCGCGCGGGAACGCCTACCTCACGGTGGTGCTGGCGGGCGCGTCGATGGGGCCCGCGCCTCGCGCGCGGGAACGCCGACGGCCCCGTGCTGCGCCTGCGCGCGCCACGGGGCCGTCGGGACGAGAGCATCGGTCAGTGCCCGACGATCCCCGCGGGAACGTCGTCCGCAGTGGCGTCGTCCCCAGGCCCGTCGTGCCCCGCGTCGTCGGGCCGCTGGACAAAGAACGACAGCACGACGGCCCCGAGCGAGACGATCGCGCCGACGAGGAACGCGTCGCGCACGCCGGAGGCGGTCGCGGCGGCCTCGGGCACGCCGTCCGCGACGAGCGAGGCAGCGCCCGACGCCATGAGCGTGACGAACACGGCCGTGCCGATCGCGCCCGCGACCTGCTGGACAGTGCCGAGGATCGCGGAACCGTGCGAGTACAGGCGCGGCTGCACCGAGCCGAGCGATGACGTGAACAGAGGCGTGAACGTCAGCGCGAGGCCGAACGACAGCGTCATGTGCGCGGCGACGAGCAGGGCCGTCGGCGTCGTCTCGCTCACCTGCGTGAGCGCCCACAGCACGGCCGAGACGAGCGTGATGCCCGGCACGACGAGCGGCCGCGGGCCGAGACGGTCGTACGCCCGCCCGACGAGCGGCCCGCACAGACCCATGAGCAGCGAGCCCGGAAGCAGCACGAGGCCCGACTGCAGGGTGTCGAGGCCGAGCGCCCGCTGCATGAAGAGCGGCAGCAGGATGATCGTGCCGAAGAGCACCGCCGTGAGCACGGTCATGAGGGCGATCGACACCGTGAAGTTCCGCGAGCGGAACGTCCGCAGGTCGAGCAGCGCGGAGTCCGTGCGCTGGCGCAGCAGCTGGCGCACGACGAACGCGACGAGCGCGACTGCGCCGACGACGAGCGCGATCGTCATGGTGCGACCGTGCATCGCGTTCGCGGCAGCCGTGTCGCCGCCGCCCTCGCCGCCGACGAGCGACAGGCCGTAGACGAGCCCGCCGAAGCCGAACGCGGAGAGCACGACGGACAGCGGGTCGAGCGGCGCCTTGCGGGTCTCGCCGACGTTCGTCACCTTGCGCGCGCCGATCGCGAGCATGAGCAGCGCGATGGGCAGGACGATGATGAACATCCACCGCCACGTGAGGTACTTGAGGATGAGCCCGGAGATCGTCGGGCCGATCGCGGGAGCGACCGACATGACGATCGAGATGCGGCCCATGAGGCGGCCGCGGGAGGCGGGCGCGACGAGCGTCATGATCGTCGTCATGAGCAGCGGCATCATGATCGCGGTGCCCGACGCCTGCACGACGCGCGCGACGAGCAGCACCGGGAAGCCGGGCGCGAGGGCCGCCACGAGGGTGCCCGTCGAGAACAGCGTCATCGCGGCGACGAACAGCGTGCGCGTGGTGAGGCGCTCGAGCAGGTAGCCCGTGATGGGGATGACGACGGCCATCGTCAGCATGAACGCGGTCGTGAGCCACTGGGCCGCGATCGCGTCGATGCTGAGGTCGGTCATGAGGTGCGGGATCGCGACGCCCATGATCGTCTCGTTGAGGATGACGACGAACGCGGCGGCGAGCAGCAGCCAGATGACGCCCTGGCCGCCCGCGGCGGACGCCGCAGGGGTGGACGTCGCAGGAGCGGACGTCGTAGGGCCGGACGTCGCGGCGGCGTGCGGGTTCGGTGCGTCGTGGTCGGTCGTCGGGGAGGGTCGGCTCACGGGGGTCCTTCGGGTGGGCGGTCGCGCCGGCGGTGGCCGGGGCGGCGGGTCGTGCTGCAGCGTCGTGCCGCGAGGTTGTGTCCTGCGGCGCGGCGCGGTGCGATGCTGCGCGATGCGATGCGATACGACGCGGTGCGATGCGGTACGAAGCGGTGCGTGCGTCGGCGTCGTGCCGTAGATGCGGCCTGACGTGTGGCGGGCTCGTGCGGGAGGGCACGCCGGTGCCGTCGGGGGATGTGCGGGGTGGGCTCCGGCGTCGTCCGGGCACCCACCATTGCCTCACCCCAACCTCGGGCGGGCCAAGGTTATTTCCCGCCTCCGACATTTCTATCGGCGGGCGTCGGTGCGGGGCCGTCGGGCGTGACGCGTCAGCTCGGTGCGAGCTTCGGTGGGAGCGCTTGCCGTGGCTAGGGTGGGCGCGACCGCCGCCCGACGACGAGAGGCCCTCCCATGTCCGCCACCTTCGTGGTGACCCCCGCGCAGTTCGAGCAGATCTTCCCCGAGCGCGCCGACTTCTACACGTACGAGGGTCTCGTGGCCGCGACCGCGAGCTACCCCGAGTTCGCGACAGCCGGCGGTGACGAGCTCGCCCTGCGCGAGGCGGCGGCGTTCCTCGCGAACGTCTCCCACGAGACGTTCGGCCTCAAGTACGTCACCGAGCTCAACACGGCGGTGTACGACCACTACTGCGACCAGTCGCAGCCATACGGCTGCCCGGCGGGCGTCGACCAGTACTACGGCCGCGGCCCCGTCCAGCTGTCGTGGAACTTCAACTACAAGGCGGCGGGCGAGGCGCTCGGGCTGCCGCTTCTCGAGGAGCCGTGGCTCGTCGAGCAGAACCCGACGATCGCGTGGCAGACGGCGCTCTGGTACTGGAACACGCAGGTGGGCCCGGGGTCGTACACGTGCCACGACGGGATCGTCGGCGGCCACGGCTTCCGCGAGACCATCCGGACGATCAACGGCCCGCTCGAGTGCGAGGGCGGCAACCCGCGCCAGATGAACAACCGGGTCAAGCTCTTCCGCGAGATCTGCGAGGTCCTCGGCGTCGACCCGGGCGACAACCTCACCTGCTGACCGAGGCGCCCGCGTGCCTCGGCGCGCACGCGGTTTTCAGGCCTGCACGCGGGTTGAAACCCGCGCGCACGCCTGAATACCGCGCGCAGGCGACGGCGCGGCCCCGCGCGGCCCCGCGCGCACCGGCTACCCGCAGCTTTGTGCTCTACCCGCAGGTTCAGACTTGCGGGTAGAGCACAAAGCTGCGGGTGGGCGGAGGCGACCCGGTGCGACCAGGCGGCCTGTCCGAACCCGAGGGGCACGATGGCCCGATAGCCGATCCGACCACTTCCCGCAGGGCGATCGGCTATCGGACCACTGGGCCCGGCCCGAACCGGCCCGGCCCGAACCGGCCCGGCCCGAACAGGCCCGGCGCGTCAGCCGAGCAGCGCGAGGAGGCCCGCGTAGAGGAGCGTGCCGCCGACGATGCTCAGCAGCGCGTTGCGGCGCCACAGGTGGAGCCCGACGGTGGCGACGAGCGCGATCGCCTCGGGCAGCCCGTGCGGCGCGGTCGTGAACGACGTGCCGCGCAGCGTGTAGACGACGAGGATCACCATGATCCCGACGGGCATGCGCGCGCCGAGCCAGCCGACGATCCGCGACTCCCGCAGCCGCTCGACGACGAGGAACGGCGCTGCCCGAAGCACGAACGTCACGACGAGCGTCGTGAGCAGCGCGGCGAGGAGGTATCCGGTCTCAGGCATCGCGCCCCTCCGTGGCCGGGTCGCCGAGCGCCGGCCCCGAGCCGGAAGGACGCGCGCCGCCCCCACCCGCGCTGCCTCCATCCCGTCGCCCCTCCGTCAGCAGGTACCGCCCGACGAGCAGCGCGACGAAGCCCGTCATCGCGACGACGAGCATCTGCCCGGGCGCGACGAGCTGGGCGACGATCGCGCAGCCGACGGCGAGCAGCGGGGCGGGCACGTCGCGGGTCGCGCGGAAGGCGTCGATCGCGAGCACCGCGAAGAGCGCTGTGAGGGCGAAGTCGAGGCCGGGGACGTCGGGCAGGAGCGAGCCGACGAGCGCGCCGAGGATGCCTCCGCCGACCCAGTACGCCTGGCAGAGCACCTGGATCCACAGGACGCGCGCACCGCTGAGCGCGCCGGGGGCGCGTGTCGCGACGACGGCGTAGGTCTCGTCGGTGAGCGCGTACATCGCGTACGTGCGTCGCAGGGGGCCGCGGACGACGTGCAGGGGGAAGGACAGGGCGTAGAAGACGTGCCGGAAGTTCACGAGGAACGTCGTCACGGCAATCGTCGCGAGGGGCGTCGCGGCGAGGACGAGCCCGATCATGAGGAACTCGAGCGACCCCGCGTAGACGAGGACGGAGAACACGGGCGTCCACCACCAGGCGAAGCCGGACTGCACCATGAGGACGCCGAACGCGAGCCCGAGCGGCACGAGGCCGAACCCGACGGGTGCTGTGTCGCTGAGGGCGGCACGCCACGCGGGGTAGGCGGGGTGGATCTCGTCGGGCACGCCCCCACGCTACGCGGCGCGCCGCCCCGCGGTGGCGGCCGTCTCGTCGGCCCGACGTGCTGGTGCGCACGCGGTTCTCAGGCGTACACGCGAGCTCAGACCCGCGTGTACGCCTGAGAACCGCGCGTAGGCGGGCATCCCCCTGCTGGCGCCGCCTGCCCCGCAGGCGCGGCCCGATTCGCACGCGCCCTCCGCATACGCTGGTGCCGTGCCCACGTATCGCGTCGTCCTGCCGATCGGCGACATGCGTGTCGGTCGCGTCCCCGAGGACGTGCTGCCGGCGGCGGTCGACGGCGCGCGCGAGCTGACGGACGTCGAGGCGTGGGACGTCGGGATCGTGCGTGGCCTGCCGCGCGTGACGGTCCGGTTCACGGCGGATGACGACGACGAGGCGTTCCGCGTCGCCGAGCTCACGCGGGCGCGGACCAATCTTGTCGCGCAGGTGCTCGGCGTCGACGTGCTGCGGCGGTTCGGTTCGCGCTTCCACCAGGTGGTGCGTCGCCCGGACGTGTGGTGAGGGCGGTGCGCCCCGCCTCGACGGTCTGCGTGCCGCCGGTGCTGACGACGGTGGACCGCCCCGCTCCGACGGCGTTCGTCGACCACGTTCCGGGAGCGGTCGTGCGCCCCGGCCGCAGGAGCGCATCGGCATGACCCGCGTCGTACTGGCCCCGGACTCGTTCAAGGGCTCGCTCCCGGCGACGGAGGTCGCGGCTGCGCTCTCGCGTGGCTGGCGCGCGGTGCGCCCGCACGACGACGTCGTGGAGGTGCCGCTCGCGGACGGCGGGGAGGGCACTCTCGACGCGTTCGAGCGTGCGGTCCCGGGCGCCGTCCGCCACGGTGCCGAGGTGCAGGGCCCCGACGGTCGCCCGGTGGCCGCGTCGTGGCTCGCGCTGCCGGACGGCACGGCGGTCGTCGAGCTCGCGTGCGCGAGCGGCCTCACGCTCCTCGGGTCGCCGTTGCCGCTCGACGCGCACACGCGCGGCGTCGGTGAGGTCGTGCGGGCGGCGCTCGCGGCGGGGCCGCGGCGGCTCGTCGTGGCGCTCGGCGGGAGTGCGTCGACGGACGGGGGAGCGGGGCTGCTGCGCGCGCTCGGCGCGCGGGTCCTCGACGACGACGGTGAGCCCGTGCCCGACGGTGGCCGGGGTCTTGCCCGCGTCGCGTCGGTCGATCTCACGGACCTGCCGGCGCTCCCTCCGGACGGTGTCGACGTGCTGTGCGACGTGACGAACCCGTTGCTCGGCCGGTCGGGCGCGGCGGCCGTGTTCGCGCCGCAGAAGGGCGCGACGCCCGACGACGTCGTCCTGCTCGACGACGCCCTCGGCCGGTGGGCCGAGGCGCTGGGACGCGCAGCCTCCCGGGTCGCCGATGTTCCACGTGGAACGTCGGGGACCGTTCCTGACGGCATGACCGTGCGGCCCGACGACCACGAAGGACGGGATGGCCGCGGGATGCTACCGAGCCTCGACCCGTCGCTCCCCGGCGCGGGTGCTGCCGGCGGGACGGCGTTCGGCCTGCTCGCGTGGGGTGCGCGGCTCGTGCCGGGATCGGTGGCCGTCGCGGACGTCGTGGGGCTCGACGCGTTGCTCGACGGCGCGGACCTCGTCGTCACGGGGGAGGGGCGGCTCGACGCGCAGTCGGCCGCGGGCAAGGCGCCCGCCGAGGTCGCGCGACGAGCCGTGCGTGCAGGGGTGCGGCTCGCGCTCGTCGTCGGCTCGGCGGAGCAGGGAACGACCGCCGCGCTCGGTGCTCACGCGGAACCCCCGGACGTCGTCGAGCTGGCTCACCTCGCGGGCTCGGCCGAGGCCTCGCTCGCCGACCCGGTCCGCTGGCTCGAGGTCGCGGGCGCCCATCTGGCTCAGCGCCTCGCCTGACGAGGCACGCGTCAGGCGGGCACGTCCGCGATCCGCGTGCCGAGCTCGACCGCGGTCACCGCGCCCGCGGTGGCGGCGGCGAGGTCCGCGTCGAACGTCGCGCGCAGGTGCGGCGGGACGAGGACGGTGAGCTCGGCGCAGGAGGTGTAGGTGACGTCCTCGAGCACGCTGTCGTGCGCAGCGACCCACGTCCGCAGGACGTGCTCGACGCGGCCCGCGTCGGTGAACGGCACGGCGACGACGAGCTCCGCGAGGACCTCGCGCCGGACGAGCGGCGCGACGTCCAGGGCCTGCGCGACAGCCCCCGAGTACGCGCGCACGAGCCCGCCCGCGCCGAGCAGCACGCCACCGAAGTAGCGGGTGACGACGGCGACGACGTCGGTGAGCCCGCGGTGGCGCAGCACCTCGAGCATGGGCACGCCCGCGGTCCCGGAGGGCTCGCCGTCGTCGGTGGACCGCTGCTGGTCGGCGTGCGTGCCGAGGATCATCGCGACGCAGTGGTGGCGGGCGTCCCAGTACTCCTTGCGGGCGGCGGCGACGACGGCGTCGGCCCCCTCGACGGTGGTGACGTGGACGATGCGTGTGAGGAAGCGGGACTTCTTGATGACGAGCTCGTCGTGCGTCTCGCCGGCGACCGTCGACGGCAGCGCGGCGCTGGGCCGCGCGATGTCGGGGGTGCTCACGGGTTCATCCTGCCGCGAGCCCGGAGGCGCGCCCCTGGGAGGGGACGGGTATCCCGAGGGCGGCGACGAGCAGGCGCACGCTCTCCTCGGGTGTCGCGCCGGCCGTGAGGTGCGTCGTGCTCGCGAGCGAGCGTGTACCGAGGTCGTCGAACCATTCCGCGAGGAAGTCGTGCCCGTCGCTGACCCAGTCGGTCCCCTTGGTTGCGACGGAACGGCTCCGCAGCTCGTCCAGCGCCCTGTCGCGGTCGAGCGACGGCAGGACGAGGATGACGTCGCGGACGGGTGCGAGCGCGGTGCGCACCGTCCCGAGGTGGGTGGCGTCGGTGTACGAGGTGTGACCGGCACCGAGTGCGATGACGGAGCCGCGGTGGTCCTCGAGCGTGCGGACGACGGCATGCGCGCGGGCCGGTTCCCACTCGCGTTCTGCGGCCACGCGGCCGATGACAGCGATCCGGTCGATGCTCCAGCCGACCTCGGCGTAGTAGTCGTCACCGATCTCGTCGATGTCGACGAACGCGAGCCCGAGCCGTGCTGCGACGAGCGCGCCCAGGGTCGTCTTGCCGGTCGCTGCAGGTCCGACGAGGACGATCTGCGTGGAGGAGGTCACGTCGTCCATCATCCCAGCACGGGCGGCCGGGGTCCGGGGCGTCGCCGACAGGGAACGGCGGCGCCCCGGCCACGCTCCCGGGTTCAGGGGGCCCGGGGCGCGGGGGCCGGGCTGTACCCGGCCGCGTGCCTGTCAGGGAACCGGCACGCTCGGGCGGTTCAGGACCACCCGAGGACACGACACTAACGCTCCTGCCTCGATGTCTCACCCCGGGAGATCGGTTTCACCTGTGTGGATGCGGAGCCAGGCGTGGAGGAGTTGTCGTCGTCGGACGTGCAGGACGGAAGTCCCGACCTTCTCGGAGGGGATCAGGGGGCAGGAACGACGCTTTCGACGACAGTGCGACCGCCGTCGGTCTCTGGGCCGACGGTGCGCAGGGTGAGGAAGCTCGCGAGTCCCGCGATGATCATGAGCTGTCCGGCGAGCGCGACGATGCCGAGTGTGAGCCCGGTCGTGCGGACCCCTTCGCGGCGGGTGCCCCGTCGTCGGGAGCGTCGGGCGAGGACGATCGCGGCGATCGCGGCGATGATCCCGACGAACGGCACGAGGAGCGCGAGGATGCTGAGGCCGAGCGAGACGGCGGCGTCGCTGTCGCCCGGGAGGGGCTCTGCAGCCGGAGCCGGGTGCGGAGCCACGTAGGCGGGCGCGTCGGCGGGGGCCGGTGCGGGTGCGGCGTCGTCGAGCAGGGCTGCGGCGACCGTGGCGGGGCTGCCGAGCCGCGCGAGGATCGCGGTGACGTCCTCGGGCGTCGCGGGCCGGCCGAGGACGGCGAGGGCGTCGTCGACGTGCTCGCGGACGGATCCGAGCGCGTCGGCGCGGTCGGCGGGCGGGAGCGTCGTGAGCATGCGGGCGAGGTCGTCGAGGTAGCGGTCGATGGGGTGCGTGGTGTCGTTCATGAGGGGCTCCCGGTGAGGGTGGAGTCGACGGCGTCGCGGAAGCGGGCCCAGACGGTCGTGAAGCGGGCGAGGGCGTCGTGGCCCTCGGGGGTGAGGGAGTAGTAGCGGCGGGGAGGGCCGGCGGGGGACTCGCGCCAGCTCGTCTCGACGAGCCCTTGCTTGCGGAGGCGGGAGAGCAGCGGGTAGAGCGTGCCCTCGCTCGTGAGGAGGACGCCGTCGTGCCCGAGGCGTGCGGCGATGTCGAGGCCGTAGGCCTCGCCGTCGCGCAGGAGGGCGAGCACGCAGTGCTCGACGCTGCCGCGCCGGAGGTGCGCCAGGATTGAGTCGTCGCCAGGTACCATGCGTCACACGATAGTCATGGACGGCGAGACCCCGCAAGCCCTTCGTGAGAGGTCAGCCCAGCAGGCGGTCGATCGCCAGCGCGAGGCCGTCGTCGGAGTTCGGCCCCGTCACCCACGTCGCCGCAGCCTTGACGACGTCCGACGCGTTCGCCATCGCGACAGCCGTCCCGACGTGCGCGAACATCCCCAGATCGTTCGGCCCGTCACCGACGGCCGCCATGGCCTCCGGCCCGACACCCAGGTCGGCAGCGAGCTGCGCGAGCCCGCTCGACTTGTCGACGCCCGACGCGACGATCTCCAGATAGTGCTCCCCCGAGAGGAACCCCTCGCAGCCGTCGGGCAGGTTCGCCGCGATCCGCGGCACGAGCTCCGGGTCCCACGAGCACGGCGGCACCATGATCTTGTGCGGCGCCCGTGCACCGGGGTCGACGAGCTGCGCGTCCCCGATGAACCCCGTCGGCTCCACGGCCGTCGCCCGCGCCTCGAGCTCCCCGAGGTCGTCCCACCGCGACGGCAGCCAGTCCGCGCCGTCGTACCAGTTGACGGTGTGCCCCGCCTCGACGACGGTCCTCACGATCGTCCGCGCAGCCTCGAGGTCGAGCCGCGTCTCATGGAGGACGTCGAGCGTCCCGTCGGCGAGCAGGTGCCCGACGACGGCCCCCTGGAACGACACGAACGCGCCCGCGAGGGGGTCGTCCGACGGCTCGTCCGCGAACGGCGGCAGCCCCAGCTCCTCGACGAGGTGCCGGAACGCCTCGGGCCCGCGGGCCGAGGCCAGGACGACGGTGACGCCTGCCTCCGTCGCGCGCCGCACCGCCGCACGCACGGCAGGCGTGATGCGGTGGTCGGGCGTGAGGAGAGTGCCGTCGACGTCGGACGCGATGAGTCGGATACCAGAGGTCACGAGATCCATCATCCCGCACGGGGTAGCGTCGGGGGGTGACGGATCTCCTCAGCACCCTCGACCTGGACCGGCTGCGCTCGCGGACGAGTGCGAAGTGGCGGGTCTACGGCCCCGACGTCCTGCCGCTGTGGGTCGCCGAGATGGACGTTCCCCTCGCCGAGCCGATCGTCCGCGCCGTGAGCGACCTCGTCGCCTCGGGCGACACCGGCTACCCCGCCGCACCCGACGAGTACGTCGCCGCGTTCAGCGCCTTCGCCGCCGCCCGCTGGGGCTGGCAGGTCGACACCTCGCTCGCGCGCGTCGTGCCGGACATCCTCGCGGGGCTCAGCGCCGTCATCGAGGCGACGACGGACCGCGGGGACACGATCCTCGTGCCGTCGCCCGTCTACGGGCCGTTCTTCCGCAACCCCCGACTCCAGGGCCGCGTCGTCGAGCCCGTGGCGCTCACGGCCGACGGCCGCCTCGACGTCCCCTCGCTCGAGACGGCGTTCGCCGCAGCCGTCGCGCACGGACGCCGCGCCGCCGTCCTCCTGTCGAACCCGCACAACCCGACGGGCGCCGTCCACACGCGCGGCGAGCTCGAGGCGCTCGCCGCCGCCGCCGCACGCCACGGCGTCGTCGTCATCTCCGACGAGGCGCACGCCCCGCTCGTCCACGACGGCGCGACGTTCGTGCCGTACGTCGGGGTCGACCCGCGCGGCTTCTCCGTGCTCTCGGCGGCCAAGACGTGGAACCTCGCGGGCTTCAAGGCCGCCGTCGTCGTCGCCGGGACCGACGCCCGCGAGATCGTCGAGTCCTTCCCCGTGACGCTCTTCAACAGCGTCGGGCACGTGAGCCTCGTCGCGCAGGCCGCAGCGTTCCGCGACGGCGAGCCGTGGCTCGACGAGCTGCTGCCGGCGCTCACGCGCTCACGCGACCTGCTCGCCGACCTCGTCGCCGAGCACCTGCCGCACGCACGCATGCAGCTCCCGGAGTCGACGTACCTCGCGTGGGTCGACCTCTCCGCGTACGGCGCGGGCGACAACCCGGCCGCACAGATCCTCGAGCGTGGACGCGTCGCCCTGTCCGCAGGGACCGACTTCGGGCCCGGCGGCGAGGGGCACGTCCGGGTGAACTTCGCGACGCACCCGGAGATCCTCACGGAGGCCGTGCAGCGCATCGCGGGGGCGCTCGCCTAGCGTCCGGGCCCCGGACGACGGGGACGTCCGGTACGACGGCTCAGGCGGGGCGGACCTCCTCGAGGGCGACCTCGAACCACACGGTCTTCGGCGCATCGTCGTCGACGGACTCGACCACGCCCCAGCGCGTCGCGAGCATGTCGACGAGGCCGACGCCGCGACCGCCGCCCTGCGTGGGCTCCGGCCGCCGGATGACGGGGACCTCGCGCGCGCGGTCAGTCACCTCGACGCGTGCGACGCCGTCCGTGATCTCGAGCCGGAGGTGGACCGGGGGAGAGGCGTGCGCGACCGCGTTCGTCACGACCTCGCTGACGAGCAGGACGAGGACGTCGAGCAGGTGGCCCTCCACACCGGCCGCGCGGAGATGGCCGGCAGCCCAGCGACGCGCGGGCGCGATCGCACCGAGGACTGGCGGGATGGCCAGTGCGTGCTTCATGGACCGATGCCCCTCTTCCGCTCATGACCGGGGGTGGCGCTGGGCGTTCGACGGCGTCGGGAGGACGCGCACGGACGCTCACAAGCGTCAACCCCTCCGCGTGCGCGCGCAACCGGAGAGCCGGGTGAGGTGACCCGGTCGGCGGCATCCTGCGGTCCTTGGCGCGTCGCGCGTGCGCCGACAGGGCCCGGAGGATGTACGGTGGCACGCGGAACGATGCTGGTGCGCCTCTCGGGGGGCATCGCAGGATTCCCGACGATTGTCCACGGTCCCGCCACCCGGCAGGCCGCTGAATACTGACGTCCCGACGCCTCGTCGCCGGGCCGTGACCCGATGAAGGGATACGCATGTCGCTCAACCGTTCCGACCTCGTCTCGGCCATCGCCGCCAAGGCTGACCTCACGAAGGCAGACGCCGACCGCGCCGTCGCCGCTCTCCAGGAGGTTCTCATCGAGTCCCTCGGCAAGGGCGAGGCCGTGAAGCTCACGGGTCTCCTCTCCGTCGAGCGTGTCGAGCGCGCCGCGCGCACGGGCCGCAACCCGCGCACGGGCGAGGAGATCTCGATCCCCGCCGGCTACGGCGTCAAGCTCTCCGCCGGCTCGCTGCTCAAGAAGGCCGTCCAGGGCTGACGCAGCACCGCACTCGTTCACGACCCCGTCCCTGGTCACAGGGGCGGGGTCGTGTCGTTCCCCGGGTGTGACGTGCGCCCGTGGTAGCGCCGGTGATTTGACCGTGGTTCCGGGCGAGCCGTAACATGAGACGAAATATGACCGCTCCCCGGGCCCCGGCTCGCTCTGACGGAGCCAGGTTTTACCCCCGATCCGAAGGACGATCATGGCAGTTCCGAAGCGGAAGATGTCCCGCTCCAACACCCGTGCCCGCCGTTCGCAGTGGAAGGCCACCGCGACCGAGCTCGTCGAGGTCCGCGTTGACGGTCAGACCGTCCGCATCCCGCGTCGTCTCGTCAAGGGCGCGCAGCGCGGTCTCGTGAGCGTCGAGGGCTGACCCCTCGTCTCACGACGTGAAGCACCCGGAAGCCCCCTGCCGCTGAGCGGCAGGGGGCTTCTGCATGCCCGGACGGATCCGACTCGTAGCGTCTCCGCACACCGCCCCCACCGACTCGTAGGTCTGGGGCACCGTTCGATGGTGCTGGGGCGCTACGAGTCGCTCTGGAGGGGAGAGCGAGGGGGAGGGCGGCTGTGGGCGACGGGGTGCCCTAGAGGTCGCCCGTGCGCTGGAGGGCGCGCATCGCGACCGCCCCGATGGGGATGCGCAGCCAGAACGTCAGCACACGGAACAGCATGACCGCTGTCGCGCCGACGGCGGGAGCGACGCCCGCCGTGAGCTGCAGGCCGAGCGTCAGCGCGCCCTCGACCGCTCCGATTCCGCCGGGCACCGGGACCGCGGCACCCGCGGTGTTGCCGAGCAGGTAGATGACGGCCGAGTCGACGATCGCGACGTCTAGCCCGAAGGCCTTGAGGGACGCGGCGAACGCGAAGATGTAGCCGAGCGACATGAGCGCGTTGCCCGCGAGGCCGATCATGATGCGGCGCGGGGAGGAGAGGATCGTCGAGAGGCGTGGCCACGTCTGCGTGACGAGCGGCTCGAGCTTCGTGACGATCCAGCGGCGCACGGTCGGCACGAGGAAGACGCTCGCGACGACGACGGCGATGATGCCGAGCGCGACGAGCACGGCGGTGGACGGAAGCTGGCGCAGGAGGCCGCCGTCACCGGTCGCGGCCGCGAGGATGACGAGGATGACGACGGTGACGACGACCTGCGCGACCTGCACGAGTGCGACGGACGCGGCCGCGAGGGTGCCCGACGCGCCCGCGCGGGTGAGGAGCCGCAGGTTGAGGGCGGCGGGTCCGATGCCGGCGGGTGCGGCGATCGACACGTAGGACGCGGCGACCTGCGTGAGCGTCGTCCGCCACAGGGAGAGCCGCGCGGGTGAGAACGCCATGAGGGCGAGCGCCGCACCGAACCACGTGAGGCAGCCGACGGCGAACGCGGCGACGGCCCACCACGGGTTGGCCTGGGAGACGGCGTCGGTGATCTGGTCGAACTTGATCTTCGTGACGAGCACGGAGACGGCGACGATAGCGAGCACGGCCGTGATGACGGTGCGCGCGCCGAAACGTACGAGGCGCAGCGGCTCGACGTTGGCCTCGGGGAGGCGCGCGACGATCTCGTCGCGCAGCCGGTCGAGGACGTCGGACTTCGAGCGGCGGATCTCCTCGCGCGTCGCGGCGGGCAGGGCGATCGTCTGCAGCAGGGGGCCGAGCGCCTCGATCTCGTCGTCGGGCACGAGGCCCGAGACGGAGGCGAGCGCGCGCTCGGGGCCGACGCGCAGCGCGAGCAGCGCGAGCATCTGCGTGAGGTCGACGCGGCGGGCGAGCTCGGCGCTCGCGATGTCGCCGTTCTCCCAGCCCGTGAGCCAGACCTCGGGCTGCCCCTCGGGGTCGTGGCCGACGAGGACGACGTCGGCGGTGAGGGAGCGGTGCGCGAGGCCGGCGTCGTGCGCGCGCAGGAGCTGGCGCCAGCACTCGGCGAGCGTCGCGTCGTCGAGCACGAGCTCGGGGACGTCGCGCAGCGGGAGCGAGCCGTCGACGTGCTCCTGGACGAGGATCATCGAGTCGTCCGCCGACGCGACGCCGAGGAGCTCGGGGGTGCGCACGCCCGCAGCCTGCGCGGAGTACTGCAGGAGCGCGGCGCGCTCGGCGATCTGCCGCAGCGAGATCGCTGAACGGCCCTCGATGCCGCGCATGCGCAGCGAGCGCCACGCGCGCGCGAGCATGCCGACGACCTGGCGCTCACCGTCGAGGACGACGACGTCGAGGCGGTCGCGCTCAGCGGTCGTCATCGAGTACACGCGATGGTCGGAGGACCGCATGAGGGCGAGCGTCGCCTCGTCGAACGGCGAGGGCTCGGGGGTGCCGAGGGCGCTCCCGGACCACCAGGGCCCCGAACGACGCATGGGCGAGGTGCCGTCGGGCACGATGTCCTGCACGACGTCGTGCGGGCGGTCCGAGAGGTCGCGGACGCGCACGAGCGCCGTCGGCTCGAAGCCTGCGCGTCGCACGCCGTCGACGAGCGTCGTGCCGTGCGCGCGCTCGGAGCGCACACCGGAGACATAGCGGACCGTGAGGCCTGCGACGCGGCCGACGAGCAGCATGAGGAGGACGCCCGCGAGCGAGACCTGACCCGTGACGAGGTAGATGCCGAGCGTGAACCACAGGAGGTTCCACGACCAGGCGACCGAGCGGCGCCGGGTACGCGGGCCGGCGCCGACGAGGAGGCCGCAGATCGCGGCGACGTACGCGGGCATCGAGAGCGTCGGGTGGGTGCCGAGGGTGATGGTCAGCCCGGCGATGAGCGAGTCGGCGCCGAGCGTCGTGACGGCGACGTAGGTGAGGAGTGCGAGCAGCAGGCCGAGGCCGGCGGCGGACAGCGCCTCGACGACCTGGCGGAGGTTGCGCCGCCAGATCAGCTCGCCGAGCACCATGAGGGGTGCGCCGAGCGTGACGACGCCTTCGAGGAGGACGACGGGCAGCGTGAGGATCTGCGCGAGGAGGCGCGAGAAGCCCTGCACGTCCTGCTGCACGCCGACGGTCGTGGCGTGGGCGAAGATCGTCAGGAGGATGACGAGCGTGATGCCGAGGAGCGAGAGGACGATGCCGAGGGCGTCCTTGGGGCGTCGGACGCGGTTCGACGGGGTGTCGACGAGGCGGACGTGCCCGGGCTCGCCTGGCTCGGGGAGCTGCGGGCGGGCGAGGCGTGGTCCGCGGACGTACGTGCCGACCTCGTGGGTGCGGCCCGTGCCGGGGGCGCCGGGCAACCCGGGGTCAGCGTCGGGCGTGCCGGCGTGCGGCGGCACGTCGGGGTGGCTCGAGCTGCTGGGCATGGCCCGAGTCTAGGGGTGAGGGGGCGTCGACCCGAGCGCTTTGCCGGATGTGGGCCGCCAGGATCATCCCTGGGTCGTAGCGGGTCGGTCCTGTGGGCGGACGGGGGCGCGCTCTCAGAGCACGCCGAGCGTCTCGAGGAGGCTCGTAGGCAGGAGCGCCCAGCCGACGAACGAGACGATGTCGAGGACCGTGTGCGCGACGACGAGCGGCATGGTGCGGCGTCTGCCCCAGCGCGAGAGGTAGAAGAGGCAGAAGACGACGCCCATGACGACGTTGCCGAAGAACGGGCCGATGCCCTGGTACAGGTGGTAGCTGCCGCGCAGGACGGACGACGCGATGATGATCGCGGGGACGGACCAGCGCATCTGCTCGAGCCGCGTCATGAGGTAGGCGACGACGACGACCTCCTCGAGCAGCGCGTTCTTCAGCGCGTGGAGGATGAGGACGGGGATGGTCCACCAGTAGGCGTCGAGGTTGGCGGGCTGCACCTGGACGGTGATGCCGACGGCACGCCCGAGCGCGTAGAAGCCGAGGCCGGGCAGGCCGATCGCGGCGGCGAGGGCGACGCCCCAGCCGAGGTCGCGCAGGGGTCGGGCGCGGTCGAGGCCGATCTGCTTGAGGACGGAGCGACCGGGCGCGGAGAGCAGGTAGAGCGCGAGGGCGACGGGGACGAGCGTGAACCCGATGCTGAGCAGCTGGTAGGCGAGGTCGACCCAGGGGCGCACCGAGAGGGAGGTGTTGATCGACGCGGACTGGTCGCCGAGCGGGATGTCGGCGGTGAGGCGCTCGAGGATGTTCGCGACGGCGTAGACCGCGGAGCGTCCGAGGGAGAGCCCGAGGACGATCCAGATCTCGACGCCGAGGCGTCGGCGCGTGCTGCGGTCGGCCGCGGGGGTCGGGGCGTTCTCGGCGACGGTGCTCATCGCCCCGTTATAGCAGTGGCGGCCGGGAAGGGGTTGCGTGTCCGCCGGCGCCGGTGCAAAGTAGTTTGCATCGCAAACTTCGGGAGGGGTCATGACCGACGACCACCAGGACGACGCACCGCTCGACGCGGCCGCCTCGCTCGCCCTCATCGACGCCCAGCGCGCAACCGTCGTCCACCGCGCCGAACCGTCCCCGACCTACCTCTTCACCGTGTGGGGCCTCGCCTGGCTGCTCGGCTACGGCGCCCTCGGCTGGGGCAGCCGCACCCACGACGGACCGCCCGGAGCGCTCGCAGGCATCATCTTCGGCGTGCTCCTCCTGGGTGCCGCCGTCGCGACCGGCATCCACATCGCCCGCCGCGCCGGAGGCGTCCGCGGACCCTCCGCACGCGCCGGCGCGATGTTCGGCTGGACGTGGACCATCGGTTTCGCCGCCGTCTACCTCATCATGGCGGGCCTCACCCGAGCCGGGGCGAGCGACCCCGTGCTCTCGCTCGCCTGGAACGCCCTGCCCGCGTTCCTCGTCGGCCTCCTCTACCTCGCGGGCGGCGCGCTCTGGCAGGAGATGACCATGTACCTGCTCGGCGCGTGGATCGTTCTCGTCGCCGGGGCCGCGACGCTCGCCGGCATCCCCGGGAACTACACCGTCATGGCGCTCGCGGGCGGCGGCGGCATGCTCGGCGCTGCACTCGTCTCCGTGATCCTCGCGCGTCGTCGTCGGGGCCTGCCGTGAGCGCCGGCGAGCTCGACCCCGTCATCCACGCCCCCGCGCGGCTCCGCGTCGTCGCGACCCTCGCGACGCTCGGCCCCGGCGACGAGATGACGTTCCCGCGCCTGCAGAAGCTGCTCGACATGACCGGTGGCAACCTCTCGACCCACCTGCGCAAGCTCGAGGACCCCGGCTACGTCGCCGTCACCAAGGCGCACGAGGGCCGCAAGCCCGTCACCTACCTCGCCCTCACCCCCGCAGGCCGCCGCGCCTTCGAGGTCTACACCGAGACCCTCCGCCAGATCGTCCGAGGAGCCACACCATGACCAGCGCAGTCACCGTCACGGGCGTCACCCGACGCTTCGGTCCCGTCGTCGCGCTCGACGACGTCTCCCTCGACGTCCCCGCCGGCCAGCTCGTCGGCGTGCTCGGCCCCAACGGCGCCGGCAAGTCGACCCTCCTCTCCCTCGTCTCCGGACGCCGTCGCCCCGACGCCGGGACCGTCCTCCTCGAGGGCCGCGACCCGCGCGACCCCGCCGCCCGCACCGGCCTCGGCCTCACCCCGCAGGAGACCGGCCTTCCCGCGACGCTCCGCGTCGCCGAGGTCGTCGACTTCGTCGGCGCGCACTTCGCCGATCCCGTCCCGACGATCTCGCTCCTCGCGGACTTCGACCTCGCCGACCTCGCCCGCCGCCAGACCGGCTCGCTCTCCGGCGGCCAGAAGCGACGCCTCGCCGTCGCCCTCGCGCTCGTCGGTCGCCCCCGCGTGATCCTCCTCGACGAGCCCACGACAGGCCTCGACGTCGACGCGCGCCACGCGCTGTGGGAGGCCGTCCGCGGCTACCACCGCTCCGGCGGCACCGTGCTCCTCACGAGCCACTACCTCGAGGAGGTGCAGGCGCTCGCCGAGCGCGTCGTCGTCGTGGACAGGGGCGTCGTCGTCGGCGACGACTCCCTCGCCGGGATCCTGGCCCGCGTCGACGTCCAGCGCGTCACCGTGACGTCCGCCGACGACGTCGACCTGCTCGACGGCGTCGTGAGCGCCGAGCGCGACGGCGACCGCCGCACCATCCTCACGCGCGACGCCGACGCGTACGTCCGCACCCTCGTCGGCTCCGGCCTGAGCTTCGCCGGCCTCGAGGTCCGCGGGGCGACGCTCGAGGAGGCGTTCGCGCACGTCGTCGCCGAACCCACCACTCGCACGGAAGGAACCCAGCGATGACCGCCACGGCCCCCGGAGCGCTCCGCCTCGTCGCGGTGCACACGAAGTTCCAGCTGCTCGAGACGATCCGCATCCCCGCGGCCGTCATCGGCAACGCCGTCTTCCCAGCGCTCGCCCTGTTCTTCTTCGTCGTGCCGCAGGCCGAGGTCGCGGGGAACCGGCTGTGGGCGACGATGTCCGTCGCTGGCCTCGCCTTCTTCTCCGTGTGCTCCGCAAGCATGTTCACGCACGGCCTCGGCGTCGCCGAGGACCGCGAGTCGCCGTTCGACCCGTTCGTGCGCGCGCTGCCCGCCGGTCCCGTGCCGCGGTTCGTCGGGCGGATCCTCGTCGGGCTCGTCATGGCCCTGTTCGGCATGGTGCCGCTGCTGCTCGTCGCCGCGTTCTTCACCTCGGCGGGCGTGCCCGCGCCGCGGCTGCTCGCGGGCGTCGGGATGCTGCTCGTCGGCGCGGTGCCGTTCATCCTCCTCGGCATCGGGCTCGGCTACGCGCTCACGGCCAAGGCCGCGATCGCGATCGTCCAGGTGATCCTCTTCCCGCTCGCGTTCGCGGGCGGCCTGTTCATGCCGCCGTCACTGTTCCCGGCGTGGATGGACACGGTGTCGCTCGCGACGCCGACGCGTGCAGGGCGTGACCTGCTCGTCGACGCACTCGGCGTCGAGCAGGCGCACGGGTCGTCGTGGTTCGTGCTGCTCGGCTGGACGGTCGTGTTCGCGGCGCTCGCGGTGTGGGCGTACCGGCGCGACGAGGGCCGCCGCTTCCGCTGACCGCCCTCGTCCCCCAGGGGCTCGATAGCCGATCCGTGCACGTCAGATGCACGGATCGGCTATCGAACGGTCTTGGGTCAGGAGGCCGTGCGGAGGCGGAGGCTGTTCGCCACGACGATGACCGAGCTCGCCGCCATCGCGGCCCCCGCGATCATCGGGTTGAGCATGCCGAGCGCCGCGAGCGGGATCGCCGCGACGTTGTACGCGAACGCCCAGAACAGGTTCTGCTTGATGATCGCGAGCGTCCGGCGCGAGATCCGCACCGCTGCCGCGGCCGCGCGCAGGTCGCCGCGCACGAGCGTCACGTCGGACGCCTGGATCGCCGCGTCCGTGCCCGTGCCCATCGCCATGCCGAGGCCTTGCGTGCCGGCCTGCGCGAGCGCTGCGGCGTCGTTGACGCCGTCGCCGACGACAGCGACGACCCGCCCCTCGGCCTGCAGCCGCTTGACGACGTCGACCTTGCCGTCGGGCAGGACGCCAGCGACGACGTCGGCCGGGTCGATGCCGACGTCGGCCGCGACCTCGCGGGCAGCACCCGCGTTGTCGCCCGTGACGAGGAAGGGCCGCAGCCCGAGGCCGCGCAGCTCGGCGATCGCATCGGCCGACGTGGGCTTCACCGGGTCGCGCAGGACGATGACGCCGCGCGCCGTACCGTCCCAGGCGACGACGACGGCCGTCGCGCCGGACTCCTCGGCCTCACGCACGGCCTCCGCCGCGCGCGCGGCCGCGAGCCCGGCGGGGCTCGCCGACGCGTCCGTGCCCGACGCCGTCGCGGCGATCCCCGTCTGGTCCGCGATCCACGCGGGCCTGCCGACGAGGACGCGGCGCGAGAGGTGCGGGCCCGAGTGCGCGGTGCGCACGGTGCCGCTGACGCCGCCGCCCGCGGTCGTCGTGAAGTCGAGCGTCTGGAGCGACCCGACGACGACGCCGTCGGCGCCGGTCGTCGCGGGCGCGTCGCTGCTGGAGGGCGTCCAGGCCCGCACGATCGCGCGGGCGACGGGGTGCTCGGAGCCACCCTCGACCGCAGCGGCGTACGCGAGGACGTCGTCGGCGCTCACGTCGTCCGCGAGCGGGACGACGCCCGCGACGGCCATCGCGCCCGCGGTGACGGTTCCGGTCTTGTCGAGGACGACGGTGTCGATGCGTCGCGTCGACTCGAGCGTCTCGGGGCCCTTGATGACGATGCCGAGCTGGGCGGCGCGCCCCGTGCCGACGAGCAGGGCGGTCGGGGTCGCGAGGCCGAGCGCGCAGGGGCACGCGATGATGAGGACGGCGACGGCCGCGGTGAACGCCGCCTGGACGTTCGCGGCGTCGGTGCCGCCGACGAGCAGCCACGCGACGAGCGTCACGAGGGCGATGACGAGGACGACGGGCACGAACACGGCCGAGATCCTGTCGGCGAGCCGCTGGACGGGCGCCTTGCCGGTCTGGGCGGCGGCGACGAGCCGGCCGATCTGCGCGAGCGTCGTCTCCTCGCCGACACGCGTGGCGCGGACGACGAGGTGGCCGTCGGTGTTGATCGTCGCGCCGGTGACGTCGTCGCCGGCCGTGACGTCGACGGGCACGGGCTCGCCTGTGAGGAGCGACGTGTCGATCGCGGCGGTGCCGCTCACGACGACGCCGTCGGTCGCGACCTTGCCGCCGGGGCGGACGACGAACTCGTCGCCGACCTGCAGCTGGGCCGCGGGGACCTCGCGCTCGGTGACGGTTCCGTCGGCGGCCGTGACGCGCAGGGTCGCGGTCGTCGCGCCGAGCTCGAGGAGCGTGCGCAGGGCGTCGCCCGCGCGTCGGCGCGAGCGGTGCTCGGTGTAGCGGCCGGCGAGGAGGAAGACGGTGACGACGACGGCAACCTCGAGGTAGAGCTCGGGCATGCCGGAGTGGTTGCCTGCGCGGGGGATGAGCGTCGGCTGCATGCGCATGCCGATCTCGCCAGCGCCGCCGAGGAGCAGCGCCCAGAGCGACCAGGTGGTCGCGGCGATGACGCCGAGCGAGACGAGGGTGTCCATGGTCGACGCGCCGTGGCGGCCGGCGCGGAACGCGGCGGTGTGGAACGGCCAGGCGCCCCACGTGACGACGGGCAGGGCGAGCGCGGTGACGAGCCACTGCCAGCCGTCGAACTGCGTGGCGGGGATCATCGAGAGGACGACGACGGGCAGGGCGAGGACGGCGGAGACGCGCAGGCGGCGCAGGAGGTCGGTGCCGCGGTCGGGGAGCGGGGCGGAGGTGTCGTGGTCGTCGTGCGCGTCGTCGGACGTGGTCGTCGGACCGGCGGGGTCGGTGGGCGCGGACGCGTCGGGCAGCGTCGCGACGAGAGCGGGAGCGGCGGGCGCCGTCGTGCGCGTGACCGACGCGGTGTAGCCCGCGGCCTCGACGGCGGCGACGAGCGCGGCGGCGTCGACGCTCGTGCCGTCGACGGCCTCGATCGTCACGTGCGCGGACTCGAGGGGGAGGTTGACGGTCGCGCTGACGCCGGGGAGCTTCGCGAGCTTCTTCTCGACGCGGGCGACGCAGGAAGCGCAGGTCATGCCGCCGACGGCGAGGTCGACGACGACGGGCTCGGTGGCCTCGGGCAGGCCGAGGCCGGTGGTGGTGCTCATGGGTGTCTCCCGGGGGTCAGCGGAGCAGGCGGGCGATCGCGTCGGTCGCCTCGGCGACCTTGGCCGCGCCGGCCTCGTCGGACTGCTTGGCGGCGTCGACGACGCAGTGGCCGAGGTGGTCGCCGACGAGGCCGACGCTCACGGCGTGGAGGGCCTTCGTCACGGCGGCGACCTGCGTGAGGATGTCGATGCAGTACGTGTCGTTCTCGACCATGCGGGCGATGCCGCGGACCTGGCCCTCGATGCGGGCGAGGCGTTTGAGGTAGGCGTCCTTGTCCTGGACGTAGCCGTGGGTCGCGGTGGCGGTCGTGTGCTCCATGTCCACGACGATACCCCCATGGGGTACGGCTGTACACCCCCAGGGGGTATCTGACCGGCGAGTCCCTTGCCCTTGAACCGGACAGGGAGGACGATCGGAGCAGCATGTCGCCCTGTTCTCACCAGCGCAAGGAGCCACGATGTCCGCACCGCGTCACGCAGACCCTGCCGCCACGACCCCGGTGCGCGACGCGCTCGCCGACGTCGGCAAGCGGGTCTGGTACCTCACCCTCGCCCGCGGCATCCTCCTCGTGATCTTCGGCATCGTCGCCATGGTCGCGCCCATGACGACGGCCTGGACGCTCGCGATCGTCCTCGGCGCGACCGCCCTCGTCGAAGGCGTCGTCGAGATCGTCGAGGCGCTCCGCCACCGCGAGCTCGGCGGCACAGGGCTTCACGTCGCCCTCGGTCTCATCAACATCGCGTTCGGCGTGATCGTGCTCCTCATGCCCGGGATCTCGCTTCTCGTGCTCGTCTACACCTCGGCGTTCTGGGCGATCGTCCACGGCATCGGCGAGGTCGTCCTCGCCGCGACGATCAAGGGCGTGCCGGGCGGTGCGCGGGTCTGGGGGATCATCGGTGGCGTGCTCTGGGCGGGCTTCGGCGTCGTCCTGCTCACGCAGCCGGCGGTCGGGCTCGTCGCGCTCCTGTGGATCTTCGGGGTGTGGGCGATCGTGCTCGGGATGTTCCTCGTGGGCCTCTCGTTCGCTGTGCGCAGGTGGGCCAAGGAGGGCGTCCAGGCGATGGGCCCGCTGGGCGAGCACGCGACGGCCGGGGCGCACCTCGCGGAGTGAGTTTCCCGATTTCCCTGTGAAACCCCTCACCTTGGTAAATGTCACGTTCCCATAACGATCCCTTGGGCTGCGTCGATGCAGGTCAGAGGACTATTCGCGCCAAGTCTCGGTCAAGGTTGCTTCAAATGAAGCGTTCGCCAGGTCGAGAAACGCTCTCGGCTGGGGCAAGGTGGTGGAGGACCAGGCCGACGACGGCGCAGGGCCGCGGCCGCCGTCGCGCAAGGTTCGACCGTCCGGTCGCCACCCCGCCCCGCCTCCCCGCGTGCAACGGCACCCTCCGGGCCGGTCCACGAGAGCAGGACCACCGTCCTGCTCCGGACAGCGAGCGCACGAAGGTGGCGAGCACCAACCCTCATGACAGCGATCCGCGTCGAGAACGTCGACAAGGTCTTCGGACGACGACCCCAGGAAGCAGTACGACGGCTCCGCGCCGGCGCCACCCGTGACGACGTGCGTCAGTACGGCACCGCCGCCGTCATCGACGCGTCCTTCGAGGTGGCGGCGGGCGAGATCTTTGTCGTCATGGGACTGTCCGGCTCCGGCAAGTCCACCCTCATCCGCATGCTCAACGGCCTGTGGCGCCCCACGTCGGGCCGCGTACTCCTGGGCGACGACGACCTCGCAACGGTGAGCGCCTCGCGCCTGCGCACCCTGCGCCGCACCACCGTCTCCATGGTCTTCCAGCACTTCGCGTTGCTGCCGCACCGCACCGTCCTCGACAACGCGGCCTACCCGCTCGAGATCCAGGGCGTCGGCACGGAGGAACGCCGCGAGCGCGCACGCGCCGCGCTCGAGCTCACGGGACTCGGCGGCTGGGAGGACTCCCTGCCCGGCGAGCTCTCTGGCGGCATGCGCCAGCGCGTCGGCCTCGCTCGCGCGCTCACCGCGGACACCGACATCCTCCTCATGGACGAGGCGTTCTCCGCGCTCGACCCGCTCATCCGGCGCGAGATGCAGGAGCAGCTCGTCGAGATCCAGCAGAAGCTCGGCAAAACGATCGTCTTCATCACGCACGACCTCAACGAGGCGATGTTCCTCGGCGACCGCATCGCCGTCATGCGCTCGGGTCGGATCGTGCAGATCGGCACGGCCGAGGAGATCCTCACCGCGCCCGCGGACGACTA
Organism: Sanguibacter sp. HDW7; assembly: GCF_011300875.1. Classification (NCBI taxonomy): domain Bacteria; kingdom Bacillati; phylum Actinomycetota; class Actinomycetes; order Micrococcales; family Sanguibacteraceae; genus Sanguibacter; species Sanguibacter sp. HDW7. The sequence goes on along the minus strand of NZ_CP049862.1, from coordinate 3,146,073 downwards.
CGTCGCTCAGTTCGTCGCCGACGTCGACCGCACGCGCGTCCTCACCGCGTCGTCCGTCATGCTGCGCCCCGGCGTCGTCCTGCCTGCAGCAGCCGGCCCGCGCCGCGCCGCCCGCGCGATGCGCGAGGCCCAGGTCGCGGCGGCGTTCGTCGTCGACCGCGACCGCGTCCTGCTCGGCTTCGTCCGCGACTCCGACGTCGTCGACGCCGCCCGCGCGGGCATCCCACGCCTCGACGGTCTCGTCCGGAACGACGTCGCGACCGTCGACGAGGACACCCCTCTCTCCGAGATCTTCGCGCCGTCGGCCGAGTCTCTCGTCCCCGTCGCCGTCACCGACGACCACGGTCGCCTGCTCGGCGTCGTCCCGCGCGTCACCCTCCTCGAGGCCATGGTGCCCCCGGAGATCGACCTGCCCGACGAGACCGCGGGCGACGCCTCCCACGAGACCGTCGTCGGCGCCGGGGTGACGACCGTCGCGACGAACGGCGTGCCCGACGGCTACGAACCGCTGCCGCCCGACGACGGCGTGCCTGGGCTTGCGCCCGACGTGCTGCCCGTCGCACAGACCGCGGCCTCGGCCGCTGAGGTCGCAGCCGCAGAGATCGCTGCTGCGGAGGTCGCAGCCGCCGCCGAGCTCGACGCCCCGACCGACGGAGGTGCCCGATGAGCGACACCCTCATGCCCCGCCTGCCCCTCGGCGACGTCGTCGCCGACGCCGTCGACGTCATCACGAAGTCCGGCAAGGACGTCTTCGACTCGATCAAGACCGGCTTCCTCGCCGTCTACGACGTCCTCGAGCTCGCGTTGACGAGCCCGCCTGCGTGGGGCGTCATCCTTCTCGTCGCCGCCCTCGCATGGTGGGTCAAGGGCTGGCGTCTCAGCCTCGGCTCCGCCGCGGGCCTCGTCCTCGTCGCCGCTGTCGACCAGTGGCACAACGCGATGGCGACGCTTGCGCTCGTCCTCCTCGCGAGCGTCGTCGCGATCGTCCTCGCCGTTCCGCTCGGCATCTGGGCCGCTCGCTCCGACCGCGTCTCCGCGGTCCTGCGGCCCGTGCTCGACCTCATGCAGACGATGCCCGCGTTCGTCTACCTCATCCCGACCGTCGTCGTCTTCCTCACGGGCGTCGTCCCTGGGCTCGTCGCGACGATCATCTTCGCGCTCGCCCCCGGCGTGCGCTTCACCGAGCTCGGCATCCGCCAGGTCGACCCCGAGGTCGTCGAGGCCGGGCACGCGTTCGGCGCGACCGAGGGTCGCATCCTGCGTCAGATCCAGCTGCCGCTCGCGCTCCCGACGATCATGGCCGGCGTCAACCAGGTCATCATGCTGTCGCTCTCGATGGTCGTCATCGCAGGCCTTACCGGCGCCCCCGGCCTCGGCCGCGACGTCGTCGCCGCCCTGCAGCGGATCAACGTGTCCCTCGGCGTCGAGGCCGGTCTGTCCGTCGTCATCCTTGCGATGATCCTCGACCGCATCACCGCAGCCCTCGCCGATCGCGCTCCCGTCGCCAGGGCGCTCGCGCGCGGCTGAGCCGCCACTCTTCATCCGCACCCGACCCGGGTGCACCCCGACCCGACCTGGGCGCGACGCGCCCACGAGAGGAACGCATGACCCGCATGTCCCGCACGAACCTCCGGACGACCCTCGCCGTCGCGGCCGCGCTCGGCCTCGGCCTCACGCTCACGGCGTGCTCGGTCGACGACGCCGGCTCCGCGGCCCCCGGCAAGGAGGTGAGCATCGGCATCCACTCCGGCTGGGACGAGGGCATCGCTGTCTCGCACCTCTTCAAGGTCATGCTCGAGGACGACGGCTACCGGGTGACGACCGAGACCGCGGACCCCGGCATCGTCTACACGGGTCTTGCGGGTGGCGGTCTCGACCTGAACTTCGACATGTGGCTGCCCATCACGCACGCGGACTACCTCACGAAGTACGGCGACGACCTCGAGCAGCTCGGCTCCTGGTACGACGAGGCGCGCCTGACGATCGCGGTGAACGAGGACGCGCCGATCACGTCGCTCGAGGAGCTCGCGGGGGCGGCCGACGCGTTCGACGGGCGCCTCGTCGGTATCGAGGCGGGGGCGGGCCTCACCCGCATCACGCAGGACGAGGTCGTCCCGGGCTACGGGCTCGAGAAGATCGACCACGTCATCTCCTCGACGCCCGCGATGCTCGCGGAGCTCAAGAGCCGCACCGGCGCGGGCGAGAACGTCGCGGTGACGCTGTGGCGCCCGCACTGGGCCTACGACGAGTTCCCCGTCCGTGACCTCGAGGACCCCAAGGGTCTGCTCGGCGATGCGGAGGAGATCCACACGGTCGCTCGGTCCGGCTTCTCCGCGGCGCAGCCTGACGTGGCTGCGCTCGTCAAGGCGTTCGAGCTGTCCGACGATCAGCTGACGTCGCTCGAGAACGTCATGTTCAACGAGGACGAGGGCAAGGACCCGGACACGTCGGTCCGCACGTGGCTCGCGGCGAACCCGACGTTCGTCGAGGATCTCCGCGCGAAGGCGGGTCTGCTGCCCTGACCTCCCTGGCGCTGCTGCCGTCCAGCGGTGCTGCCCGTGCCTGACCCGCTGTGGTCCGACAGCCGATCCGTGCGCCTCCGCCGTACGGATCGGCTATCGACCACGCTGCGCCCCGACGCCACCAGGTTCGAGAGCGGATCCGGACACCACACGTGTCCGGATCCGCTCTCGAACGCCAGAGGCGCCCGCCTCTGACGGATCGACGGTTCCGGCCGTCGAGCGGTGGGGCCCACCGATCGGCCCGGTGCGCGGCCTAGGATCGTGAGACGTGACCTCCCTCGCCGCAACGCCCTCCGCCCCGTCGGTCGGCGCGATGCGCATCGCGCTCCTCGCCCAGTTCGGGATCTTCGGCGTCGTCGGCGCACAGTGGCTCGCACGCCTCCCGTCCGTCCGCGCGACGCTCGGGCTCGACGCCCTCGAGCTCGGCGGCCTCCTGACGATCGGCGGCCTCGGAACGCTCGTGTCCGTCCTCCTCACGGGCGGTCTGGTCACGCGCTTCGGCGCTCGACGCGTCCTCGTCGCAGGCACCCTCACGAGCGCCCTCGGCTTCGGCCTCGTCGCGCTCGGCCTCGCGACGTCGTCCGTCGTCACCCTCGTCGTGGGCCTCGTCGTCAACGGCGTGAGCGGCGCGTTCATCAACATCCCCATCAACATCGCCGGCGCCGCCGTCGAGCGTCGCCTCGGCCGCACCGTGCTGCCGCACTTCCACGCGACGTTTTCCGTCGGCGCGGCGCTCGGCACGCTCATTGCGGCCGGCTTCTCGTGGGGTCACGTCGCGGTCGAGGTTCAGATCTCCGTCGTCCTCGTGGTCGCCACGGTCCTGCGCGTCGTCACGCTCCGCGCGGCCTCGGCCGCGACGGATGCTGTGCCCGACGATGCTGTGCCCGACGAGGCTGTGCCCGACGCCGACGTACCCGACGACGCCTCCGCGACCGCCGACGCCGTGCGTGCCGTGGCGGGGGCGCCCGCGGTCGACGACGTCGTCACGGCGGACGCCGCCGACGCGACCGAGGCCGCGCGTCGCACGAACGCGTCGACCCGCCCTGCCTCCCCGGCGTCGCGCGGCTTCCGTTCGGCGCTCGGCGCGTGGACCGAGCCGCGCACCCTCCTGCTGGGTCTCGTCCTGCTCGCGTCGTCGCTGTCCGAGGGGTCGGCCGGCACGTGGCTGTCGATCGCGGTGACCGACGGCTTCGCGGCGCGGGAGGCCGTCGGCGCGATCGCCTACGGCACGTTCGTCGCGGCGATGACGATCGTGCGGTTCGCAGGCACGGGCCTCGTCGACCGCTTCGGTCGAGTGGCGGTTGTGCGGTCGTCGGGCGTGTCGGCGTTCGTGGGGCTCGCGCTGTTCGCGCTCGCGCCGAGCCTCGCGACGGCGTGGATCGGCATCGTGCTGTGGGGTGCGGGTGCGGCGCTCGTCAACCCGGTGACGATCGCGGCGGCGTCCGACGACCCGCTGCACGCGGCGAGCCGGGTGTCGGTCGCGTCGTCCTTCTCGACCATCGCGATGCTCACGGCGCCGCCCGTGCTGGGGGCGCTCGTCGACGGGCTCGGGGCGCGGCACGCGCTGGGCCTCATCACGATCGCGACGGTCCTGTCGATGTCCCTCGCAGGCCAGCTCCGCCCCCGCCCGACCTCTGCGGTCCGATAGCCGATCGGACCCCTTCACACGTACGAATCGGCTATCCGGCGATGCGCACCGGCGGAGCCAGGTCTTCGATAGCGGATCCGTACCTGACACGTGGGCGAATCGGCTATCGAGTGATGCGCCCCGGAGTCGCCTGGCCCTCGATAGCGGATCCGTGCGCAACACGTGGTCCGATCGGCTATCCGACCGTCGCGCGTCGTGTGCCGGGCCACGGGCGACGGCACCTTGGTGGCACGTAGCGGCAACGCTCTTCCCCGAAGGATTGACGGCTTCCGACCATCGAATGGTCGGAAGCCGTCAATCCGTGGTGGAGCGTGGAACGCCGCGGTTGGGGACGGGCTGCGGCTAGGGGCGCGTCGCCGTTGCGGCCGCCCGGGCCGCTGCCGGCAGCGCCTCGAGGATGCGACCGACGGCCTCCTCGTCGTGCGCCGCGGTGAGGAACCACGCCTCGAACACCGACGGCGGCAGCGCCACCCCGGCGTCGAGCATCGCGTGGAAGAACGGCGGGAACCGCCAGCCCTCCTGCGCCTGCACCTGCGCGTAGTCGCGCGGACCAGCGGGCACGTCGTGCGGGAGGGCGTCGAGGCCGGGAGTGTCGGCCGCCCCCGCCTGCCACGTCCCGAACGCGACCGAGAACAGCGAGCCCGCCCGCTGCACCGAGTGCGCGACGCCCTCGGCGTCGAGCGCGGCCGACACCGCGTCGGACACGACGCGCGAGACCCGGTCGACGTGCGCGTACACCGCAGCGTCCGCGAGGCGCAGCGTCGCGAGCCCCGCCGCGACCGCGACCGGGTTCCCCGACAGCGTGCCCGCCTGGTACACCGGCCCGAGCGGCGCGAGATGGTCCATGACCGACGCCCGCCCCCCGACCGCCGCGACGGGCATGCCGCCGCCGACGACCTTGCCGAACGTCACGAGGTCCGGCTCCCAGCCCTCGCGCCGCCCCTCGAGACCCCACCATCCGGCCGCTGAGACGCGGAAGCCCGTGAGTACCTCGTCGAGCACGAGCAGCGCACCGTGCTGCGAGCACAGGCGCCGCAGCGCCGCGTTGTAGCCGGGCGCGGGCTCGATGACACCCATGTTCGCGGGCGCTGCCTCGACGATGACGGCCGCGACCCGCCCCGGGTGGGCGTCGAACGCCGCGGCCACGGCCGCGACGTCGTCGTACGGGACGACGATGGTCTCGGCGGCCGTCGCCTCCGTGACCCCCGCCGAACCGGGCAGCGCCTGGTTCGCGACGCCCGAGCCTGCCTGCGCGAGCAGCGCGTCGAGGTGCCCGTGGTAGCAGCCGGCCATCTTGATGACGAGCGGCCGGCCGGTGACGCCGCGCGCGAGGCGCACGGCCGTCATCGTCGCCTCGGTGCCCGTCGAGACGAGCCGCAGCTTCTCGACGAACGGCACGCGCGCGATGACCGCGTCGGCGAGCTCGGCCTCCGCGACCGTCGGGGCGCCGAACGACAGGCCGCGCGCGGCGGCCTCCTGCACGGCGGCGACGACCTCGGGGTGAGCGTGCCCGAGCAGCGCCGGACCCCACGACGCGACGAGGTCGGCGCGCTCGACGCCGTCGACGTCCGTGACGTACGCGCCGCGCGCAGAACGCAGCATGCGCGGCGTCCCGCCGACCGACCCGAACGCCCGCACGGGTGAGGACACGCCGCCCGGCAGGACCCGCTGGGCATGGGCGAAGTCGGACTCGTTGCTCACAGCAGCTCCCTCACCTGCGGGTTCTCGACAGCCTCGAGGGCCCAGTAGGTGGCGACGAGGTCAGCGCCCGCGCGCTTGATCGCCGTGAGCGACTCGGCGATCGTGCGCTCGCGGTCGATCCAGCCGATGGCCGCGGCGGCCTCGACCATCGCGAGCTCGCCCGAGACCTGGTACGCCGCGACGGGCACGTCCGAGCCCGCGGCGACGTCGGCGAGGACGTCGAGGTAGAGGCTCGCGGGCTTCACCATGACGATGTCCGCGCCCTCGGCGATGTCGAGCGCGACCTCGCGCTGCGCCTCCCGGCGGTTGGCGGGGTCCATCTGGTAGGTCCGACGGTCGCCCGTGAGCGTCGACTCGACCGCGTCCCGGAACGGTCCGTAGAGCGCGGAGGCGTACTTCGCGGCGTACGCGAGCACGGCCGTGTCGGTGCGCCCGGCGTCGTCGAGGGCCTCGCGCACCGCCGCGACCTGGCCGTCCATCATCCCGGACAGGGCGACGACGTCCGCGCCGCGCTGGGCCTGGAGCACGGCCATGCGTGCGTAGCGCTCGAGAGTCGCGTCGTTGTCGACCGAGCCGTCGGCGCGCGGCACGCCGCAGTGGCCGTGGTCGGTGAACTCGTCGAGGCAGACGTCGGTCATGACGACGACGGCGTCGCCGACCTCGGCCTTGACGGCGGCGGTCGCGACGTTGAGGATCCCGTCCGGGTCGGTCGCGCCGGAGCCGACGGCGTCGCGCTCGAGCGGCACGCCGAAGAGCATGAGCCCGCCGAGGCCGGCCTCGGCGACGCGGACGGCCTCGCGGCGCAGCGAGTCGAGGTCGTGCTGGACGACGCCCGGCATCGACATGATCGGCGCCGGCTCGGTGAGGCCCTCCTTGACGAAGGCGGGCAGGACGAGCTCGCGCGGGTGGACGCGGGTCTCGCTCACGAGGGCGCGCAGCGCGGGGGTGCGGCGCAGGCGGCGGGGGCGGTCGTAGGGGGTCATGGTTCTCTCCACTCGTCCGGGGTCTGTTCTCATCCTTGCAGGCGGGCATGTCCGAGGCGTCCCGACACCGCGCCAAGGTGCAGCGACGACTACGAGTCGCTGTCGCCGGCCGACTCGTCGGCCGCCAGCGCCGTTCGATGGTGCTCCGGGCCTACGAGTCGGGGGAGGGGGCGACGATCCGTCGGACTGCCGCGACGAGTGCGGGGACGTCGGGCGTCGTGGCCTCCGTCTCGACGCGCAGGCCGAAGGTGCGTGCGGTCGTCGTCGTCCGTGGGCCGATGCTCACGACCCGCCATGGCGGAGCTGGGACGTGCCCGGTGAGCGTCGCCCAGGTCTCGGCGGTGCTCGAGGACGTGAGGACGACGACGTCGACGTCGAGCGCGCCCGCGGGCAGCGCGGTCGCGAGCTCGGTGACGTACGCGTCGGGCGCGTCGACGTGCCACCCGGCGGCGCGGAGCCCGTCGACGAGCTCGGGCCGGGCGATCGCGGACCGGGGTGCGAAGGCTCTCACCACCCGCCCCTCTTCCTGACGGATTGACGCTGTTCCCCCGTTCGATGGGGGGACAGCGTCAATCCGTCGGGAAGGCGGGGAGGCGAGCGCCGCGAGGAGGCCCGTGGCCGTGCGGTCCCACTCCGGGACGACATCGACGTCGAGCCCGGCCCGTCGCGCCCGGCGCGCGGTCGACGGTCCGACGGCCGCCACCCGCGTCGTCGCCGGAACCTGCACGACGCCCGCCGGCGACGCGTCGACGAGGGCGTCGACCGTCCGCTCGGACGTGAGCACGAGCCAGTCGTACCCGCCCTCCGCAAGCCTGACCACACCGGCGAGGAGCGGCGCGGAATCCACAGGCGGGCCGAACGTGATGAGCGGCGCGACGACCGGCTCGAACCCGGCGGCCTCCAGCGCCGCCGCGAGCTCGCGCCCCGCCCGCCCGCCCCGCGGCACGAGCACCCGCGCGCGCCCCTGCTCGGGGATGTCCGCTCGACCGGCTGACCCCAGCGCCCGGTCCGGTGGTTGCGCAGGAGAGGGGGCGGACCCGTCGACGCTCACCGCAACGGCGCGATGTCGGCGGCGCCCATCTCGAAGATGATCTCCGCGAGGTTGATGCCGAGCGACTGCGCGCTCTCGACGGCGGCGGCGAGGTCGTACGTGCCCGCGCCGACGACCGGGCCGCTCTGCGACGCGCCGTGCCGCAGCACGCGCGTCCCGTCGAGCGACGCGACGACGACGTCGAGGTCGATCTGCATGCGCGCCCCGTCCAGAGAGACAGCAGCGAGCGCCCCGACGGGTGCCGCGCACCCGGCCTCGAGCCGCGCGAGCAGCGCGCGCTCGGCGGTCGCCGCGAGCCGCGACGGCACGTGATCGAGCGCCGCCAGCCCCGGGATCTGGGCGTCCGTGCGGGTCTCGACGGCGAGGACGCCCTGCCCGGGCGCGGGCGTCATGACGGACGGGTCAAGGGGCTCGGTGACGAGCGCGGTCCGTCCGATGCGGGCGAGACCTGCGGCGGCGAGCACGACGGCGTCGAGGTCGGCGTCCGGCCCGAGCGCGCGCGCGATGCGTGTGCCGACGTTCCCGCGGATGTCGACGACCTCGAGGTCGGGCCGAGCCGCGAGCAGCTGCGCGCGTCGCCGTGGCGATCCGGTGCCGATGCGCGCACCGCGCGGCAGCCCCGCGAGGGTGAGGCCGTCGCGTGCGACGAGCGCGTCGAGCGGCGACTCGCGCGGCGGCATGGCGGCGACAGTGAGGCCGCGGGCGGGCGCGGTCGGCAGGTCCTTGAGCGAGTGCACGGCCACGTCGATGCGTCCGTCGAGCAGCGCGTCGCGCAGCGCGGCGACGAACACGCCCGTCCCGCCGAGCTGCGCGAGGGACGCGCGCGTCGTGTCGCCCTCGGTCGTCACGTGGACGGTCTCGAGCGCGAGCGGGGTCCCGGCCGCGCTCGCGGCCGCGCTGAGCGCGTCCGTGACGTGCCCGGTCTGGGTGCGCGCGAGCTCGGACGCGCGGGTCCCGACGCGCACGACACTCATCCGACGTCCTCGGCGACGACGGCCCGGACCGAACCGCGCGGGTCGGTGCAGCAGTCGGGCCGGCACCTGTCGTACCAGGGCCCGAGGACGCCCGCGGCGCCGCACGTCGCCTGCGTCGCGGTGCGCGTCGGGGCGGCGGTGCGCTCGGCGACGAGGTCGACGAGCCCGGCGACGAACGCGGGGTGGACGCCGGGCGTGGGGACGCGCTCGCCCAGGATGCCGAGCGAGGCGCACGTGGCGAGGGCCTCGGTGTCGAGGTCCCAGAGGACCTCCATGTGGTCGGAGACGAAACCGAGGGGCACGATGAGGACGGCGTCCGGCCGCTCGTCGGGGTCGGCGGCGAGCTCGGCGAGGCGGTCGTTGATGTCGGGCTCGAGCCAGGGGGTGCGCGGGTCGCCCGAGCGTGACTGGTAGACGAGCTCCCACGGCACGGTGTCGTCGACGGCGGCCATGACGGCGTTCGCGACGGCGTAGTGCTGGGCCTCGTAGGCGCCGCCGTCGGCCCAGCCGACGGGCCCGTCGGTGCCGGTCTGGGGTCCGGTGACCTCGGCCGCGGCGGTGGGGATGGAGTGGGTGCAGAAGAGGACGCGGACGTCGGCCGACGCGTCGTCGTCGCCCGAGGCGGCGCCCGAGGCGGAGGCTGCGGCGGCGCGCAGCCGCCCGAGCGCCCCGCGCACGCCCTCGACGAACGGCGCGACGAACCCGGGGCTGTCGAAGTACTGCCGCACCTTGTCGATGCGGAGCGTGCCTGCGAGTCCCGTCGACTCGAGCGCTCCCGCGAGGTCCTCGCGGTACTGGCGGCAGCCGGAGTACGAGGAGTAGGCGGAGGTGACGATCGCGAGGAGGTGCCGGTGGCCCGCGTCCGCAGCAGAACGCAGGGTGTCGGCGAGGTAGGGGTCCCAGTTGCGGTTGCCCCACAGGACGGGCAGGTCGAGCCCGCGCGTCGCGAGCTCGGTGGCGAGCGCCGCGCGGAGCGCGCGGTTCTGGTCGTTGATGGGGGAGACGCCGCCGCGGGCGCGGTAGTGGACGGCGACCTCCTCGAGGCGCTCGTCGGGGATGCCGCGGCCGGCGGTGACGTTGCGGAGGTAGGGCAGGACGTCGTCCTGGCCCTCTGGCCCGCCGAAGCCGACGAGGAGCACGCCGTCGTATGCGACGGGCTCCGAGGGCTCGACCGGCGGCAGCTGGGCGGCGATCTCGGCGAGGTAGTCGTCGAGGTCGACCTCGACCTCCTCGCAGCCGTCCTCGCCGCACGCGCACCCGTGCGCGTCGTCGTGCGCGGAGCCGTGCGGGTCCGCCGCGGGGACGAGCGGAAGCAGCCCGCCCCGGAAGATCTCGTCGTCGCTCATGCGACGTCCAGAAGGATCGCGGCGAGACGCTCGATGCTCACGTTGCGGCCCGTGTAGAACGGCAGCTCGTCGCGCACGTGGCGGCGGGCCTCGGTGTAGCGCAGGTGGCGCATGAGGTCGACGAGGTCGGTGAGCTCGTCGGCCTCGAGGCCGAGCAGCCACTCGTAGTCGCCGAGGGAGAACGCGGAGACGGTGTTGGAGAGCACCTGGGGGAACTCGCGGCCCTTGATCCCGTGGTCGGCGAGCATCGCGCGACGCTCGTCCTCGGGCAGCAGGTACCAGTCGTAGGACCGCACGAAGGGGTAGACGGTGAGCCAGTCCTTGGGCTCGGTGCCGCGCATGAAGGCGGGCAGGTGGCGCGCGGTGAACTCGGCGGGACGGTGGACGCCGAGGGCGTTCCACGTGGGCAGGAGGTCGCCGAGCAGGACGGACGTGCGCAGGGTGCGCAGCGCGGCCTGGAGGCCCTCGGCGGTGGGGCCGGTGAGCCAGACGATGACGTCGGCGTCGGCGCGCAGGCCGGACGCGTCGTAGAGGCCGCGGAGGTCGACGCCCTCGGGGAGGTCGTCGACGAGCGCGCCGAGGTCGTCGGACGCGGCCTCGAGCAGCGTGACGACGGTGTCCTGCGGGACGGACGTCGCGGACGCGTCGACCTCGTCACCGAGGAGGCGCGTGAGGAGCGGCTCGGCGGCGGGGTCGCGTCGGAGGACGGCCCAGAGGGTGTAGGCGACGGGCTCGGGACCGTCGTTCGTGGACGTGGGTGCGCCGTACGCGTCGTTGCTCATGGGATCGATTGTGGTCCCGTGCGCGCCGGAGGGGAAACGCGGCGAGGGAATTCTCGACGTGACGGGGATCAGGAATGACGTCGTGACAACGGCTCAGAAAAGCGCCCGAGGAATGCCGGCGACATTTCCAGGAAATGTCGCCGGGCTCAGCCGCGGAGCGCCGGGGCGATCCGCCGGGCGTCCGCGACGACGGACGCGAGCCCCGTCCCCGCGACCCACGCCCCGGTGACGTGCAGCCCGCCGACGTCGTCGAGCACGGCGCGCAGCCGGGCGACGCGTGCCGCGTGCCCGATCGCTGCGAAAGGGAGCCCCGCACCGAACCGCACGACCTTCGCGCCGACGACGTGCGCGGGTGTGAGCGGCACGCCGAGGAGCTGGCCCGCGTCGTGGAGCCCGGTGCGTTCGAGGGACGTCGCGGACGCGTCGCCCGGGTCGGGGTCGCCGCCGAGCCGCCCGTAGGAGAGGCGCACCGCGTGGTGGCCGCTCGGCAGGGCGTCGCGCACCCAGTCCCACTTCGCGCTCGAGTGCGTGAGCGCCTTGGCGCGCACGCCGTGCGCGGCGTTGACGCCCGACGCGACGAGCACTCCCGTGCCGCGCGGCGCGGAGTCGAGCCGCGGGTCCGCGAGCACGAGGGTCACGAGGCACACGTGGCCGTGCGGGATCTCGGGCAGCACGCTCGCGGGCACGTGGGCGCCGAGGAGTCGTGCTGCTTCTCCGGCGGTCGTCGCGACGACGACGTCGTCGGACTCGAGGGTGGCCGTCGCGCGGGCGCCGACGGCGTCCTCGAACGAACCGCGCCGCGCGGGGCCGAGGGTGTGGACACGCCAGCCGTCGTCCGTGCGCTCGAGGCGTTCGACGTGCGTCGAGCGTCGGACGTCGACGCCGCGGGCCACGAGGTCGGCGAGGAGCGCGGCGACGAGCGTGTGCATGCCGCCGCGGAGCCCGGCGACGGCGGAGCCGGCGGGGGCGGCGGAGCGCAGCGCGGCGGCGGCCGCGACGAGGGATCCGTGCCGGGCGACGCCCTCGCGCAGCCCGGGGGCGACGGCGTCGACGTCGAGGAGGTCGGCGGACGCGGAGTGGACGCCGCCGGTCACGGGCGCGACGAAGGCGCGCAGCACGTCGTCGCCGAGTCGCGCGCGCACGAGGTGCCCGACGCTCACGGCGCCGTCGTCCCCGGACCCGCGCGTCCCGCGCGACCCGCGCGTCCCGACGGACGCGGGCAGCGCGGCGTCGAGCCGCGCGCGCAGCCAGGCGCCCGTGCCGAGCGTGCGCCGCACGGTCTCGAGGTCGCCGGGGATGCCGAGGACGCCCGAGCGGGGCAGCGGCATGAGCGCGTCGGGCGTCCGCACCCACGCGGGGGCTCCGGCCGGCGTGACGATCTCGCCCGCGAGCCCGAGCTCGTCGAGCAGGTCGCCGACGGCGCTCGAGCGGGTCGCGAAGGACTCTGCGCCGCCGTCGAGCGTCACGCGCTCGAACGGGGAGTCGTCGGGGCACTGCGGATCGGCGCCGTCGAGGCCGCCGCGCTCGACGACGAGCGGGCGGACGCTGCCGCCGACGTCCGCGGACGCCTCGAGGAGGACGACGGTGCGTCCGGCGAGCGCAAGCTCGCGCGCGGCGGTGAGGCCTGCGACGCCTCCTCCGACGACGATCGTGCGGCTCATCAGTCCTCCTGCTGCCACGCGTGGACGGTGCGGGCGATGCCCGTGAGGGCGTCCGGGTCGGCGTCGGGCGGGACGCCGTGGCCGAGGTTGACGACGTGCGCGGGTGCGGCGAGGCCGCGGCGCAGGACGTCGTGGACGTGCGCCTCGAGCGTCGCACGCGGGGTGAAGAGGAAGGAAGGGTCGACGTTCCCCTGGAGCGGCGTCGCGTGCCCGAGCAGCGCGGACGCCTCGTCGAGCGGCGTGCGGTGGTCGACGCCGACGACGTCCGCGCCGACGTCGCGCATCGCGGCGAGCAGGTGGCCCGTGCCGGTGCCGAAGTGGACGACGGGCACGCGCTGCCCGTCGACGTCGAGCGCGCGCACGGCCTCGAGCGCGAGCGCGGAGAACGGGGCGACCGACTCCGAGTAGGCGGCGAGGGACAGGGAGCCGGCCCACGAGTCGAAGAGCTGGACGACGCTCGCACCGGCCCGCACCTGCGTGACGAGGAAGTCCGACGTGACGCGCGCGCACCACGTGAGCAGGCGCGCCCAGAGCTCGGGGTCGGCGTGCATGAGCGCGCGTGCCGCGAGGTGGTCGCGCGAGGGGCGACCCTCGACGAGGTACGCGGCGAGGGTGAAGGGCGCACCGCCGAAGCCGACGAGCGGGGTGTCACCGCACCCGGACGCGCCGGGGTCCGCTGCGAGGCCGGCGACGGTGAGGGCGACGGCCTCCGCGATGGGCGCGAGCGCCGCGTCGTCGAGGCTGAGCTCTTCGAGCCGCGCGACGTCGTCGGCAGTGCGGACGGGCGCGCCGAGCACGGGCCCGACGCCGGGGGCGATGTCGACGTCGACCCCCGCGAGCCGCAGCGGCACGACGATGTCGGAGAAGAAGACGGCGGCGTCGACCCGGTGGCGACGCACGGGCTGAAGCGTGATCTCGGCGGCGAGCTCGGGACGCAGGCACGACTCGATCATGCCGACGCCCTCGCGGACGCGGCGGTACTCGGGCAGGGAGCGACCCGCCTGGCGCATGAACCAGACGGGGGTGACGTCGGGGCGGTCGCCGCGAAATGCACGTACGGCGCGCGAGGAAGATGTCGTTCCGTCAGCAAGGGGATGCGTCGCGAGATTCACAAGAACTGATTGTGCCGCGAATTCGTGTCGGTGGTTCAATCATTCTCACCGTGAACATCTGGTCCTTCTCCGCGTCGCACCGCGACCTCGATCTCGACCTCCTCGAGAGGCTCGGGTTGGTGGGTCCGGGGCTCGCGCGCGACGTCGTCGCGCCCGCCCCGGGCAGGGGCGTACCCGGGACCGGTGACGCCCCCACGTCGGGTGCCGACGCCCCCGCGGCGCGGGGCGCCGTCGTCCTCACGACGTGCAACCGCGTCGAGGTCTACGTCGAGGCGGACGGCGCGGCTGAGGCGACCGCGCGCGTCGAGGAGGTCGTCGGTGCGACGACGGGCCTGCCGCGCCACGCGGTCGCGGCCGCGCTCACGCGCCGGGCCGACGGCGATGCCGCGCGCCACCTGCTGCGCGTCGCGTCGGGCCTCGAGTCGATGGTCGTCGGCGAGCGGGAGATCGCGGGGCAGGTGCGACGCGCGGCCGTGCGTGCGCGCGCTCTCGGCACGTCGACGCCTGCGCTCGACCTCCTCTTCGAGCAGGCGTCGCGCACGTCGCGCCGGGTCGAGGTCGCGACGGGCCTCGGGACCGTCGGTCGCTCGGTCGTCGGCGTCGGGCTCGACCTCGCGGGCGCGAGCCTGCCGCCGTGGCGGCAGGTGCGAGCCGTGCTCGTCGGCACGGGCTCGTACGCGGGCGCGGCGTTCGCGGCGCTGCGCAGCCGAGGGGTGCTCGACGTCCGCGTGCACTCGCGCTCGGGCCGCGCGGAGGACTTCGCGAGCGCGCGGGGCGGGGTGGCGGTCGACGGCGACGGGCTCGTCGACGCGGTCGCTGACGCGGACCTCGTCGTCTCGTGCTCGGGGCGCGTCGGGCACGTGCTCGACGCCGCGGGCGTCGCGGCGGCGCGCGAGCGTGCGACGGACCGGGCCGAGCGCCTTGCGCACGAGCCTGACCCGCTCGGGCGTCCGCTCGTCATCCTCGACCTCGCGCTGCGCCGCGACGTCGACTCCGCGGTCGGGGACGTCGACGGCGTCCTCCTGCTCGATCTCGCGACGATCGGCGCGCACGCCCCCGCGGCGGGCGCTGGTCCCGTCGCGCAGGCCGACGCGCTCGTCACCGACGGTCTCGACGAGCTTGCGCGGCGCGAGCTGCGACGGCGGGTCGACGCGGCCGTGCGCGAGGAGGCGCTCGCGCTCACGGCGGTGGCCGAGCGCGAGGCGTCGGTCGCGTCCCGCGAGCCGCGCGCAGCGCGTCGCGAGGCCTTCGCCCGGCGGCACGCGGCGCTCCTCGCCGCCAAGGCCGCGGCCGTCGCCAGGCTTGCACGCTGACATGTAGGGGCTCGCACCCTGGGAACTCCCGACGTACGGTGGTGAGGCCTGTGCGCGGCCGAGCCGCGCGGGGGACGCTGCTGACAGGAGCGGCAGCACGGACGACGACGCAGTGGACGGATGACGACGATGTGGGCCGACGCACGACGCAGGACCGGCACGACCGCACGAGCGGGGACGCGCCGCACGACCGCGCTCCTGTGCGGGGCGGCACTCGTCGTCGGGCTCGGGATCCCGCCTGCGCAGGCCGTGCCCGCGACGGTGCCGGCCGTCGCGCCCGTCGCGGCGGCACCCGTCGCCGCCGCGAACGACGACGAGGGTCAGACCTTCGACACCGCGCTCGGCCTCTTCGACGCCGGCCGCATCATCACGGACGAGGTGTTCTTCGCGGGCGCCGACCTCAACGCGTCGCAGGTGCAGAGCTTCCTCGAGTCCAAGGTCGCGACGTGCGCCGCGGCCGACGGCCCGACGTGCCTCAGGGACTTCCGCCTCACGACGGCGTCCGTCAAGGCGAACTCCTACTGCCGCGCCTACACGGGGGCGAAGAACGAGCGGGCGTCGACCGTCATCGCCAAGGTCGCCGCTGCGTGCGGCGTGAGCGCGAAGTCGCTCGTCGTGCTCCTGCAGAAGGAGCAGGGTCTCGTCACCGCGACCGCGCCGACGCAGCGCCAGTACGACGCCGCGACGGGCTTCGCCTGCCCTGACTCGGGCGGCTGCAACCCCGACAACGCGGGGTTCTTCAACCAGATCTACGGGGCGGGCCGCCAGTACCAGCGGTACGCCAAGGAGACGGACATCTACAACTGGCGTCCCGCGGGCGAGACCCACGAGATCCAGTACCACCCGAACACGAGCTGCGGCACGCGCACGGTGACGATCGACAACGTGGCGACCGCGGGCCTCTACTACTACACGCCCTACACCCCCAACGCTGCAGCCATGGCGGACCTCTCGGGCTCGGGTGACGCGTGCTCGTCGTTCGGCAACCGCAACTTCTGGCGCCTGTTCACGCAGTGGTTCGGCTCGACGACGATCGGCGTCACGGGTCCGGTCCAGACGGCGTGGCTGCGTGCCGGCGGCGTCGACGGCAGCTTCGGGAAGCAGCGGTCGAACGCCCGCTGCTCGGCGGGATCGCCGCGCTACTGCGCGCAGACGTTCGCGGGCGGCACGATCGCCTCGGCCGGGTCGACGGGCTTCACGATGGCACCGGGGGTCCTGCGGACGCGCTGGGTGACGGACGGCTCGGAGAAGGGTGCCCTCGGCTGGCCGCGGGCTGCTGAGCGGTGCGGGGCGGGCGGTGTGTGCTCGCAGAGGTTCACGGGCGGGTACGCGGCGACGTCGCCGAGCACGGGCACGCACGCCGTCCTCGGGCGGCTCTCGACCGTGTGGGTGGGGTCGGGCGGCAGCAACGGCTCGCTCGGCCTGCCGCGCGCCGAGCAGAGCTGCACGAGCGCCGGGAAGGCGTGCACGCAGCGGTTCCAGGGCGGCTACGCGACGACGCACCCGACGTACGGCACGCGCACCGTCACGGGAACCTTCTCCTCGCGCTGGGTCCGTACGGGCGGGCGCAACGGCTCGCTCGGCTGGCCGACGACCTCGCGCTACTGCTCGAAGGCCGCGGGCGGGATCACGGTGTGCGCGCAACGCTTCGCCTCGGGTGCGATCACGTCGCACACGCGGTACGGGATCCAGCACGTCAACGGCCGGATCGGAGCGGAGTGGCTCGCGAAGTTGAAGGCGGGTCGTTCGGTCGGGTACGCGAAGGCTCCGACGAGCTGCCGGAAGAGCAAGGGCGTCAACACGTGCCGCCAGGAGTTCTCGACGGCGACGCTCGTCTCCCGCACGGGCAAGGCCACGGTCGCCGTCACGGGCATCAACCGCACGCTGTTCCTCAAGAACGAGAAGAAGCTCGGCCTGCCGACCTCGAACCTCACGTGCACGGGCAAGGGCAAGAAGAAGGTGTGCACGCAGTCGTTCGCGAAGGGCAAGATCGTCAAGAAGGGGTCAGGCCCGACGAAGGTCGTGCTGGCGCGCCGCTGACGACGGTCCACTGGGCGCGCTCACACTCGCAGCCGACGTCCAGCCAACGTCGAGGTTCGCGGCAGGCCGCCACGGTGAACTCAGGGTGAACACACCCCAGCGATCCCTGGAGCCTGCTGTGCAGCACCTTCCTCTTGTCCTCGCCGATCTTGTCGCGATCAGCGTCCTCGTCCTCGCGCTCTACTACCCGCGCCACCGTCGCAAGGACCTGGTCGTCGCCTTCTTCGGCGTCAACGTCGGGGTCATGGCGGTCGCGGTCGTCCTCTCGGGCACGACGGTCGGTGCGGGGCTCGGGCTCGGGCTCTTCGGTGTCCTCTCGATCATCAGGCTGCGGTCGACCGAGCTGAGCCAGCGCGAGGTCGCGTACTACTTCGTGGCGCTCGCGCTCGGGCTCGTCTCTGGTCTCGGGGCGACGAGCCTGCCGGTGGCGATCACGCTTCTCGCGGGGCTCGTCGCGGTCCTCGCCGTCGTCGACGCGCCGGGGGTTCTCGCGCGTGACAGGGAGCGGCTCGTGGTCCTCGATGCGGCGTACGCGGACGACGCGGCGCTCGGGGATGCCGTCGAGCGGCTGCTCGGCGTGCGGCCGCACACGCTCGACGTGGTGCGGCTCGATCTCGTCAACGACTCGACGACGGTGATGGTCCGGTTCCGTGAGCCGCGCGGGGGCAGGGTCGCCGCGGTGGCTGCGGCGCGGCCGGACGCGGTGACGGCGTGAGCGCGGCGCTGCTCGACGCCCCGGCGTGGGCCGGCGTCGTCGAGGGTCTGGCGCCGGTGGGGCTCGACGAGCTCGTCGTGACGGCGGGGCTGCTCGCGCGGGTCGACCGGAAGTACGTCGTGCCGGTGCCCGTCGTCGCGGAGGTCGTCGGACGCCTTGCGGGCGTGCGGGTCCTCGACGTCGGCGGCCGCCGGGCATCGGCGTACGGGTCGGTGTACTTCGACACGCCGGACTTCACGTGCTTCCGCATGTCGGCGTACGCGCGCCGCCGTCGGGTCAAGGTGCGCTCCCGCACCTACCTCGACACCGGGGACGCGTTCACGGAGGTGAAGACGCGTGGGCCGCGCGGGCTCACGGTCAAGGACCGTCAACCGCGCGCAGGTGCGGACGACGTCCTCGGGACGGATGACTGCGGCTATGTGGCGGAGGTCCTGCGTGCGCGGGTGCCGTCGGACGGGGCTCCCGCTCCGCGGGAGCTCGCGCCCGTGCTGCGGACGACGTACAGGCGGACGACGCTTGCGCTCCCGGACGGTGCTCGAGCGACCGTCGACCTCGATCTGGTGTGGCGCGATCCTGAGGGCACGGCCGCGTGCGGTGTCGAGGGCGTCGCTGTCGTCGAGACGAAGTCGCCCGGCGGCGCGACGGTGCTCGACCGGGCGCTGTGGCGCGAGGGTGTGCGGCCCTCGCGGCTGTCGAAGTTCGGTGCGGGCCTCGTCGTGCTCGATCCGTCCCTCCCGGCGCACCGGTGGTGCTCGACGCTCCGTCGCCTCCCGCTGCACGCGGCCTGAGCCGCGCGGCGCTCCCGCGGCCTCGGCCGCGACACCTCGTTCCTGCCGTGGCCCGTCGGCCAGGCACCCTCTGCGTGGAAGGTCCTCTCATGACTCGTCCGAACCCCTTCAGCCCTTCGACCCGCCCTGCGCGTCCGGACGGGCGCGCACGTTCCGGCGCCGGGCGGCGGCTCGCCGCTGCGACGCTCCTCGGTCTCGGCGGTGCGTCGGTGCTCGCAGGCTGCACCGGCGACGCGTCCGCGACCGACCCTGTGGATCCTGAGACGCTGAGCGCCGCCGAGGCGGCGGCGATCGTCGCAGACGCGTCGCTCGACGCCACGACGGTTCTTGCGGAGAATGCCCGTGCCTCGGTGACGACGCCCGAGGAGTGGGCGTCCGACGCCGTCGTCGACGTCGTTCTCGCGGGCGACGGCGCGACGACGACGGGTGCGGGCGTGACGTCGTCGGGGAGCGTCGTGACGATCTCTGCGGCGGGCGTCTATAGGCTCTCGGGCGAGCTGGCCGGGTCGGTCGTCGTCGCGGCGCCCGACGACGCGCGCGTCGTCCTCGTGCTCGACGGCGTGAGGATCACGTCGCCGAGCTCGGCCGCGATCGCGGTGACGAGCGCGGACGATGTCGTCCTGCACCTGGCCGACGGCTCGACGAGCACGCTCGAGGACGCGAGCTCGCGCGCCGACGGCGACGAGGCGGACGCTGCGGTGTGGTCGGACGCCGACCTCACCGTGTCGGGCTCGGGCGCGCTCGCCGTGACGGCGCACGTCAACGACGGGATCGTCTCGACGGACGACCTCGCCGTCCTTGACGGCACGCTCACGGTGACGGCGGTCGACGACGGCCTGCGCGGCAAGGACGCCCTCGAGATCCGCGGCGGGTCGGTGACGATCGACGCGGGCGGGGACGGCCTGACGAGCGACGAGGACGAGGACATGACGTCGGGGACCGTGACGCTCACCGGCGGTGACATGGTCGTCACCGCGGGTGACGACGGTGTGCAGGCGTCGACGGACGTCGTCGTCACGGGCGGGTCGCTCACGGTGTCAGCGGGCGGTGGGGCGGACGGCGTGAGCTCGGCGTCCGCGGACGCGGACGCGGAGACGGCAAAGCCTCACGGTGTCACGGCGGGCGTCCACCTCGTCGTGGCTGGTGGCGTGCTTGACGTCGACGCGGCCGAGGACGCGCTCACTACTGACGGCGCGCTGCGCGTCGAGGGCGGGACCCTCACGCTCGCGGCGGGGGACGACGGTCTGCACGCAGACACGGCGCTGACGATCGCCGCGGGCGAGGTCACGGTGACGCGCTCCGAGGAGGGCGTCGAGAGCTTCGCGATCCGGGTCGAGGGCGGGACGGTCGACGTCACGGCGTCGGACGACGGCTTCAACGCGTCGGGCGACGTGCCGGGGACGGCGACGACGACGGGGACGGCCGACCCGGGCGCCGGTGCGGCGCCCGGGTCGGGCCCGGGGGGCGAGCGCCCCACCGACATGCCGACCGACATGCCCACTGACATGCAGGGAGGCCCCCCGGGCGACGGCGGTGCGCGACCCGAGATGCCCGCCGGCGGCGGGCCCGGCCAGGGCGGCGGACCTGACGGAGCTGGCGGCCCTGGCGGGGGTGGCGGTTCGGAGGCCGACGGCGGGCAGAGCCTCGTCGTCGCGGGCGGGACCGTCACGGTGAGCGCGGGTGGCGACGGCCTCGACTCGAACGGCTCGCTCACGGTGAGCGGGGGCACCGTCGTCATCGGCGGCTCGCGCGACCCCGAGAGCGCGTTCGACACCAACGGGACCTTCGCGCTCACGGGCGGCACGGTGCTCGCGACCGGAGCGATCGGCATGAACGAGGTGCCCGATGCGGACGCCTCGACGCAGGCGTGGCTGCAGGCGAACCTCACGACGACCCTCGCCGCGGGCACGCGACTCACCCTCGTCGACGCGTCGGGCGCCGAGATCCTCACGCTCACGGCGTCGGGGACGGCGACGCAGGTCCTCGTCTCGTCGGCGGACCTCACCGACGCGGCGAGCTACACGCTCACGGCTGACGGCTCGACGGTCGCGACCGTCGTCGCGGGCGAGGCTCCCGCGGGAGGGCGCGGCGGCCGGTGATCGGCGCGGGGCGCGGCACCCGGTGCGCCGGGCGCGGTCACCTGTAGCGTCGCCTCATGAGGCTGGGAGTCCTGGACGTCGGGTCCAACACGGTGCACATGCTCGTCGTCGACGCGGAGCGCGGCCGTCCGCACGTGCCCGTCGCGAACCGGCGCTCGGTCGTGCGGCTCATGCGCTTCCTCGAGCCTGACGGGTCGATCGGCGCGGAGGGCGTCGAGCTCATCCTCGCGGGCGTCCGCGACGGTCGCGAGCTCGCGCGTGAGCACGGCATCGAGGAGCTGCTCGTCCTCGTGACGTCGGCGATCCGCGAGGCACCCAACGGTGGCGAGGTCATCGCGCGCATCGAGGAGATCCTCGGGGAACCGATCGGCATCCTCTCGGGCGAGCAGGAGGCCGCGCTGACGTTCCTCGCGGCGCGCCGCTGGCACGGCTGGGGCGCGGGACGCATCCTCCTGCTCGACATCGGAGGGGGTTCGCTCGAGGTCGCGTACGGGACGGGCGAGGTGCCGGACGTCGCGTTCTCGCTGCCGCTCGGTGCGGGACGCTCGACGATCCAGTTCCTCGACACGGACGTCTCGACGCCCGAGCAGGTCGACGCGCTGCGGCAGCACGCGCGGACGGTGCTTGCGGAGGCGCTCGCCGAGCTCGACGAGCGGCCTCGGCCCGACCACGTCGTCGCGACGTCGAAGACGTTCCGTTCGCTCGCACGGCTCGCGGGCATGCAGGTCGAGGCCGTCGGGCCGGACGACCGGTGGCGCCTGCGTCGGTCGATGCTCGCGGACTGGGTGCCGCGTCTGGCCAGGCTCTCCGCGCAGGGCCGCACGGAGCTGCCGGGCATCACGCCGGAGCGGACGTACCAGATCGTCGGCGGCGCGGTCGTCGCCGAGGAGGCGATGCGGGCGCTCAAGGTCGCGGAGGTCGAGATCTGTCCGTGGGCGATGCGCGAGGGCGCGATCCTGCGCCGGACCGACACGCTCTGAGCTCTCCGCGCGCTGGCGCTTCGCAGACCGCCGTACCGACGACGACGGCCCCGTCCCCGCATGCAGCGGGGACGGGGCCGTCGTCGGGGTGTCAGAGGTAGCGCTCGACGAGGGTGCTCGCGATGCCCGTGTACGTCGCGGGCGTCATGGCCTGCAGGCGCTCGGTGACGTCGGCGGGCAGGCCGAGCGTGCCGACGAACTCGCGCATCTCGGGGCCGGTGACGCGGTGGCCGCGCGTGAGCTCCTTGAGCCGCTCGTAGGGGTTCTCCATGCCCGCGACTCCCGCGACGCCGGCGGCGCGCATGGCCGACTGGATGGCCTCGCCGAGAACCTCCCAGTTGTGGTCGAGGTCGTCGAGGAGCGTCGGCGCGGAGACGGCGAGCGCGGTGAGACCGCGGGCGACGTTGTCGATCGCGAGGAGCGAGTGACCGAAGGCGGTGCCGATGTTGCGCTGCGTCGAGGAGTCCGTGAGGTCGCGCTGCATGCGGCTCGTCACGAGGGTCGCGCCGAGCGTGTCGAGGAGGGCGTTGGAGATCTCGAGGTTGGCCTCGGCGTTCTCGAAGCGGATGGGGTTGACCTTGTGCGGCATCGTCGACGAGCCGGTCGCGCCGGGCACGGGGATCTGCGTGAAGAAGCCGAGCGAGATGTACGTCCACACGTCGGTCGCGAGGTTGTGGAGGATGCGGTTGAAGCGCGCGACGTCGGCGTAGAGCTCGGCCTGCCAGTCGTGCGACTCGATCTGCGTCGTGAGCGGGTTCCACGTGAGGCCGAGGTGCTCGACGAAGGTCTCCGAGACGGCGGGCCAGTCGGCGCCGGGGACGGCGGCGAGGTGTGCGCCGTACGTGCCGGTCGCGCCGTTGAGCTTGCCGAGGTACTCGGCGCCCGCGATGCGGCGGGTCTGGCGTCGCAGGCGGTGCGCGAGGACGGCGAGCTCCTTGCCGACGGTCGTCGGGGTCGCGGGCTGCCCGTGCGTGCGCGAGAGCATGGGGACGTCGGCGTGCTCGCGGGCCATGTCCGCGATCTGCTCGACGAGCGCCTCGGCGGTGGGCAGCCACACCTGGCGGACGGCGCCCTGGACCATGAGCGCGTAGGAGAGGTTGTTGATGTCCTCGCTCGTGCAGGAGAAGTGGACGAGCTCGCTCACGGACGGCAGCGCGGTGGCGTCGCCGAGGACGCCGGGTGCGGCGGCGATGCGGCGCTTGATGAAGTACTCGACGGCCTTGACGTCGTGGACCGTCTGGCGCTCGATCTCGGCGAGCTCGGCGATGCCGGCGGCGCCGAAGTCGGAGACGATCGCGCGCAGGTAGCCCTTCTCGTTCTCGGAGAGACGGGCGGCGCCCGGGACGACCTGCTGGTCGGTGAGGTGGATGAGCCACTCGACCTCGACGTGGAGGCGCTCGCGGTTGAGCGCACCTTCGGAGAGGTGGTCGACGAGCGGTGCGACCGCCCGGCGGTAGCGGCCGTCGAGCGCCCCGAGGGCGATCGGCGGGTTCGCGTCGGCGAGGATGACGCGGTCGGTCACGGGCGTGGGCGTCGTCGAAGGCATGGCGGCATCCTCCCACGGGGGACGGACGTCGCGGTGGGGTCGTCCGGCCTGCGACCTGACCACAGGCGGCGCCCGCGGGCGCCTGTCCACGGATGTCGTCGTCCGGCGCGCGGGGAGTCGTCGACGCACCTACGTTCTCGGACATGACGGACGCACAGAGCCCCACCCTGCCCCTCCACCCTGCCCCTGACGGCGCCGAGCTCGCGTGGCTCGCCGCGCGGCTCGACCATGTCGGTGGCGCGCTCGCGTCGGCTCAGGTGACGCTCCGCGCGGTGGGCTCGACGACGTGGCGGTCGGGGGCTGCGACGCGCTTTCGCGAGCTCGTCGGGCTCCTGGGGGACGACCTCGAGCGTGCGACGGAGCAGCTGGCCGAGGTCGAGCGGACGCTGTTCTCGCTGAGGTCCGCCGCTGAGACGGCGGAGAACGTCGTCGGTGCCGCGCAGGCGGTGCGACCGTGAACGGCCGGTCTCCGGACGTGACGCTGCCCGGCCTCCCGGACGGGGGCCTGCCGCCGTCCGCGCTCGGCACGCTCCAGCGTGGCCTGCGCGGGACGGTGCCCTCGGCGGAGGCAGCCCCAGGCACGTCGAGGACGGACGACTACCGGCACACCTCCGTCCGCCCGGGGGCGGACGGTGCACCCCCGGGCTGCGTCGTGCCGTACGACGACGCGATCGCCCGCCCGGAGCCGCTCCCGCGCGGCATCTCGGTCGCGGGGGGCGTCACGGACGTGGCGGTCGACCTCGACGAGCTCGCGTCGCTCACGACGACGTTCCGCAGTCTCGCGGTGGGCCTGTCGGGCGCGGTGGACCAGGCGGCGAGCGCGGGCACGGACGTCGACGGGCTCGAGGGCCGGCTCTGCACGGCGCTCGCTGTCGCTTCCCTGCAGGACGCGGCGGCGTCGGCGTGGGGCGACCCGTCGACGGCCCGCGCCGAGGTCGTGGCCGGTGCCGCCGACACGCAGGGGGCGCTCGCGCTTCTCGGCACCACGCTGGGCATGGCAGCCGACGAGGCCGGCCGGCTCGCGGACGGGCTCGTCGGGGCGCGTGAGGTGTATGAGGAGGCCGAGGTGAACGCGCTGCCGCGCGGGGAACGCCCGATGTGGCAACGGCTCGTCCGGATGATCCCCGTGGTCGCCGGGGTCTCGGCGTTGTCCCGGGCCGCCGGCACGGCGTTCGACGGGACGCGTGACGGGGCCGAGCGGGCCGACCTCGCGACGCCGGCCCTCGACATCGTCACCGACCTGCGCGCACCGCTGTACCCGGTCGAGGTCGCTGGCCGCCTGCTCACGGGGCTGCCGGTGGAGCCGCTCTCGCGTGCCGGGACCGCGGACGTCCTCGTGCGCGGGGTCGACGAGCTCGTCGCGAAGCCGATGACGTACCTGTGGACGGGAAAGCTGCGTGAGGAGCTGCCGACGCCGGTCATGCGAGCCCGAGAGGTCGGGTCGAAGCCCGCGCGCGCAGGGTCGACGGCTGAGGCGCTCTCGACGCTCGACGCGATCAACAGGACGGCCCCGGAGGGTGCGGTCGGCGTGCAGCGCACCCTGCGGCGCGACGGCTCGAGCTCGTGGGTCGTCTACGTCCCGGGGAGCGAGGGCGCGATCAAGCCGTTCAGCAAGGGGTTCTGGGCCGCCGACCACTCCCGCACGTGGGGCGGCAACACGGGCGCGCTCCTGGGGCGGAACGAGCAGGCGATCCGCGCGGTCGAGCAGTCCATGAAGGTCGCCGGCGTCAAGGACGGGGAGAAGGTCGTGTTCGTCGGGCACAGCCAGGGCGGCGCGATCGGGGCGCTGCTCGCCGCGAAGCGTGGCTCGGGCGGGCTCGTCACCGTGGGTGCGCCTGCGGGCGGGATCGACCTGCCGGACGAGGTCGAGGCCCTGCACATCGAGGTCGAGGGCGACGAGGTGCACGAGCTCGACGGCCGGGACAACCCGGCGACGCTCACGCGCACGACGGTGACGGTGCGGCCGGACGAGGCCGCGGACGGGTCCCTCGTGCCCAGCGACAGCCTTCACTCGACGGGCAACGGCGCCGCCGCGGCGGCGGCGCTCGACGGCTCGCGCGTCACCGAGGCGATCGACGGGGTGCTCGCGGACGTCGGCGGTCGCGCGTCGGGCCCGCTCGCGAGGTCCCTTGCCGGACCCGTGACGATCTACGTGCCGGAACCCACGGGTGACTGAGCGAGGCTCAGGCGTCCTCGCGCCACGTCGCGGCGATCTCGCAGAAGAGGTCGGTGGCCTCGGGCTCGCCGACGCTCACGCGGATGCCCTCGCCCGCGAAGGGGCGTACGACGACGCCGGCGCTCGCGGCCTCGGCGGCGCGCGCGACGGTCTGCTCGCCGAGCGGGAGCCACACGAAGTTCGCCTGGGTCTCGGGCAGGTCCCAGTCCTGCGCGGCGAGGAGGCCGACGAGCCGGGTGCGCTCGTCGACGAGCTCGTCGACGATCTCGAGGAGGCGGTCCTTGACGCCGATCGCGGCGATCGCGGCGCGCTGTGCGACGTGGGAGACGCCGAAGGGCGTCGCGACGGCGCGGATGCCGGCGGCGAGGCGCGGACGGGCGACGGCGTAGCCGACGCGCAGGCCCGCGAGCCCGTAGGCCTTCGACAGGGTGCGCAGGAGGACCACGTTGGGGTGCGCGGCGTAGACGGCGACGCCGTCGGGTGCCTCGGGGTCGCGGACGAACTCGACGTACGCCTCGTCGAGGACGACGACGACGTGGCGCGGCACCGCGGCGAGGAACGCGTCGAGCTCGTCGGCGTGGACCGCGGGGCCGGTGGGGTTGTTGGGCGTGCACACGAGGACGACCTTGGTGCGCTCGGTGACGGCCGCGGCCATCGCGGGGAGGTCGAGCCTGCCGCCCTCGGCGAGTGGGACGTTGACGCCCGTGCCCCCGGCGACCTGGATCGCGATGGGGTAGGCCTCGAAGGACCGCCAGGGGAGGACGACCTCGTCGCCCGCGTCGACGAACGCCCCGAGCACGTGCGCGAGCACCGCGACGGAGCCGTTGCCGACGACGACCTCCTCGGCACGGACGCCGACCATGTCGGCGATCGCGGCGCACAGCTCGGTCGCGTGCATGTCGGGGTAGCGGTTGGTGTCCTGCGCGGCGTCGACGATCGCGGCGACGACGGCGGGGTGCACGGGGTAGGGGTTCTCGTTCGACGAGAGCTTGAACGAGGTCGCTCCTGCGCGGGCACCGGGGACGTAGGCGGGCAGCGCGTCGACCGCGGGCCGCAGCTGGGGGTTGTCGCTCACGGGGACAGCATCCCACTGACACGGAGGTGGCTTGCTGGCAGGATCAAGGGATGACCTTCGTGCTGCGTGTCGTCGTCAACGCCTTCGCCCTGTGGATCACGTCGTTGCTCGTCTCCGGACTCGAGATCGTCGGTGCGGGCTCGACGGAGGGCATGATCGCCGTCCTGCTCGGCGCCGCGGTGATCTTCACGGTCGTCAACGCGGCTGTGCGGCCGATCGTCGCGTTCCTCTCGGTGCCGTTCTACATCCTCACGCTCGGCCTGTTCACGTTCGTCGTCAATACGCTCATGCTCATGCTCACGGCATGGATCACGGGGAAGACGTCGTGGGGCATCCGGATCGACGGGGGCTTCTGGACGGCGTTCGTGGCGGCCCTCCTCGTGACGTTCGTGTCGTTCCTCGGGTCGATCGCGATCGGCCGCGCGGACCGCAAGGAGCGCTGAGCGCCTGTTCCGGGACCTCGGTCCTAGGTTTTGTGGAACCTCCACAAAGAACGGGCGGGTCGCGTGGCGCGGCAGCCCATCCCTTCGTCGATCATGTCTGCTTACGCTGGCGTAGGTTACGCAACCGTAGCCAACGTCGGCCCCGGCCGGCGTCCCGCCGAGAGCCCTCGGGGAGAACCTCCGTGACCGACGACGCGATCGAGAGCACGGGCCGGACCGGCCACGACGTGCCCATGGTGCAGCTGCTGACGCCCTCGGGCGAGCGCACGACCGACGAACGCTGGGAGCCGTACCGGGAGCGCGCCGCGCACCTCGACCACGGCGACGTCCGCGACCTGTGGCGCGACATGGTGCTCGTGCGCGCGTTCGACGACGAGGCGACGTCGCTGCAGCGCCAGGGCCAGCTCGGCCTGTGGGCGCAGTGCCTCGGCCAGGAGGCGGCGCAGGTCGGCTCGGGCCGCGCGCTCGCCCCGCAGGACTACGCCTTCCCCTCCTACCGGGAGCACGGCGTCGCACACACCCGCGGCGTCGACCTCGCGCAGATCCTCCGGCTGTTCCGCGGCGTGGACCACGGCGGCTGGGACGGCGAGGCGCACCGGTTCCACAACTACACGCTCGTCATCGGCTCGCACACGCTGCACGCGACGGGCTACGCGATGGGCGTCCAGCGCGACGGTGTCGTCGGCACGGGCGACCCGACCGTCGACACGGCGGTCGTCACGTACTTCGGCGACGGCGCGACGGCGCAGGGCGACGTCAACGAGGCGCTCGTCTTTGCGGCCGTCAACCAGGCGCCGCTCGTGCTGTTCTGCCAGAACAACCAGTTCGCGATCTCCGAGCCGAACGAGCGCCAGTTCCGCGTGCCCGTCGCGCGCCGCGGCGAGGGCTTCGGCGTGCCGGGCGTGCGCGTCGACGGCAACGACGTCCTCGCGAGCTACGCGGTGACGCAGGAGGCTCTCGAGCGGGCGCGCTCGGGCGGTGGCCCGAGCCTCGTCGAGGCGTTCACCTTCCGCATGGGTGCGCACACGACGTCGGACGACCCGACGCGCTACCGCACGCGGGAGCTCGAGCAGCAGTGGCGCGACCGCGACCCGATCGCGCGCGTCGAGGCGATGCTGCGCCGCGAGGGCGGCTGGGACGACGCGTGGGCCGCGCAGGTCCGGGAGGAGGCGGGCGACCTCGGTGCACGCGTCCGCGAGACGGTGCGCTCGATGCCGGCTCCGTCGCCCGCGAGCATGTTCGACCACGTCTACGCGACGCCGCACGCTGTGCTCGAGGACGAGCGCGCGTTCTTCGCGGAGTACGAGTCCGGTTTTGCCGACGGAGGTGCCCGATGACCACGACGTCCACGTCGTCCGCGACCGAGGCGAAGGTCGCGCCGTTCCCGACGGGCACGACGACGCTGCCGCTCGCGAAGGCGATCACGCTCGCGATGCGCCAGGCGCTCGCGGAAGACCCGAAGGTTCTCGTCATGGGGGAGGACGTCGGCCGGCTCGGCGGCGTGTTCCGTGTGACGGACGGCCTGCAGGCGGAGTTCGGCGAGGACCGGGTCGTCGACACGCCGCTCGCGGAGTCGGGCATCGTCGGCACGGCGATCGGCCTCGCGATGCGCGGCTACCGCTCGGTCCTCGAGATCCAGTTCGACGGCTTCATCTTCCCGGCGTTCGACCAGATCACGACGCAGCTCGCAAAGATGCACTACCGCACGTCGGGCCGCATCAACCTGCCGATCGTCATCCGGGTGCCGTACGGCGGTGGCATCGGCGCTGTCGAGCACCACTCGGAGAGCCCTGAGGCGCTGTTCGCCCACACGGCGGGCCTGCGTGTGGTCTCGCCGTCGAACCCGGCGGACGCCTACCGCATGCTGCGCGAGGCGATCGCGTCGCCCGACCCGGTGCTGTTCCTCGAGCCGAAGGGCCGCTACTGGGACAAGGGCCCGGTCGAGGTCGCGCCGTTGGCGCTCCCGGTCGACGGCGTGCCGACGGCGTACGCCGGCATCGGCCGCGAGAGCCTCGACCGCGCGGTCGTCGCCCGTCCGGGCACGGACCTCACGCTCGTCGCGTATGGCCCCTCGGTCCCGGTCGCTCTCGCGGCCGCCGCGGCGGCCGAGCAGGAAGGGCGCAGCCTCGAGGTCGTCGACCTGAGGACGATCTCGCCGATCGACTTCCCGACGGTCGTGGAGTCGGTGCGTCGCACGGGCCGGTGCGTCGTCGTCCACGAGGCGCCGGTGTTCCACGGCGCGGGCGCGGAGATCGCGGCGCGTGTCACCGAGGAGTGCTTCTTCTCGCTCGAGGCGCCGGTGCTGCGTGTCGGTGGTTTCCACACGCCCTACCCGGTCGCGAAGATCGAGCACGACTACCTGCCCGGGCTCGACCGCGTCCTTGACGCTGTCGACCGCTCGCTGGCCTTCTGAGACGGAGACGCTGTGCCGACCTTCGAGTCCTTCCCCCTGCCGGACGCCGGCGAGGGCCTCACCGAGGCTGAGATCGTCCAGTGGCTCGTCGCCGTGGGCGACAAGGTGACGGTCAACCAGACGATCGTCGAGATCGAGACGGCGAAGTCGCTCGTCGAGCTGCCGAGCCCGTGGACGGGCGTCGTCACGGAGATCCTCGTGTCTGAGGGCACGACGGTCGACGTGGGTACGCCGATCATCGTCGTCGACACGGACCCTGACGGCGTCGCGCCGTCGACGCCGGCTCCCGCGAACGCGGCTGCGGCTCCGGCGAAGGCTGCCGACGCGGACGCCGGCTCGGGCGCTGTGCTCGTCGGGTACGGCACGGCCGAGCACGCGTCGGCCCGTCGTCCCCGCCGTGCGGCCGTCGCGCCTGCCGCAGAGCCGTCGGCGCCTGTCGCCGCACCCGTCGCACCAGTTGCGGCCGCCGCTGCTCCCGCAGCGCCTGCCGGTCCGGCGGCGCCCGCCGCGGTCCCGGCGACCGCGGGTCCGTCGGGCGTCCTCGCGAAGCCTCCGGTCCGCAAGCTCGCGCGGGACCTCGGCGTCGACCTCACGTCGATCGTCCCGACGGGCCCGGGCGGGCTGGTGACGCGCGAGGACGTCGTCGCGCAGGCGGAGCGCACCGACGCGCGCGAGCTCGCGACGTACGAGCCCGACGACGACAGCCCGTGGCTCGCGCAGGGCTCGGTGACGCGCGACGGCCGCCAGACGCGCGTCCCGGTGCGCTCGGTGCGCAAGCGCACGGCGGAGGCGATGGTGGCGAGCGCGTTCACGGCGCCGCACGTCACGGTGTTCCACACGGTCGACGTCACGCGCACGATGCGCCTCGTCGAGCGTCTGCGTGCGGACCGCGACTTCAAGGACGTGCGCGTGACCCCGCTCCTCGTCGCGATGAAGGCGCTGCTCATCGCGATCGACCGGCATCCGCAGATCAACGCGAGCTGGGACGAGGCCGCGCAGGAGATCGTCTACAAGCACTACGTCAACCTCGGGATCGCTGCGGCGACGCCGCGTGGCCTCATGGTGCCGAACATCAAGGACGCGCACCGGGCGACGCTGCTGCGCCTCGCGCAGGACCTCGGGTCGCTCACGCAGGTGGCGCGGGCGGGGAAGACGGCGCCGGCGGACATGGCGGACGGCACGATCACCATCACGAACGTCGGGGTGTTCGGCATCGACACGGGTACGCCGATCCTCAACCCGGGCGAGGCGGCGATCCTCGCGTTCGGCGCGATCCGTGAGCAGCCCTGGGTGCACAAGGGCAAGATCAAGAAGCGCTGGGTGACGCAGCTCGCGCTGAGCGTCGACCACCGTCTGGTCGACGGCGAGCTCGCGAGCCGTGTGCTCGCGGACGTCGCTGCGGTCCTCAACGAGCCGGGCCAGGCGCTCGTCTGGATCTAGGCACGACGCACGACGGCCCTGCCCCTCCTCCGGGAGGTGCAGGGCCGTCGTGCGTCGCGGCCGCGCCGCGGTGCCCGCTGCTGAGCGCGGTGCCGTGCCGAGCGCCGTGCCTTGCCGTGTCACACGGCGATGCCGCCGCGCCCTGCTCCTGCCGCGCCCAGCTCCCGCCGCGCGGTCCTCGCACCACGCAGCCTCGCACCGCGCAGCCGCGCAGCCGCGCAGCCGCGCAACGCACAGGGTGCCTGCAGTCGGACCAGATCCCCGCTCTCTGACGGATTGACGCGTTCCCCCGTTCGACGGGGGGCGTCTATCCGTCAGGATCGGTCGGGTCAGGCGGCGATCGGGACGGCGAGGACGAACTCGTCGGTCGCGGCGTCGCGCGTGAAGCCGATGGTCTCGTAGTAGGTCGCGGTGCGGCCGGTGATGCCGGGGCGCGTGACGATGCGGTCGTAGCCGTGGCCGTCGAGGATGCCGGAGCGGCGGAAGACGTGCTCGCCGGGCGTGAAGTCCCGGTAGCGCTCGACGACGTGGTCGAGCGTGAGGCGGGCGGTGCCGTTGCCGTCGTCCGCGAGGAGGACGGCGCCGACGGTCTCGTCGCCGCGCAGGACGAGGTAGGCCTCGGTCGCCGCGAGCTCGGCGGGCTCGACGCCGTGGAGCTTGGCGATCTCGTCGTGGTGGCGCGTGAGCAGGCGACGCAGCACGGGCGCGTCGACGTCGGTGCTCACGACGTCGTAGCCGTTCTGGCCCTCGGACGCGTGCCGTTCCTTGAGGAGCCTGCGCAGCTGGACGATGTTGACGACGGCGAGGACGACGTTGAGGCCGACCATGGGCCACACGCCGATGGCGAGGTTGAACCCGGTGTGGATGAGGCAACCGGTGAGGTTGAGGATCCTCAGCCGAAGGATGCGGGTCTGCACGAGGGAGAGGACGAGGATCGCGGATCCGATCCACCCGATGGCGTCGAGCATGGTGTGCTCCTGCAGGGAACGGCATGATGCCGGGGCCGGCGGCTCTGCCGGCGCCTTCACGATATCGCGGCAGGTGGGCCAGGTGACCGGCGTCACCGCTCACAGATTTGACCCTCGCGGAGACCTCCGCGTAACGTTCTACTTGTTCGCCCGGCAGGGAGGAACGGACACCGAGCAGGCCTCCGCAAGGAGTGAGCTGGTGGCCGGTCCCGCCTGGAGAACCGCCCCCGAAACCGGAACAGCACAGCTGTGCCGCGGACGGGAATCTGGCCCCGGCCGCAACCAGGAACCGCAAGGAACCGAAGTTGACACCGGCAGGCGGACAGAGTAAGTTTGAACGGTTGCCTCCGAGCAGGACCCGCAAGGGAAGAGCGAGGATGCGCGTCTGTTCCTTGAGAACTCAACAGTGTGCTTGATAGTCAATGCCAAATAACTCTCGTGCGAGAGGGATGCCGGCCGCTACATGGCGACCCGGTGCCTGATCGTTGAGATTCCATTTGGAATGGATCGACATGAGTCGGTCATTGCCAGTTTATTTGAACCTTCGGGTTCGCTTCGTATGGTTGTTAGTCCTTCGGGGCTGGCGCTAAACATTTACGGAGAGTTTGATCCTGGCTCAGGACGAACGCTGGCGGCGTGCTTAACACATGCAAGTCGAACGGTGACGGTGGAGCTTGCTCCGCCTGATCAGTGGCGAACGGGTGAGTAACACGTGAGTAACCTGCCCCTCACTTCGGGATAACCTCGGGAAATCGTGGCTAATACCGGATATGAGACCTGGCTGCATGGCCGGGTCTGGAAAGATTTATCGGTGGGGGATGGACTCGCGGCCTATCAGCTTGTTGGTGAGGTAACGGCTCACCAAGGCGACGACGGGTAGCCGGCCTGAGAGGGCGACCGGCCACACTGGGACTGAGATACGGCCCAGACTCCTACGGGAGGCAGCAGTGGGGAATATTGCACAATGGGCGAAAGCCTGATGCAGCGACGCCGCGTGAGGGATGAAGGCCTTCGGGTTGTAAACCTCTTTCAGCAGGGAAGAAGCGAAAGTGACGGTACCTGCAGAAGAAGCGCCGGCTAACTACGTGCCAGCAGCCGCGGTAATACGTAGGGCGCAAGCGTTGTCCGGAATTATTGGGCGTAAAGAGCTCGTAGGCGGTTTGTCGCGTCTGGTGTGAAAACCCAAGGCTCAACCTTGGGCTTGCATCGGGTACGGGCAGACTAGAGTGCGGTAGGGGTGACTGGAATTCCTGGTGTAGCGGTGGAATGCGCAGATATCAGGAGGAACACCGATGGCGAAGGCAGGTCACTGGGCCGCAACTGACGCTGAGGAGCGAAAGCATGGGTAGCGAACAGGATTAGATACCCTGGTAGTCCATGCCGTAAACGTTGGGCACTAGGTGTGGGGCTCATTCCACGAGTTCCGTGCCGCAGCAAACGCATTAAGTGCCCCGCCTGGGGAGTACGGCCGCAAGGCTAAAACTCAAAGGAATTGACGGGGGCCCGCACAAGCGGCGGAGCATGCGGATTAATTCGATGCAACGCGAAGAACCTTACCAAGGCTTGACATACACCGGAATCATGCAGAGATGTGTGCGTCTTCGGACTGGTGTACAGGTGGTGCATGGTTGTCGTCAGCTCGTGTCGTGAGATGTTGGGTTAAGTCCCGCAACGAGCGCAACCCTCGTCCTATGTTGCCAGCGCGTTATGGCGGGGACTCATAGGAGACTGCCGGGGTCAACTCGGAGGAAGGTGGGGATGACGTCAAATCATCATGCCCCTTATGTCTTGGGCTTCACGCATGCTACAATGGCCGGTACAGAGGGCTGCGAAACCGCGAGGTGGAGCGAATCCCAAAAAGCCGGTCTCAGTTCGGATTGGGGTCTGCAACTCGACCCCATGAAGTCGGAGTCGCTAGTAATCGCAGATCAGCAACGCTGCGGTGAATACGTTCCCGGGCCTTGTACACACCGCCCGTCAAGTCACGAAAGTCGGTAACACCCGAAGCCGGTGGCCCAACCCTTGGGAGGGAGCCGTCGAAGGTGGGATTGGCGATTGGGACTAAGTCGTAACAAGGTAGCCGTACCGGAAGGTGCGGCTGGATCACCTCCTTTCTAAGGAGCCACAACCCGCCCAGCCCTTGGCTGGTGATCGGGTCAGTGCCACGCTCGAGCCGTACGTGCTCGAGGTGGACGCTCATGGGTGGAACATTGACTCTCGCCTCCCCGCATAGGGGGTGGGCGCTGCTAGTACGCTCCAGCTTCGGTTGGGGAAGGAACGCGGTGGTCACCTCGGTGGGGTGGATCAGGCACGCTGTTGGGTCCTGAGGGAACAGGCCCACACCCCACGGGGTGTGTGGAGGTGCCTCTCGGACCGCGCCGGCCGGCGAACCTCAGTCCTACTCCTTGTGAGTTCGGGCTGGAGGCGCCGGGCATGGGTGCGCGGGGCCGGTGGTTGCTTGAGAACTGCACAGTGGACGCGAGCATCTTTGTAATTCAAAGATCTTTATCTTTGGTATCTGCAATAGCTGTTGTTCAAGTTTCTAAGAGCACATGGTGGATGCCTTGGCACTAGGAGCCGATGAAGGACGTCGTAGCCTGCGATAAGCCTCGGGGAGTTGGCAAACGAACCGTGATCCGAGGATGTCCGAATGGGGAAACCCACCTGGAGTCATGTCCAGGTACCCTCACCTGAATATATAGGGTGAGCGGAGGGAACGCCGGGAAGTGAAACATCTCAGTACCGGCAGGAAGAGATATTCCGTGAGTAGTGGCGAGCGAAAGCGGATGAGGCCAAACCGTACGCGTGTCAAAGCCGGCAGGCGTTGCGCGTACGGGGTTGTGGGACCCTTCAGGACCAGCTGCCGCTGGTCCAGGGAGTCAGAAAGTCGCGTCATAGTCGAAGGATCTGGAGAGGTCCGGCACAGAGGGTGAGACCCCCGTAGACGAAATGGCGTGACCTCCCGAGGGTGTTCCCAAGTAGCACGGGGCCCGAGAAATCCCGTGTGAATCCGTCGAGACCACTCGATAAGCCTAAATACTACCTAGTGACCGATAGCGGACCAGTACCGTGAGGGAAAGGTGAAAAGTACCCCGGGAGGGGAGTGAAATAGTACCTGAAACCGTGTGCTTACAAACCGTGGGAGCCTCCCTAGCAGGGGTGACCGCGTGCCTTTTGAAGAATGAGCCTGCGAGTTAGTGCTCAGTGGCGAGGTTAACCCGTGTGGGGAAGCCGTAGCGAAAGCGAGTCCGAATAGGGCGATCATAGTCGCTGGGTCTAGACCCGAAGCGGAGTGATCTACCCATGGCCAGGTTGAAGCGCGGGTAAGACCGCGTGGAGGACCGAACCCACCTAGGTTGAAAACTGGGGGGATGAGCTGTGGGTAGGGGTGAAAGGCCAATCAAACTCCGTGATAGCTGGTTCTCCCCGAAATGCATTTAGGTGCAGCGTCACGCGTTCCTTGCCGGAGGTAGAGCTACTGGATGGCCGATGGGCCTCACCAGGTTACTGACGTCAGCCAAACTCCGAATGCCGGTAAGCCAGAGCGTGGCAGTGAGACTGCGGGGGATAAGCTCCGTAGTCGAGAGGGAAACAGCCCAGACCACCAGCTAAGGCCCCTAAGCGTGTGCTAAGTGGGAAAGGATGTGGAGTTGCACAGACAACCAGGAGGTTGGCTTAGAAGCAGCCACCCTTGAAAGAGTGCGTAATAGCTCACTGGTCAAGTGATTCCGCGCCGACAATGTAGCGGGGCTCAAGTACACCGCCGAAGCTGTGGCATTCACACTTTCGCTAGGCCTTCGTGGTCCAGGCGTGTGGATGGGTAGGGGAGCGTCGTGTGGGCATTGAAGCTGCGGGGGAACCCAGTGGTGGAGCCTACACGAGTGAGAATGCAGGCATGAGTAGCGAATGACGGGTGAGAATCCCGTCCGCCGAATGACCAAGGGTTCCAGGGCCAGGTTCATCCTCCCTGGGTTAGTCGGGACCTAAGGCGAGGCCGACAGGCGTAGTCGATGGACAACGGGTTGATATTCCCGTACCGGCGAAGAGCCGCCCAGATCGAATCCGGTGATGCTAAGCGCCCGAGCCGGCACCATGTTCCCTTCGGGGGACCGGTGCTCCGGTGAGGCCGCGAACCGATCCGGTAGTAGGTCAGCGCGAGGGGTGACGCAGGAAGGTAGTCGAAGCACGGCGATGGTAGACCGTGTCCAAGGCTGTAGGGCGAACGGTAGGCAAATCCGCCGTTCATGTGCCTGAGAGCTGACGGGGACCGTTAAGGGAAGTCGATGATCCTATGCTGCCTAGAAAAACCTCGGCGCGAGGCTCCAGCCGCCCGTACCCTAAACCGACTCAGGTGGTCAGGTAGAGAATACTAAGGCGACGAGAGAATCGTGGTTAAGGAACTCGGCAAAATGCCCCCGTAACTTCGGGAGAAGGGGGGCCTGAGGCGTGAACCTGCTTGCCAGGGGAGCGTTTGAGGGCCGCAGAGACCAGGGGGAAGCGACTGTTTACTAAAAACACAGGTCCGTGCGAAGTCGCAAGACGATGTATACGGACTGACGCCTGCCCGGTGCTGGAAGGTTAAGAGGACCGGTTAGCTCTCTTGAGCGAAGCTGAGAATTTAAGCCCCAGTAAACGGCGGTGGTAACTATAACCATCCTAAGGTAGCGAAATTCCTTGTCGGGTAAGTTCCGACCTGCACGAATGGCGTAACGACTTCCCCGCTGTCTCAACCGCGAACTCGGCGAAATTGCAGTACGAGTAAAGATGCTCGTTACGCGCAGCAGGACGGAAAGACCCCGGGACCTTTACTATAGCTTGGTATTGGTGTTCGGTGCGGCTTGTGTAGGATAGGTGGGAGACTGTGAAGCCGGCACGCCAGTGTCGGTGGAGTCATCGTTGAAATACCACTCTGGTCGCTCTGGATACCTAACCTCGGTCCGTGATCCGGATCAGGGACAGTGCCTGGTGGGTAGTTTAACTGGGGCGGTTGCCTCCTAAAATGTAACGGAGGCGCTCAAAGGTTCCCTCAGCCTGGTTGGCAATCAGGTGTCGAGTGCAAGTGCACAAGGGAGCTTGACTGTGAGACTGACAGGTCGAGCAGGGACGAAAGTCGGAACTAGTGATCCGGCGGTGGCTTGTGGAAGCGCCGTCGCTCAACGGATAAAAGGTACCCCGGGGATAACAGGCTGATCTTGCCCAAGAGTCCATATCGACGGCATGGTTTGGCACCTCGATGTCGGCTCGTCGCATCCTGGGGCTGGAGTAGGTCCCAAGGGTTGGGCTGTTCGCCCATTAAAGCGGTACGCGAGCTGGGTTTAGAACGTCGTGAGACAGTTCGGTCCCTATCCGCTGCGCGCGTTGGAAATTTGAGAAGACCTGTCCCTAGTACGAGAGGACCGGGACGGACTAACCTCTGGTGTGCCAGTTGTTCCGCCAGGAGCACGGCTGGTTGGCTACGTTGGGAAGGGATAACCGCTGAAAGCATCTAAGCGGGAAGCCTGCTTCGAGATGAGATTTCCGTGCCCCTTCAGGGTGAGAGGCTCCCAGTAGACCACTGGGTGGATAGGCCGGATGTGGAAGCGAGGACGAAAGACTCGTGGAGCTGACCGGTACTAATAGCCGATGACTTGATACAACAGTTTTTATGCTACGCGTCCACTGTGCGGTTCCCGGGTCATCACCGGTGTGTTGATAACCCCATAGAGTTTCGGCAGTCATAGCGTGAGGGAAACGCCCGGTCCCATTCCGAACCCGGAAGCTAAGCCTCATAGCGCCGATGGTACTGCCCTGGTGACGGGGTGGGAGAGTAGGACGCTGCCGGACATTCATTCGCGAAGGCCCACCCCGTTTCGGGGTGGGCCTTCTGCGTTTCCCGGGGTGGACCTGTCGGTGCCTCGCGTCGGAGAAGACTCTTCCTTGGTGAGGCACCCGGCGCGCGCGCCGGGTCGCCATGGGTGACGATGGACGTGCAAGTCAGTCCGACGGAAGGAACGACGATGAAGTTCGGAGCAGGCATCTTTCTCCTGGTCATCGGTGCGATCCTCGCCTTCGCGGTTGCGGACCGCATCGAAGGCGTCGACCTCGTCATGATCGGATACATCTGCATGGGCGCGGGCGTGCTCGCACTCATCATCGGCGCGATCGCCGGCGCGCAGCGCAGCAACACGTCCCACCACGAGATCGTCGAGCACCGCGAGGACCCGCCGCGCAGGTAGGGATCCCCGACGTACCGAGCCCTCCGCGCACCGCTGCGCGGGGGGCTCGTTCGCGGGGTGCCCGACCTAGGATGGGAGCATGACCGCCCCCTCCCGTCCGCTCCCATCAGTCACGGACGACGAGGGACACCGCAGGTACCGCCCCGCGGTGCTCGTAGGCGCGGTCCTCACCGCCGTCGCTGCCGTCGTCCTCGCGGGACTGACGACCGGGATCTTCGATCCCGCCGTCATCTCCGACCCCGGCCCGCTCGTCCGCTGGAGCCTCCCCGTCATCGGGGTGCTGCGCGACGTCGCCACGTCGGTGACCATCGGCGCGCTCGTCGCTGTCACCTTCCTCCTGCCGTCAGGGACCGACCGGACCCGCGCGCTCACGGTCGCCGGCATCGGCGCCGGCGCCTGGACGCTGCTCGTGATCGCCGACGTCGTGACGACCTTCGCCGACGTGCTCGGCACCCGCAACGGTGACGCCGACTTCGGATCCCAGCTCGCCGAGTTCGTGCTCCAGGTCCCGTTGGGCCGCACGCAGCTCGCGGTGGCCCTCATCGCCGCGGTCGTCACGGTCCTCGCCCTGCTCGTTCGCACCCCGACCGGAAGCGCCTGGTGTCTCGCGCTCGTCGTCGGCGCGCTCTCCCTCCGTTCCCTCACGGGGCACACGGCGGGGGCCAGCGGCCACGACCTCGCCGTCTCCGCGATGATGGTCCACCTCGTCGCGGCAGCCGCCTGGACCGGCGGGATCCTCGTTCTCGTCGCGTTGCGCACCCGCGGCGGGTTGCGGGGACCCGCTCTCGCCGACGTCGTCGCCCGGTTCTCGACCCTCGCCGCCTGGTGCCTCGTGCTCGTCGCCTACTCGGGCGTCCTGTCGGCGATCGTGCGCCTCTCGAGCGTCGGCGACGTGATCGGCACCCGCTACGGGCTGCTGCTCGTCGCCAAGGCGGTCGGCCTCGGCGCGCTGGGTGCGCTCGGCTGGGCCCACCGGCGGCGAGTCGTCGCACGCCTTGCGCTCGCACCTCTCGCTTCGACGGCCGGACGTCTCTTCTGGAGGCTCATGGCCGCAGAGGCCCTGCTGCTCGGTGCCGTCGCCGGCGTCGCGGGCGCCCTCGCGTCCTCGGCCCCGCCCGTGCCCGACGAGCCCCCTGTGACGCCGACCCCCGCCGAGCTCGTCACGGGCGACCTGCTGCCGCCCGAGCCCACCCTCGTGCGCTGGCTCACCCTCGTCCGCTGGGAGGCGATCCTCGGCGCCGCGATCGTCGCCGGACTCATCGTCTACGTCCGCTGGTTCCTGCGCCTGCGACGACGGGGCGACAGCTGGCCTGTGGGCCGCGTCGTCGCGTGGTGCGCAGGCATGGTCGTCATGCTCTGGGTGACGAACGGCGGCGCCGCCGTCTACGGCCGCGTCCTGTTCTCCGGCCACATGGTGCAGCACATGACGATGGCGATGGTCGCGCCGCTCCTGCTCGTCCTATCCGCGCCCATGACCCTCGCCCTGCGTGCTTTGCCCGCGCGGAACGACGACTCGCGCGGACCGCGCGAGTGGCTGCTGACGATCATCCACTCGCGTTATGGCCAGTTCTTCGCGAACCCGCTCGTCGCAGCCGCGAACTTCGCCGGGTCGATGATCGTCTTCTACTACACGCCGTTGTTCGAGTGGGCGCTCACGACTCACGTCGGGCACCTCGGCATGGTCGCTCACTTCACGCTCGCCGGATACTTCTTCGCGAACGCGCTCGTCGGGATCGACCCCGGTCCCCAGCGCCCGGGCTACCCGCTGCGGCTCCTTCTGCTGCTCGCGACCATGGCGTTCCACGCGTTCTTCGGCGTCGCGCTCATGTCCGGCACGGCCCTGCTCGTCCCGGAGTGGTTCGGCCTCCTCGGACGGCCCTGGGGACCGCCTGCGCTCGAGGACCAGCAGATCGGCGGTGGTGTCGCGTGGGGTGTCGGCGAGATCCCGACGGTCCTCCTCGCGGTCGTCGTCGCCGTCCGCTGGGCCCGGGACGATGAACGCACCGCACGACGACGCGACCGCCGCATCGCGAAGAGCGGCGAGGACGCCGAGCTCGACGCCTACAACGCGATGCTCGCGAACCTCGCCGAGCACGACGAGCCTGGGAAGCCTAGGTGAATCCACTGCCGGAACGCTGAGAGTCGGACGTACGATCGCGCTGGCGGGCCAAGCCTGGGGGGTTCTCGGATCTCCCGCCGTAGGTCATGCGGCTGCGGCCGCGACACGGAAGGACTGCCATGCGACGACACTTCATCGCGGTGCTCGCCACCGCCGCGCTCGTCCTCGGAGGCCTGGGGGCTGTTCCCGCCCAGGCAGCGACCGACACCACAGCCAAGGTCACCGTCAAGGTCACCACCCCCGGCGGAGGCGCCCTCGAGGACGCCTCCGTGAACATCGTGGGCGCAGACCCGGATACCTGGGACTCCTTCTACGGAGACACGGACGCCTCCGGCACGGCCATCTCGGACGAGCTGAGTGCGGGGACGTACGACGTCAAGGTCTCCTACTGGGCCTCGTCCGACCGGCTGGAGGCGACGAAGCGGATCACGGTCAAGGCCGGCACCGACAGCAAGGTCACGATCGAGCTCCCCGGCATCCAGCTGGTCTCTGGCAAGGTCACCGCGGGCGGCAAGTCGCTCGCGACAGGGAGCGTGACCCTCCGCTCCGCCGCGGGCGACTATTTCAGCGCGGAGATCACGAACGGGACGTACTCGAAGATCGTCAAGCCCGGGACCACGTACACGGTCCAGGTCGCCCCTCCCTGGGACGACACCAAGGGTCTCTACCTGAGCACGTACGCGGGCAACACCGTCCGTGAGATCGACGCCAAGAAGGTCACGGTGTCCGCAAGTGCCCCGACCCGGCTCGACATCGCGGCCTACGCCCGCCTCGGGCGGATCAGCGGGGTCATCTACGACTCCCAGGGCAAGCGTGCGGCCCGCGCGAACGTGAGCGTCTCCGCGACGAACCGCTCCGGCTGGGGATACGCGACGACGCGAAGCGACGGGTCCTTCACGATCGCGGGGCTGCCTGCCGGGAACTACCAGGTGTACGCCAACGACAGATCGACGGTCGGGTCCTTCTTCGGCACCGTGAGCAAGACGACGAAGGTCACCGTCGGGAAGACCGCCAAGGTGTCCCTGAAGCTTCCCAAGATCGTTCGCCACAAGGGGGCGATCGTGCTCAAGGTCAAGGCGTCGAAGGCCGTGTGGAAGCGCCCCATAGGCGTGTGCGCGACCGCATTCTCTGCGAAGGCCGGGTCGTGGGCGAGCTCCTGCACGACCAGCAGCGCGAAGCCCATCACGATCAAGGGACTTGCCGCCGGGACGTACACCGTCGCGCTCGGCGGGACGAACACGTCGTACAAGATCGTCGTCAAGAAGAACCGCACGACGACGAAGACGGTGACGCGCCCGACAGGCACGACCGTCTCGGGCACCGTGCGCGCCTCCAACGGGAAGGTGCTCAAGAACGTCGCCGTGAGCGTCTACGACGCGAGCGGGTCGGTGCTCGGCTCTGCCCAGACCACCTCGCAGGGGCGCTTCTCGATCCCAGGCGCGATCAAGGGCGTCTACACCGTCGATGTCTACGCCGGGGACGCAACCAAGGATGCCTTCGACTCGAAGAAGTTCACGGTGACGAAGGGCAGGAATGCCACCGTCAACGTCAAGTTCCTCAAGGGCGCGACCATCACCGGGAGGATCGTCGATTCCAAGGGCAAGGGCATCGCGGGCATGAACGTCTCTGCGATCGGATCCAGGCTCGGTCTGAGCTACAGCTCCGCGGTGACCAACTCGAAGGGTGAGTACAAGGTCACCGGGCTGCTCAAGGGCACGTACAAGGTCACGGCGAGGGATCCGTACATGGGCGGCTACTACAACACGAAGTCCACCACGGTGAAGCTCCTGACCGGCAAGGCCAAGCGGGCGACGACGCTCGCGGCACGCGCCGGCTGACGCCGCATCGGGACAGCCTGTCTGTCCTCACGTGCGACGGGCGGGAACCGGCCTCGGTCGGTTCCCGCCCGTCGCACGTCCGGACGCTGCTCAGGGCTCCGGGACGGAAATGATTCCCTCGAGAACCTCGGCGAGGGAGGTGCCGGCGGTCGAGAAGTCGAGGGCCAGCGGGTCGGGAACCGACGTCGTCGACGGCTCGGACGGGGGGAGGGGCACGGTGACCTCCGGGGGCACGTGGGCGGAACAGGTGAGCGCAGCAGGGCCGCAGCTCTCAACCGACGATATCGGCAGGAATGCGGGTGTGCTTGAGTAGGGACGACACCGGCGCGGGCACCGCCACGTCCGGCACCCACCGCAGCACGACGGGCGGGCGCCGACGCAGGTCGGTGCCCGCCCGTCGTGCGCAGGGCCAGGGTTCGGCGCCATCGCGCCGTGCAGGGTCAGCGGCGCGGAACGATGATCGGGGCGCCGCCCCGGGGGTGCGGCAGCACCTCGACCGGGTGCTCGTAGACCTCCGACAGCAGGCGGTCGGTGAGGACCTCCTCCGGTGTGCCGTCACCCGTGACGCGCCCCCCCGCGACGATCGTCACGCGATCCGCGTAGGCCGCCGCAAGACCGACGTCGTGCACGACGACGACGACCGCACCGCCCGCGCGTGCATGCTCGCGGGCGAGCGCGAGGACCATCTCCTGATGACGGAGGTCGAGGGCCGCCGTGGGCTCGTCGAGCATGAGCAGCTGAGCACGCTGAGCGAGGACCCGAGCGAGGGCGACACGGGCGCGCTCGCCGCCCGAGAGCGTCGGGAAGGCGCGACCGGCGAGGTGCGTGACGTCGGTCGCGGCGAGCGACGCGGCGACGACCTGCTCGTCGTCGTCCTCGAGCGCGGTGCCGCGCCACGGCGAACGGCCCATGGCGACGACCTCGTGGACGAGGAACGGGAAGCTCAGCGTGACGTCCTGCGTCAGGACGGCGCGGCGCAGCGCGAGCTCGGTCGTCGTCCACGAGCCGAGCGGGGCGCCCGAGGCCTCGACGGTGCCGCGGGCGGGCACGAGGTCACCCGTGAGGACGCCGAGAAGGCTCGACTTGCCGGCACCGTTGGGGCCGATGAGCGCGCGGACCTCGCCGGCGCGCACCTCGACCGACACGTCGTGCAGGACCTGTGCACCCCCGCGTGCGAGGTCGACCCCCCGCGCGGCGGCGAGCACCGAGCCCGCCGGGGCGGGCACGGGAAGACGCGGGTGGCGGCGGAACGCGCTCATGCCCAGCCACCCTGGGAGGCGCGGGTCCTGCGCAGCAGCCAGAAGAAGAAGGGCCCGCCGACGAGCGACGTGAGCATGCCGAGCGGCAGCTCGGCGTGCGCGACGGCCGTGCGTGCGACGAGGTCCGCGACGACGAGCACGAGCGCCCCGCCGAGTGCGGAGGCAGGCAGCAGGACGCGGTGCCCGGGTCCCGCAACCATGCGGACGACGTGCGGCACGACGAGGCCGACGAACGCGATGATGCCCGTGAACGCGACGCCCGCGGACGTCAGCAGCGCGACGAGGACGATCGCGATCTGGCGCAGCCGCTCGACGTCGACGCCGACGTGCCGAGCAGCACGCTCGCCGAGCGCCAGCAGGTCGAGCTTGCGTGCGAGCAGCCCAGCGCCCACGAGGCCGACCACGGCCATGGGGGCGACGATGCCCACCGCGCGCCACGTCGCACCGTTGAGCGAGCCGAGCTGCCAGAAGACGATCTGCTCGCGTGCCGACGGGTCCGCGACGTAGACGAGGAACGCGAGGATGCCCGCCGTGAACGCGTTGACGGCAACACCGGTGAGGACGAGCGTCACGACCTCGGTGCGGCCGTTCGAGCGGGCGAGCGCGTAGACGACAGCGGTCGTCACGAGCCCGCCGACGAAGGCCGCCCCGGCGACCGCGAGCGAGCCGGTCGTCCCGAGCAGCGAGCCCGAGAGCACGATGACGAGGCACG
Source organism: Sanguibacter sp. HDW7 (assembly GCF_011300875.1). Classification (NCBI taxonomy): domain Bacteria; kingdom Bacillati; phylum Actinomycetota; class Actinomycetes; order Micrococcales; family Sanguibacteraceae; genus Sanguibacter; species Sanguibacter sp. HDW7. The sequence goes on along the minus strand of NZ_CP049862.1, from coordinate 3,102,154 downwards.
CACCGACGGCCGCGCCCGAGGAGATCCCGATGACGCCGGGCTCGGCGAGCGGGTTGCCGAACACGCCCTGCATGAGGGCGCCCGCGCAGCCGAGCGAGGCGCCGACGAGGAGCCCGAGCGCGATGCGCGGGAAGCGTGCGACCCACAGCGTCGCCTCGCCCTGCGGGTGCGCGGGCAGCGTGCCGATCTCCAGACCGAGCCGGTGGAGGACCGAGGCAAGGACCTCGGCAGGCGTCACCGGCGTCTGCCCCGACACCGCCGAGAGCGTCGCGGCTGCGACGAGCGCGACCGCGAGCCCGACGATGAGCAGCGCCCCGCGCCGGTGGCGCGCGGACGACGTCGGCGTGACGGAGGGCGCGCTCACGAGTACAGCGCCTCAGCGAGCGCAGCGACCGTCCGCGCGGTCGACGGGCCGAAGCTCAGCAGGCGCGTGTCCGGCGCGTCGAGGACCCTGCGCGTCGAAGCAGCAGGCGTCTGCCCGATCCCGGGCATCGCCAGCAGTCCGTCGACCCCGCCGACGGACTCGAGTCCCGCCGACATGACGAGCAGGACGTCCGGCGCAGCGTTGATCATGCCCTCGCTCGTCACGGGCGTGAACGACGACGTGAGGCCGAGCGCAGTCCCCGCGTCCGTGGCCCCGACGGCCTCGATCAGCGCGTCGGCTCCCGAGCCTGGACCGCCGAGCATGTAGACGCCGGCCGTGCCGCGCAGGTAGAGGAACGCGACGGAGAGCGCGTCGCCCGTCGGGGCCGACGCGCGCACCGCAGCGAGGTCCGCCTCGGTACGCTCGACGAGCACCTCGCCCTGCTCGGGAACACCCAGCGCGGCAGCGACCTGCCGCACGTGGTCGTCGATCGTGCCGAGCGAACGGTCCGGGTCGAGGAACACGACGGGAACGCCCGCGGCACGGAGCTGGTCGAAGACCTCCGCCGGGCCGATCGAGGTGTCGGTGAGGACGACGGTCGGGTCGAGCGCGAGGATCGACTCGACATTGAGCGCATGGCTTGACCCCGAGACGACCGGGAGGTGCGCCGCCTCCTCGAAGCCCGTCGCGATGTCGCGCCCGACGACCCGGTCGCCGAGGCCGAGCGAGAAGACGATCTCGGCGAAGGTGCCGTAGAGGTCGACCGCGAGGATGCGGCTCGTGTCGGTGACGGTCACCTGGACGCCGTCGGCCGACGTCACCGTCGCGGGGAGCTGCTGGGAGGTCGGGGTGGGCAGCGGCTGCACCGGGTCGGGGTCGACGGCGATCGTCCGCGGACCGATGGCCGCACCTGTCGTGGTCTCACCCGTCGTGGCCGCGCCGCCCGGGGCGGCGACGCCCGGCGCGCACGCCGTGAGGGCCGCGAGCGCGAGGGCTGCCACGAGCCCGAGGTGTCGGCGGCTCACGCGGCAGGGCCGTTCGTCGTGGCGGCGTCCTCACGCGCACGCGCCGCGCGCACGCGGCGGACGGAGACGGTCGTGGCGACGGCCGCGACGAGCAGCCCGGCGGCCGTGAGGAGCCAGAAGCGAGTCGACGCGGCCTGGGCGTCCGCCGTCGGCTCCGTCGTGCTCGGCGCGGCCGTGGTGGCCGGTGCGTCGGTCGTCGGCTCGGTCGTGCTCGGCGCCGTCGTGGTGGCGGGGTCGTCGGTCGTCGGCTCCGTCGTGCCCGGCGCCGTCGTGCTCGGCTCCGTCGTGCTCGGCGACGAGCCGCTGCTGGCGCTGAACGTCAGGGGGACGCGGACGTCGGCCGAGCGGTCCGTGAGCCGGGTGTGGTCCGCGAACGAGGTGAGGACGCAACCGCGCGGCGCGGCGGCCGCGTCGGAGCAGTCGACGTTCGCGTCTGCACCCTGGACCGTGAGCTCGAGCTCGAACGTGCCGCCCTTGCCGAACGGCGTGACGAGGTCCTTGCCGTACGTCGGCGGGTTCGAGGACACCCAGGCCGACGCGCCGCCCTCGCCACCCATGTCGACGCCACCGAGACAGGGTGTCGGACGCTCGCCCGGACCGTTGTCGACGCACACGCCGACGTAGATGCCGATCGTCTCGTCGTACCCCGTGCCCGTGACGGACAGCGTCGTGCCGGCCGGATCGAGGTCCGTCGTCGCCGAGACCGTGAGGGTCTGCCCGTCGGCTCCCTCGCCCGAGACGGGCGCGCCGAGCGCGACCGAGGGCACGAGGGTGAGCATCCCTGCGACGGCGAGGGTCGTGGGAAGGCGCAGGGACGCGCGGACCGTGGGCATGGAGAAACCTCGGAGAAGTAGGAGGGCCTGCCGACGCGGAAAGGGTGCGTCGGCACGAGGTTAGGCTATCCTGACCCGCCCCCGCACGGCTGCGACGTCCGTCGTGCGGGACGTCACAGCGCCGCGCCTCAGCTCAGTCGACGGGGTGCAGCTGCCCCAGCTCCGCGAACAGCGCACGGTTGAGCCGGAAGGCCTCCTGGGCCTCGGCGACGGCCGCCGCGCGGCCCGCGTCGTCGAGATCGAGCGCGTCGAGCAGCGCGCGGTACTCGTCCTTGAAGACCTTGGGCTTCTCGATGCCCTCGAACGTGTAGAAGCGCACGCCCTCCTCCGCGAGGCCGTAGTGACGCTGCAGCATCACCTTGATGACCTGGCCTCCCGAGAGGTCGCCGAGGTAGCGCGTGTACGCGTGCGCGGCGTAGGCCGCGAGGGACGTCGACGACGCGAGGAGGCGCTCGACGTAGCGCTGGGTCGCCGGGAGGTAGTGGATCTCCGCGGCCCAGTCGGCGCCGAGGAGGTCCGCGAGGTCCGCCTCGATCTGGGGCGTGCGCGTGAGGACGGGCAGGACGATGCCGGCCGCGGCGCCCTCGGGTGTGGCCGCGACACGAGCGCCGGCCTCCTCGAGGGCGCGGTAGATCGCGTGCTGCTGCACCGCGAGCGACGTGTACGCGGCGCGGCCGCGCTCCCCGTAGCCGCCGCTCATGAGCGTCTCGATGTACCCCATCGTCTCGGCCTCGCGGTGCTCCGCACGCGTGCCCTCGCGCATGAGCGCGGAGAGCGTCGGCAGGGCGTCCGCCTCGGGGGCGGGGAGGGCAGAGGTCTCGACGGTCGTGGTCACAGGGGCTCCAGCGGTGCTCGGTGCGCGCGATTATGGACGCGCGTCATGACGATGCGTCACGATACAACGCAGACTTAGGTTTGCCTACCCATGCTCAGGGGATGGACCCTCGACAGACCCCTGTGCCGCCGGGACCCGGCGCACCTAGCATCGGCACCATGAGCGACGACACCGTCATCCCCGACGACAAGGACTGGACCTGGGTGCTCACGCGCCCCTGCGCGGAGTGCAGCTTCGACCCCGCACGACCCGTCGAGGAGCACCTCCACGCGCTCCGCGAGCACGTCGACCGCTGGCGCGCGGTCCTCGTCCGGCCCGACGTCCACGACCGGCCGACCCCCACGACGTGGTCGCCCCTCGAGTACGCGTGCCACATCCGCGACGTCCTCGACGTCATGGCAGCCCGCGCCCTCAACATCCGCGAGGAGGACGTCCCGACGTTCCCGGGCTGGGACCAGGACGCCGCCGCGGTCGAGAAGGACTACGCCGGCTCCCGGCCCTTCGTCGTCGCCGACGAGATCGTCGAACGTGCCGAGTGGTTCGCGCAGGCGTACGCGGGCGTCCGCGACGACGAGTGGGAGCGGCAAGGCCGCCGCGGCGACGGCGCCGACTTCACGCTGCGGACCCTCGGGATCTACACCGCCCACGAGCTCGTCCACCACGCGCACGACGTCGGGGCCTGACCGGTCGCTGCGGCCCCGTCGGGGCCGTGTCGTCGGGGCCTCGCCGTCGAGGGCTTCGTCGCCGCTGCCGCGCCTTCGGGACCCGGGCCGGGCTGCGTGGGCCGAGCGGAGCCCGGGTGGCCGTGAGGGCCGCCCGGGCTCGGTCGTCGTGCAGGAGCGTCAGCTCGAGGCGGGGACCCGCGCGCCGACCGCCCGGAGCACGAACGCCTCCGTCGCGCGGCACGCGGCCATGCGTCCGGCCTCGTCGTCGCCGAGCGAACGCCCTGAGAGGCACGAGTTGACGAGGCTCACCGTGACGTCGAGGTCCTGCTCGGGGAACTGGCCACGAGCGATGCCCTCGACGACGATGCGGCGCAGGATCGTCTCGACGATGTCCGCGTGGCCGCGCAGCTGGCGTGCCGTCGAGCGGGACACGACCGTCCGCAGCTCCGGGCCCGGGGCGAGGTGGAAGACGCGCTTGAGGCGCATGCGTGCCCTGACGTACGTGCGCATCTTCGCGACGGGGTCGTCGACGTCCTCGAGCTCGCGCTCGAGGCTCGCGACGTACTGCTCCGTCTCGTGGTTGATGAACCCGACGAGCAGCGACTCCTTGTCGGGGAAATGGTTGTAGACCGCGGTGCGGCCGATGCCGGCCGCCGACGCGATCTCCGCGAGCGTGATCGAGTCGAAGCCTCGCTCGTCCATGAGAGTCGCGAGCGCGGTGAAGAGCTTGTGCCTCGTCTGCTGCCGGTGCTCGGCGAGGGACCCTCCGATGATCTTGGGCATGATGACATGATGCCACCAATCGTCAGGACGATGCTCCGGCTCCGCCGTGCTCCATGTCACACGGCGTTCACCTTCGGCGTCCGCACTGTGGACCGCCATCCACAGATGTTGTCCACAGGGTTGTGGACGGTATGGGGAACGTGCGCCCCCGCCTGTGCATGACGCTGTGGGCGCCGCCCGCGTCCGAATTACACCCGCGGAGGGTCTTGTCGACCAGGGTGTGACCGCAATAGGAACAGGGGACAAGGAACCGTCCCCCGCCCTGCGCCGCCGCGCCCAGGACGGCCCCGGACGGTGACGACCCACCGGAGAACGAGCTCGACGACGCCCGCCGGCACCACCGGCGTGCACGGTAGCGACGCCGCGTCGAGGGCGGTACCGAGGGTCCGACCGCAGCACGGCGCGCCACCACGCGCCACGCATGTCGACCGGTGCACCCGGGCAGCTGCGGCTCACCACGCTCTCCCCCGGGCGACGCCCCGGGGGAGAGCCGTGACCGGCACCTCCGGACGTCCGGGACCGATCGGCCCTACCCTCGGGACGTGGCCGACATTCCCCCCGACACCCGGACGCGTGCCGCCGACGTCGTCCCCGCGACCCTCCCGCGCGACCGCTTCGCCGACCTCGTGCGCTCCGTCGCGCTCGGCGCCGTCATCCTCGGCCACTGGACCATGGCAGCCGTGAGCGTCGACGACACCGGCGCCCTCCACGTCGGCAACGTCCTCGCCCGCGCCCGCTGGGCCTGGCCTGCCACCTGGGTGCTCGTCCTCATCGGCCTGTTCTTCCTCGTCGGCGGCTTCGCCAACGCGACGAGCCTCAGCCGCGCCCGGTCCCGCGGCCTCACCGCAGGCGCCTGGGCGCGCCGACGCCTGCGCGGGCTGTTCGGACCCGTCGTGCCGTTCGTCGCGCTCGTGCTCGCCGTCGTCGGCCTCGCCCTCCTCGCCGGGGCGCCGCGCAGTCTGACCGCAACCGTCGCCGTCGCCGTCCTCATGCCCTTGTGGTTCCTCGCCGTCTACGGCGTGCTCGTCGTCCTCGCACCCCTCGGGCTGCGGCTCGACGCACGCTGGGGCTGGCGCGTGTGGATCGCCCTGAGCGTCGGCGCCGTCGGCGTCGACGCCGTGCGGATCCTCACCGACGTGCCCTGGTACGGCTACCTCAACTACGTGCTCGTCTGGGGGCTCGCGCAGCAGCTCGGGTTCGCGTACCGCGACGGTCGGCTCACCAGGCTCCGCGCGCCCGCGCTCCTCCTGTGGGCGGCGGCCGGGTTCGGGACCATGGCGCTCCTCGCGTCCTCGGGGGAGTGGTCGTGGTCCATGGTCGGGCTGCCCGGCGACCGCTCGCCCATGAACCCGCCCTCGACCCAGGCCCTCGCCCACGTGTGGGCGCAGGTGCCGCTCGCGCTCCTCGCGCGGCGCGCGCTCGCAGGAAGGCTCGACGGGCCGCGCGTCGCGCCCCTGCTCGACAAGGTCGCCGACGCCTCGCTGCGCGCCTTCCTCTGGCACCTGCCGCTCTACGTCGTCGTCACCGCGCTGTGGTTCGCGGCCGGCTGGCCCTTCCCCGAGCCCGGGTCCGGGGTGTGGTGGGCGACGCGGCCGCTCGTGCTCGGCGTGCTCGGCGCGCTGCTCGTCGTGCTGCTGGGACTGCCGGCGCGAGTACGTCGTCGGACGCGTTCCGCCTGAACCGGGTGCGGCGCGGAGCGGCCGCGAGTGCAGGCGGGGCCTGGCGCGGCCGGCGCGGCCGGCGTGGTGCGACTGCGGGCGCGGCCAGGCCTAGCGCGGCGCGCACGCGTGTGCGGTGCGGCCCGGCTCGGCCCGGCGCGCACGCGTGTGCGGCCCGGCGAGGCTCTGCCCGGGCTCAGCCCGGGCTCAGCCCGGGCTCAGCCCGGGCTCACCCCCGGCGCGGTCGAACCCGGCGCGGCAGGGCTCCCTACCCGCAACTCTGTGCCCTACCCGCAAGTCTGGACCTGCGGGTAGGGCACAAAGCTGCGGGTAGACGGGCTGGGCGGCGTCGAGCAGGTGCCCAGGCCCGGCCTACGCGCGGTTTTCAGGCCTGCGCGCGGGTTTCAACTCGCGTGCAGGCCTGAGAACCGCGTGTGCGCGGCGTGCGTCGGCGGCGCGTATGCGTCGTTGTCAGACACTTGCGCCTGTGGGCTGAGTCGGCCGCGCGGCGGGGACTCAGGCCGTCGGGGCCGGGGCCGGGTGGCGGAGCGAGATGTTGTTGCACGCCTCGCAGACGTCGGCCGGGATGAGGCCCGCGCGCTGCAGGCGGCCGAAGATCCAGCAGCCCAGGCAGAAGCCCGCGAACGCCTCGAGGCTCGCCGCGACGAGCAGCAGTCCGACGAGGACCCACGCGACCGTCGGGGCGTCGAGCACGTACGCGACGAGCGCGGCCGACGTGAGCGTCGCGCCGATGCCCTGCGCAAAGCGCTTGGGCGGACCGGGGACGAGGCGCGCGGGGCCGAGCCGCGGCGCGATGACACGCTGCGCGACGAAGCCGAGCGGAGAGAGGCGCGGGCCCGCGAGCACGCGGCCGACGAATCCTGCGGCGAGGATCGCGAGCGGGATCCACGACTGCGTGAGGAGCGTGACCGCGCCGAGCGTGACGACGCCCGCCGCGACCGTGCGCGCGGCAAGCTCGTTGACCGGGTTGGGGAAGGAGAAGAACGACGCCATGCGGGGATGGTGCGCCCCGACGCGGCCTTTCCCGAGGGATCCGCTCCAGAATCCCACCCCTCGGACGCGCGGGCGTGGCACACCGGACGTTCCGCCCGCACCGTAGTGGCTCGATAGCCCATCCGTGCGCGTCCTGGGCGTGGATCGGCTATCGGACCACAGGGGGCCTGCGCTTGATAGCGGATCCGGACAGATGACGTGGGCGGATCGGCTATCGGACCACGGGGTCCTCGCTCGACAGCGCATCCGGACGACTGATGCGCATGGATCGGCTATCGGACCACAGGGGGTGGGTGGTTGAGGAAGGGGTGGGGTCAGGGGCGGTGGGGTGGGGCCGTCGAGCCGCGGCGGACGAGCGTCGTGTCGAGGCGGACGTGCTTCGTGCCCGGGTCCTCGTCCGCGTCCTCGTCCTCGATGAGGCGGAGCAGCAGCGCGACCGCGGCCGCACCCATCTGCTGGATGGGCTGGCGGACCGTCGTGAGCGGGGGCGTGGCGGTCGAGGCCTCGGGCACGTCGTCGAAGCCGACGATCGAGAGGTCGTCGGGCACGCGCAGGCCGAGCTCGGTCGCGACGTCGAGCGCGCCGAGCGCCGAGAGGTCGTTCGCGGCGAAGATCGCCGTCGGCCGCTCGGGCAGCGTGAGCAGCTCGTGCGCCGGCGCGAGCGAGCTCTCGCGACGGTAGCCGCCGACGCGGACGAGGCTCTCGTCGACCTCGACCCCAGCGCGGCCGAGGGCCTCGCGGTAGCCAGCCTCGCGCTGTCGCGACGACTCGAGGTCGGCGCGACCGGTGAGCATCGCGATGCGTCGGTGCCCGAGCGCGAGGAGGTGCTCGGTCGCGAGCGCCGCGCCGGCGCGGCTGTCCGAGTCGACTGTCGGCAGGTCGAGCGGGCCGGTGTGAGGGTCGATCGCGACGATCGGCACGGACGCGTCGGCCCGGACCACCGTCGGGGTGACGATGATCGCGCCGTCGATGAGCGTCCCGGACAGCCGGGCGAGCGAGCGCTGCTCCCAGCCCTCGCCCGCGTCGCGGCGGCCGCTCGTGTACGCGAGGACCTCGTAGCCCGAGTCGGCCAGGACGCTCGCGGCCCCCTTGAGGATCTCGGTCGAGAAGGGCTCGAACTCGGCGACGAGGATCCCGATGACGTTCGTGCGGTGCGAGCGGAGGCTCGACGCGACGAGGCTCTGGGAGTAGCCGAGGCTCTCGACGACGGCGCGCACCCGGGTCTGTGTCGCGGCGCTCACGCCGTAGCGCTCGTTGAGCACCTTGGAGACCGTGGCGACGGAGACTCCGGCGGCTTCTGCGACGTCCTTGATCGTGACCCTGGTCATGTGGAGAAGCCTACCGCGTCGAAATCGTTATCGATAACGATTGACACGCCTGCGACGCGGATGACATCGTCGTGCCACGCACCACCCCGAACGACCCATGTCGACGATGACAAGGAGCACCGCACCATGACGAAGTGGACCGGCCTGCGCGCAGTCGCGGCCACCCTCGGGGTCCTCACGCTCGCCGCCTGCTCGGGCGGCACCGGAGGAGACCCCACGACGACCCCCGGCGCAACGACCGCGCCCGGGGAGAAGGTCACCATCACCTGGTGGCACAACTCCAACAACGACCCCGGCAAGAGCTACTACGAGAAGGTCGCCGACGACTTCGAGAAGGCGAACCCCGGCCTCACCATCGAGGTGAGCGCCTTCCAGCACGAGGACATGCTCACCAAGCTCGACGCCGCCTTCCAGTCCGGCGACGCCCCCGACATCTACATGGAGCGCGGCGGCGGCGAGCTCGCCGACCACGTCGAGGCCGGCCTCACCAAGGACCTCACCGCCCTCGTCCCCGACACGATCACCAAGCTCGGCGGCAGCACCGCCGGCTGGCAGGTCGACGGCAAGACCTACGCCCTGCCGTTCTCCGTCGGCGTCGTCGGGTTCTGGTACAACACCGCGAAGTTCGCCGAGGCGGGCGTCGAGGCCCCGGCCACCCTCGACGAGCTCATCGCCACGACCGGCACGCTCAAGGGCAAGGGCATCGAGCCCATCTCCGTCGGCGCGGGCGACAAGTGGCCCGCAGCCCACTACTGGTACTACTTCGCGCTGCGCCAGTGCTCCCAGTCGGTGCTCTCCTCCGCCGTCACGAGCCTCGACTTCTCCGACCCGTGCTTCGTCCGCGCGGGCGAGAGCCTCCAGCAGCTCATCGCAGCCGAGCCCTTCAACTCCGGGTTCCTCGCGACGAAGGCGCAGAGCGGCGCGACGAGCGCCTCCGGCCTCCTCGCGACCGGCAAGGTCGCCATGCAGCTCCAGGGCCACTGGGAGCCCGGCGTCATGCAGGGCCTCACAGAGGACAAGAAGGGCCTCGGCGAGAACACCGGCTGGTTCCCCTTCCCGTCCGTCACCGGCGGCGAGGGCGACCCCGCGGCCGCGCTCGGTGGCGGCGACGCCTGGGGCGTCTCCGCCGACGCCCCCGACATCGCGGTGAAGTTCGCCGAGTACCTCCTGTCCGACGACGTCCAGAAGGGCTTCGCCGAGAACGACATGGGCCTGCCGACGAACCCCGCCGCGAGCGGCTCCGTCAAGGACCCCGCCCTCGCGACGCTCCTCAAGGTCCGCGACGAGGCCCCGTACGTCCAGCTGTACTTCGACACCGCGTTCGGATCCTCCGTCGGCGGCGCCATGAACGACGCGATCGCCCTGATGTTCGCCGGCAAGGCGACGCCCCAGGACATCGTCGACGCGACCCAGGCAGCAGCGGACGAGGAGAAGTGACCCACGTGGCGGACGACGTGACCTCCCCCACGGGGGAAAGCACGTCGTCCGCCACGCTCACTGCAGCCGGCGGAGCCGGCCGTGCCACGGCACGGCCGGCCCGCCCGGCCGCGAACGAGCGTGGCGGACGGCGCACCGACCGACGCATGTGGCTCGAGATCGCCGTCTTCGTGACCCCCGCGCTCGCGATCTTCGCGGCGTTCGTCGTGTGGCCCATCGTCAAGGCCGTGCAGTTCTCGCTCTACAGGTGGAAGGGCTACGGGCCCCTCGTCGACTTCGTCGGGCTCGAGAACTACACGAAGGTCCTGCGCAACGAGGTCTTCCAGGACGCCGTCGTCCACAACCTCGTCATCGTGGTCCTCTCGGTGGCGGTCCAGCTGCCGCTCGGGCTCGCCGTCGCGCTCCTGCTCAACCGGCGCATGCGGTTCCAGGGGCTCATGCGGACGATCGTCTTCGTCCCCTACGTCCTCGCCGAGGTCATCGCGGGCGTCGTGTGGGCCCAGCTCCTCCAGCCCAAGTACGGAATCGTCGACTCCCTGCTCACCGCGATCGGCATCACGCCACCCGCGCAGGGGTTCCTCGGCACGCCCGAGTACGCCCTCATGACCGTCCTCGTCGTGCTCACGTGGAAGTACCTCGGTCTTGCCGTCATCCTCCTGCTCGCCGGGCTCCAGAGCGTCCCCGACGAGCTCTACGAGGCCGCGCAGCTCGACGGCGCGACCTGGTGGCAGACCCAGCGCCGCATCACCGTCCCGCTCCTCGGCCCGACGATCCGCATGTGGATCTTCCTCTCGATGGTCGGCTCCCTCCAGCTGTTCGACATGGTGTGGATCCTCACGCGGGGCGGCCCCGCCAACGCGACGATGACCATGGCGACGTTCCTCATCAACGAGGGGACCAAGCGCTCCAACTACGGCATCGCCTCGGCCGCGTCCGTCGTGCTCTTCGTCATCGCCCTCGTCGTGGCGCTCCTCTACCAGCGCCTCGTCCTCGCCCGCGACACAGCCGAGACGGCCGTCGCCCGTCCCCGCAGGAGGACCCGATGACCACGACGACCCTCGACCGGCCCACCGCCCCCGCGGGGCGCCCGGGCCGCAGGAACCGGCGGCGCTCCGCGTTCGGCGAGGGCGGCCCCCTCGTCTACGGCATCTGCCTCGTCGTCGCCGCCGTCACCCTCACCCCGGTGCTCGTCGGCGTCCTCGGCGGGTTCCGCTCCAACGCCCAGCTCGCGAACGACCCCGCCGGCCTCCCCGACCCCTGGGTGTGGACGAACTACACGGGCGTCCTCACGGACCCGGCGTTCTGGCGCTACGCGCTCAACAGCTCCGTCATCGCCGTCGTCACGACCCTCGTCGTCGTCGTCGCGGGGATGATGGCCGCCTATCCCCTCGCCCGCTACCGCTTCCCGGGGCGAGAAGCCGTCTACCTCGTCTTCGTCGCCGGCCTGCTCTTCCCCGCGGCCGTCGCGATCATCCCGCTCTTCATCATCATCACGCGCGACCTCGGGCTCGGGAACTCGTGGTGGGGCGTCGCCCTGCCGCAGGCCGCGTTCGCGCTGCCCATGACGATCGTCATCCTCCGGCCGTTCCTCATGGCGATCCCGCGCGAGCTCGAGGAGGCGTCGCTGCTCGACGGCGCGACGCGCATCGGCTTCTTCTGGCGCATCCTCCTGCCCCTGTCCGGGCCCGGCATGGTGACCGTCGGCGTCCTCGCGTTCGTCGGGTCGTGGAACGCCTACCTGCTGCCGCTCCTCCTGCTGCAGTCCGACATGAAGACGCTGCCGCTCGGCGTCGCCGACTTCTCGACCGAGCACTCGGCCGACACCGCGGGCGTCTTCGCGTTCACGACGCTCGCGATGATCCCCGCGCTCGTCTTCTTCCTCGCGATGCAGAAGCGCATCGTCAGCGGCCTCCAAGGCGCAGTCAAGGGCTGAGCCCCGACGCACGACCAGGACCACCAGCACCATGAACCACCAGGAGCACGACGTGACCGACCTCCAGGACCGCCCCGACGGCGGTTCCGCCCGCAGCCACCTTGCCGACGTCCCGTGGGCCTCGACCCGGGTGCGCGACCTCGTCCGGACGATGACGCTCGACGAGAAGCTCGCGCAGATCGTCGGGTACTGGGTCGACCAGGGGGGCGAGGTCGTCGCACCGATGCAGGGCGAGATGGCGACGTCGGGAGCCTGGGAGGACGTGACCCGCCACGGCCTCGGCCACGTGACGCGCGCCTACGGGACGCGCCCCGTCGACCCCGCCGAGCGTGCCGCCTGGCTGTGGGGCGAGCAGCGGCGCCTGCGCAACGAGACCCGCCTCGGCATCCCGGCGCTCGTCCACGAGGAGTGCCTCACCGGGCTCGCCGCGTGGCAGGCGACGTGCTTCCCGGCGCCGCCGTCCTGGGGGGCGGCGTTCGACACCGAGCTCGTCGAGGAGATGGCCGCGCTCATCGGCGCGTCGATGCGCACGCTCGGCATCCACCAGGGGCTCGCGCCCGTGCTCGACGTCGTGCAGGACCCCCGGTGGGGGCGCGTCGAGGAGTGCGTCGGCGAGGACCCGCACCTCGTCGGCGAGGTCGGGCTCGCCTACGTGCGCGGCTTGCAGGGCGCGGGCGTCCACGCGACGCTCAAGCACTTCGTCGGCTACTCCGCGTCGAAGGCCGCGCGCAACCACGCGCCCGTCCAGGCAGGCCCGCGGTACGTGGCCGACGTCCTCCTGCCGCCCTTCGAGCGCGCGGTGCTCGACGGCGGGGTGCGGTCCGTCATGAACTCCTACGCCGCCGTCGACGGCGTGCCCGTCGCAGCGGACCCGACGTTCCTCACCGACCTGCTGCGCGAGCGGTGGGGCTTCGACGGGACCGTCGTCGCCGACTACTTCTCCGTCGCGTTCCTCGAGGTCATGCACGCCGTCGCGGCCGACCGCGGCGAGGCTGCACAGCTCGCGCTCGAGGCCGGTATCGACATCGAGCTGCCCACGGGCGACGCGTACCTCGCCCCGCTCGCCGAGCGCGTCCGCGCGGGCCTCGTCGACGAGGCCTGGGTCGACCGCGCCGTCCTGCGCGCGCTCGCGCAGAAGGAGGAGCTCGGCCTGCTCGACGCGACGTTCGACGACGAGCCGCCCACGTCGATCGACCTCGACCCGGCGAGCCACCGCGACGTCGCGCGCCGGCTCGCCGAGGAGTCCGTCGTCCTCGTGAGCAACGACGGGACGCTCCCGCTCGGCGGCCCCGGGAGGGTCGCGCCTGCGCGCGTCGCCGTCGTCGGGCCGAACGCGGACCGCGTCGAGGCGCTCATGGGCTGCTACTCCTTCGCCAACCACGTGCTCGCGCACCACCCGGGGACGCCGCTCGGCATCGAGATGGCGACGGTCCTCGAGGCGCTGCGGGCCGAGCCCGCGCTCGCGGACGCCGACGTCATGTACGTCCGGGGCTGCGAGGTCGAGGGCGCGGAGACGTCGGGCATCGCCGCCGCGGCGGCCGTGGCCGCTGCCGCTGACGTCGCGATCGTCGTCGTCGGCGACCAGGCCGGGCTCTTCGGCCGCGGCACCGTCGGCGAGGGCAACGACGCCGACGACCTCGAGCTGCCCGGCGTCCAGCGGGCGCTCGTCGAGGCCGTCTGCGCGACCGGTACCCCGACCGTCCTCGTGCTCGTCACCGGACGGCCCTACGCCGTCGGACCGTTCCTCGACGTGGACGGTGCGGTCGCGGCCGTCGTCCAGACGTTCTTCCCCGGCGAGGAGGGCGCCGGCGCCGTCGCGGGCGTCCTCGCCGGACGCGCGGTCCCGTCTGGCCGACTGCCCGTCTCGCTGCCGCGCTCGGCCGGCGCTCAGCCGTACACGTACCTGCAGCCGCTGCTCGGCGGGCCCAACGAGGTGACGAGCGCCGACCCGACGCCCGCCCGGCCCTTCGGGCACGGGCTCTCCTACACGACGTTCACGCGGACGCTCGCGCTCGAGGCGGCCGACGTACCGACGTCGGGCGTCGTGCGTGCGCGCGTGCGCGTGACGAACACGGGGGAGCGCGACGCCGACGACGTCGTGCAGCTCTACGGGCACGACGTGCTCGCGACGGTCAACCGTCCGACGGCGCAGCTCCTCGCGTTCCGGCGCGTGCACGTGCCCGCGGGGACGAGCGTCGACGTCGAGCTCGACGTGCCGACGACCCGGCTCGCGTTCAGCGACCGGCGCCTGCGTCGCGTCGTCGAGCCGGGGCGCGTCGACCTGTGGGTCGGCGATTGCGCGACGCGCGAGGCCGAGGCGACCCTCACGCTCACGGGCGATGTCCACGAGGTCCGCCTCGCGGACCCGCGCTGAGGTGTACCCGCTGGGGCGTCCACCCGGCTGAGGCGTCCCCCGCGTCCCGCGCGTCCCCCGCGTCCAGCCGAAGGGTGCCGATAGCCGATCCGTGCACATCAGGTGCACGGATCGGCTATCGGCGCACTGGGGGCCGCGTTCGATAGCGGATCGGGACAGGTGAGGTGTACGGATCCGCTATCGGAAACCGGGCGCTGAGCTCGGGGCATTGACTGACGCGCTCCGACCGTTCGACGGGGAAGCCCCAACCTGTCGGGAGGTGGGGTGCTCGATAGCGGATCGGGACAGGTGAGTCGTACGGATCGGCTATCGGACGCCAGGGGGCCGCGTTCGATAGCGGATAGGGACAGGTGAAGGGGGTCGATCGGCTATCGGAACAGCAGGGTTGCGGAGAAGGGGCAGGGTGGGGGCAGGGGTTGGGGTTGGGGCGGGGAGCAGGGGCGGCGATGGACCTTGGGCGGGGACGCTCGGGAAGTGCGCGTGGGACGATGGCTCGGACCCCTGAGGAGGACACCGTGACCCACCCCCGCAGCCGCTGGGAGGAGATCGTCGAGGCCAACCCCGACCACTCCACCTGGTACGTCGAGCGCTTCCGCGCCATGGCCCGCGACGGCAAGGACGTCGACGGCGAGGCCCGCCTCGTCGACGCGATGCTCCCGCGCGGCGCCCGGATCCTCGACGCCGGGAGCGGCCCCGGCCGCGTCGGCAGCGCGCTCGCGGCCCGCGGGCACACGGTCGTCGGCGTCGACGTCGACCCCGTCCTCGTCGCCGCGGCCGAGGAGGACCACCCCGGCTCGACGTGGCTCGTCGGCGACCTCGTCGACATGGACCTTCCCGCACGCGGCATCACCGAGCCGTTCGACCTCGTCGTGTGCGCAGGCAACGTCATGACGTTCCTCGCCGACGGCACCCACGAGGCCGCCCTCGCCCGCATGCACGCGCACCTCGCGCCCGGCGGACGCGTCGTCGTCGGCTTCGGCGCGGGCCGCGGGTACGCCGTCCAGACGTTCCTCACCGATGCGCGCCGCGCCGGGCTCGTGCCCGACGTGCTCCTCGCGACGTGGGACCTGCGCCCCTACGAGCCCGACAGCGACTTCGTCGTCGCGGTCCTCCGCGAGGCGTGACGCCGGCTCTTCGCGAGGCGTGAAGGCGCCACGCTAGCGCGGTGCGGGCGCCCGCGCCTCCGGGACCCGAGCACGACGAAGGCCCCGGACCTGTGGTCCGGGGCCTTCGAGCGGAGCGGATGACGGGAATCGAACCCGCGCTATCAGCTTGGGAAGCTGAAGTTCTGCCATTGAACTACATCCGCGTGGCGTCCACAGGGGACGCCGCACCCCCGAGCATACCCGCAAGCGCGGGCCGTCCGCGCCCAGAAGCCCGGCGCGGGGCGCCGCCTCAGGTGGCAGGGACGCGCAGCGCGAACCGCCCCGTGACCTCTTCGCCCGGCGCGAGCACGTGGACGCCCGAGCCAGGCACGCCCGCCTCGAGCAGCGCGAAGCCGCCGTTCGCGTTCGTCGCCGGCTCGACCGCGAAGTACGAGCGGCCCGGCGGGACGTAGACGACCCAGTGCGCGTAGACGTCGTCGTGCTCGACGAGCACCTCGACGTCCGTCCCGTCCGTGCGGGCGCTCGTGTAGACGACGCGCGCCGGCACGCCCGGCTCGGCGACGAGGCAGTCGTCGACGAACCTCTGACCGAGCGGCCGCAACGTCCGGAAGTCCGCCCGCTCCGCGACGAGCCCTGCGGGGCCCGTCGCGACGGCGCCCGTGAGGGCGTAGCCGCCCGACGCGGGCAGCTCGAGCAGCGTCTCGCCGCGCCCGGGCACGAGCTCCCGCACGAGGTACGGGTGGTGGCCGAACGCGACCGGCACGTCCTCGACGTCGACGTTGCCGACCGTCGTCGTCACGGCGAGGCCGTCGCCCGTGAGCGCGTAGGTAAGCGTCGTCGTGAACTCCCACGGGAACCCCATGCCGACGACGGTGCGCGAGTCGAGCCGCAGCGTCACCGACGTCGCGTCCTGCGCGACGACGACGAACGCGTACGGCAGGACCGACCCGTGCATCGACGTGCCGTCAGCCGCCGTGCGCGGCAGCCGCCACGTACGGCCACGGAACGTCAGCGCGCAGCCCGCGACCCGGTTGGACCAGGGCACGAGCGGAAAGCTCGAGCACGCCGACGGCACGTGGTGGCGCGTCGGCGGCGTCGGCCGCAGCAGGTCGCGCCACACGCCGTCGACGCGCACGCGCACGAACGCGAGCGAGCCCGCGGCGCCCGGCAGGACGCCGACGTGCCACGCGTCGTCGAGCAGCTCGACGAGCGCGCCGTCGTCGGCGGCCGCACCGAGAACGTCGCGGTCCGCGTCCGACCGGGCCGCCGAGTGCTCGGCGGCCCGGACGCTGACGCTCACAGGACGACGTCCACCGTGACCTCGGCGCCCGCGGGAGCCCACGGCACCGTCGTGCCCTCGATCTCCGCACCGTCGACCGTGAGCCGCGGCGTCGCGCCACGGTCGCCCGAGTTACGCACGTGGATCGTGTACGTCGCGCCGCGGGCGACACGCGTCACCGTGAACTCGGGGACGTCCGGGCCGAGGCAGGGCGCGACGACGAGGCCGTCGTGCTCGGGCCGCACACCGAGCAGGTGCTGGGAGACGGCGACGAAGTTCCACGCGGCCGTGCCCGTGAGCCAGGAGTTCTTCGCCTCGCCGTGGCGGACGGCCTCCTTGCCCGCGATCATCTGCGCGTACACGTACGGCTCGAGGCGGTGGACGTCGGAGATGTCCTCGCGGTAGGCCGGCGTGATCTTGCGGTAGAGGTCGAAGGCCTTGTCGCCGCGGCCCAGGACAGTCTCGCCGATGACGACCCACGGGTTGTTGTGGCAGAAGATGCCACCGTTCTCCTTGTACCCCGGCGGGTAGGTGGAGACCTCGCCCATGTTCACCTGGTAGCTCGTGTACGCAGGGAACTGCAGGACGTTGCCGTGATCGGTGCCGAGCATCTCCTCGACCTTGTCGAGCGCGAGCTCGGCGCGCGAGACCCCGGTGTCGGACGGGACGTCCGCGCCGATGCCGGCCATCGTCGCGAAGCCCTGCGGCTCGATCCAGATCTTGCCCTCGGGGTCGGCGTCCGTGCCGATGGGGGTGCCGTAGTAGTCGTAGGCGCGGAGGAACCACTGCCCGTCCCAGCCGTGCGAGAGCACAGCCTGCTCCATGGCGGCGACGGCCTCGCGGGCCTGGGTCGCGACGTCGCCGAGGCCCCTGCGCTCGGCGAGGTCCGCGTACTCGCGGCCGTAGAGGACGAACTGCGCGGCGATGAAGACGGACTCGGCGACGCCGCCCGCCTGGTTCTCCGTCGTCTGGAAGGACTCGCCGGGCTCCCAGGAGAAGCAGTTGAGGTTGAGGCAGTCGTTCCAGTCGGCGCGGCCGATGAACGGCAGGCCGTGCGGGCCGAGGTTGTCGACCGTGAAGCTGAACGAGCGCGTGAGGTGCTCGAACAGCGGGACCTCGGTGCCCGGCTCGTTGTCGAACGGCACGGGCTCGTCGAGGATCGCCCAGTCGCCCGTCTCCTTGAGGTAGGCGGCGACGCCCGCGACGAGCCACATGGGGTCGTCGTTGAAGCCCGAGCCGATGTCGTTGTTCCCGCGCTTCGTGAGGGGCTGGTACTGGTGGTACGCGGAGCCGTCGGCGAACTGCGTCGACGCGATGTCGATGATGCGCTCACGGGCGCGCTCGGGCACGAGGTGGACGAAGCCGAGGAGGTCCTGGTTGGAGTCGCGGAAGCCCATGCCGCGGCCGATGCCGGTCTCGAAGTAGGACGCGGACCGCGACATGTTGAAGGTCACCATGCACTGGTACTGGTTCCAGATGTTGACCATGCGGTCGAGCTTCTCGTCGGTCGAGGTGACCGAGTAGGTCGACAGCAGCCGGGTCCAGTAGGCCTGGAGCTCGTCGAAGGACGCGTCGACCTGCTCGGTCGTGGCGAACGCGGCGAGGAGCTCGTGGGCGCGGGTCTTGTTGACGACCTGGAGGGGCTTGATGCCGCGGGCCTCGTCGGCGGCCTCCCACTTCTCGTCGCGCGGGTTCTCGAGGTAGCCGAGGACGAACGTGAAGGACTGCGAGGCGCCGGGCTCGAGGGAGACGTCGAGCTGGTGGGAGCCGATGGGGTACCAGCCGGACGCGACCGAGTTCGTGGACTTGCCGGCGAACGGCACGGCGGCCTCGCCGAGCGAGTTGTAGGCGCCGACGAAGGTGTCGCGGTCGGTGTCGAAGCCCGCGGCGGTCGCGTTGACGCCGTAGACGGCGTAGTGGTTGCGGCGCTCGCGGTACTCGGTGCGGTGGTAGATCGCGGTGCCGGTGGGGCCGTCGGCCTCGACCTCGACCTCGCCGATCGAGAGGTTGCGCTGGTAGTTCGTCTGGTCGTCCTGGGCGTTCCACAGGCAGAACTCGACGAAGCTGAAGAGCGAGACCTGCTTGGGGGCGTCGCTCGTGTTGGTGAGCGTGACCTTCTGGATCTCGGCGTTGACGCCGACGGGCACGAAGAAGAGGGTCTCGACGGAGAGACCGCCGCGCTCGCCGACCATGCGGGAGTAGCCGAGCCCGTGGCGGGCCTCGAAGCGGTCGAGGTCGGCCTTGACGGGCATCCACGACGGGGTCCATACGTCGCCGCCGTCGTTGATGTAGAAGTAGCGGCCGCCTGCGTCGGCGGGGACGTTGTTGTAGCGGTACCTCGTGAGGCGGCGCATCTTGGCGTCGCGGTAGAACGAGTAACCGCCCGCCTGGTGGGAGATGAGCGAGAAGAACTCCTGGGAGCCCAGGTAGTTGATCCACGGGTACGGCGTGTGGGGGGTGGTGATGACGTACTCGCGGGCTTCGTCGTCGAAGTGTCCGTAGCGCATGGCTCGCCTCTCGGGCCGTGTTCAGTAAGTGTGGAAGCGCTCCCACACGGGTTCGTCACGATCATAGCCCCACGATCCACGGAATGGGAACGGGCGACCTGCGAGACATCACGCCCATGCGCGCGCCCGCGCTTGTACGGTAGTCCAGTGCTGCTCTCCGACCGCGACATCCGTGCCGAGCTCGACGCGTCCAGGGTCGTCCTCGACCCCTACGACCCCTCGATGATCCAGCCCTCGAGCATCGACGTGCGCCTCGACCGCTTCTTCCGGCTCTTCGACAACCACCGGTACCCGCACATCGACCCCTCGACCGAGCAGCCCGACCTCACGCGCCTCGTCGAGACCCCCGCCGACGAGCCCTTCGTGCTCCACCCCGGCGAGTTCGTCCTCGGCGCCACGTACGAGCAGGTCACCCTGCCCGACGACATCGCCGCACGCCTCGAGGGCAAGAGCTCGCTCGGCCGCCTCGGCCTCCTCACGCACTCGACCGCAGGCTTCATCGACCCCGGCTTCTCCGGCCACGTCACCCTCGAGCTCTCGAACGTCGCGACCCTGCCGATCATGCTGTGGCCCGGCATGAAGATCGGCCAGCTCTGCTTCTTCCGCCTCGAGACCCCCGCCGAGAACCCCTACGGCTCGAGCGTCTACGGCTCCCGCTACCAGGGCCAGCGCGGCCCGACCGCCTCGCGCTCCTGGCAGTCGTTCCACCGGAGCGAGGTCTGACGGTGCCGGCGCTGCGGCCCCTGCCCGCCGAGCCCGACGACACCCTCCACGCGGGCGCCGGGCGCCAACGACGCGTCCGCCACCTGCTCGTCCTCGGCGGCGCCGACGACGGCGGCGAGATCGCCCGCGACGACCTCCTCGACCTCGCCGAGCTCGCCGCGAGCCGCTTCCCGTCGGCCACCCTCACGACGGAGCCCGGCCCCGTCGGCGACGTCGCCCCCGGCATCGTCACGCTCTCACGCCACACGACGCTCGTCGGCCCCTACGGCCCCGGCGCCGGTCTGCGCGCCCCGTCGACCGCGCACGTCGTCGACGTGCTCGTGCCGCGTGAGCGCGGCGAACGCGCGCTCGCCGGCTCGGGCGACCCCGACGGCCTCTCCCGCGTCTTCGACGCCGGGCTCCCCGTCCGCGAGGAGGCGCGCGTCGTCGCCTGGCTCGTCGACGTCGCCCGACGCCTCCACGGCACGCTCGTCCTCGCGACCGACGCGGGCCCCGCGACCCTCACGCCCGACCCCGACGCGCACGTCGACCTCACCGTCCACTCCGACGTGTGGCTCGACCCCGAGGCCGCCCTCGCAACCCTCCGCACGCTCGACGCACGCGTCGTCTACGCGCCCGACGGCTCCGACTGGGGCGGCCCGCCCGACGAGCTCCGGCTGCGCGGCCCCGCGATCTCCGTGCTCGACGATGCCGCACGCGCCGCGCTCCACGACGAGGCCGACACCTTCGACATCCGCACGCTCACGACGCCTGAGCAGCGCACCGGCTACGCCCTGCACCTCGACCTCGGTGACGACGGGCTCGTCGCCGTCGAGATCGGCGGCGAGGAGAGCCCTCCGACGTCCGTGACCCGCAACGGCTGGGCCGCCGACGGCGTCGTCGCCTACCGCGTGCGCTGGTTCCCGATCGACGACCTCGAGCTCCTCGAGGAGAACCCCGACCCCGGCCACCGCATCGCGCGCACGCGCGCCGCCGAACGCATGGGGCAGCTCGCGCGGGCGCTCCACGACGCCGTCGGCGGCGTCGTCACGGACGCGGCCGACCTGCCGGTCCATCCGGAAGACCTCTAGCGAAGGCCGGCCCCTCCCGTCTCCGACGGATTGACGCCTTCCGACCATTCGATGGTCGGAAGGCGTCAATCTGTCGGGAAGAGACAGGAGCCGCGGGGCTATGCGAGGGTCGTGACCGTCTCGTCGTAGCGGCGGAGCGTGAGCTCCGCGAGGCGCGCGTCCGGTGCGAGGGGCGCCGCGACGACGTCCGCGCCGGCCTCGAGCACGCGGTCGTGGAAGAAGCCCGGCGCGAGCAGGTAGGACGCGACGACGACGCGTCGGCCCGACGTCCGCGCCTCGGCGACCGCCGCGGGGACGCGCGGCTCGGCTCCCGCGCCGAAGCCCACGAGGAGCCCGCCCGACGACGCCGAGGTGGTGCCCTGCGACCCAGGGCCGTCGGCCGAGGCCGGCGCACCGACCTCGCGGCCCAGGACCGCGGCGAGAGCCTCCGCGACCTGCGCGACCGCGCCGGCCGCCGCGGGGTCCGAGGAGCCCGCGGCCGCGAGCACGAGAGCGTCGTCGGCCGTGAGCCCCGCCTCGCGGAGCCGGTCGACGAGGATGTCGACGAGCAGCGCGTCAGGACCGAGCGGCCCCGCCGCAGCGGCGCCCGAGGGCGCGACGGCCGCCGCGACGTCGACCTTGACGTGGAACCCGACCGACAGCAGGAGCGGCACGACGACCGCGCCGCCCGCGTCGGCGAGCGACGACGCGACGACGTCCGCGACCTCGGGCTGCTGCACGTCGACGAACGCCTCACGCACGTCGAGCCCCGGCCGCAGCCGACGCACGTCCTCGAGGATCGACGCGATCGCGGCGCGCCCCGCGAGGTTCGCGGTGCCGTGCGAGCAGCCGACGAGCACGGGGGTTCCGGGGGCGGGGACGACGGGCACGGTCAGGCCTCCTCGAGCGCGAGGCGGTAGCCCCGCTTGACGACGGTGCGGACGAGCTCGCGCGAGCCCGAGGCCTCGCGCAGACGGGCGATCGCGACCTCCGCCGCGTGCGGGTCGCGCGAGTCGCCCGGCAGCGCGTCGAGCACCTGCTCGCGCGTGACGACACCACCCGCGGCGTGCGCGAGGATGCGCAGCACCTCGAGCCCCGCGGGCGTCAGCGGCAGCACGCGGCCGTCAAGCACGGCAGCGCCCCGGCGAACGTGCAGCGGCCCCGCGAGGGTCGGCAGCACCTCCTGCTCGCCGTAGTGGGACACGACGAGCCGCACGAGCGACCCGAGCCGGCCACGGTCCGGCACGATCGGTTCGATGCCGCGATCCTGCAGCGGACCCGCCGTCACGGGCCCGACGGCCGCCATGACGACCGAGCCGTCGGCGCAGCGGGCCACGATGTCGTCGAGCACGCCCTCGTCGTCGGCCGTCGCGAGCCACGCGGCCGCGCCCGGCGCGGACGTGAACGTCACCGCGTCGACCTCGCCCGCCGCGACCGCACGCACCGACGCGGCGACCGCCGCCGGGTCCGGCGGCGGACCCCAGCGGTAGACGACGAGCGAGCGCACACGTGCTCCCGCCTCCCGGAACGCCTCGTCGAGGCCGTCCGCGCCCGCGCCGTGGTGCTGCACCGCGATGCTGCGGCCCGCGACGCCCGCGGCGAGGAGGTGCTCCGCGACCTCCGCGCTCGTCTCGGACTCCGCGACCCAGTCGGGCACGAGGCCCGCCGCCTGGATCGCGCCCCGCGCCTTGGGGCCGCGCGCGATGATCCGCGCTCCGCGCAGCGCGCCGACGAGCTCGTCCGCGAGCCCCACGGCGTCAGCCGCCTCGATCCAGCCGCGCAGGCCGATGCCCGTCGTCACGACGAGCGTGTCCGGCGGATCCGCGACGAGGTCACGCGTCGCCGCGAGAAGCGCCGCGTCGTCAGCGTTCGGCACCATGCCGAGCGCCGCTGCGTGCCGCACCGACGCGCCGCGGCGCGTGAGGGCCGCCTCGAGCTCGTTCTTGCGACGCTCCGCCGTGACGAGCACGACGCAGCCCGCAAGCGTCTGCTCGAGGTGCGTCGCGGGGGCGTCGTCAGGAAGACTGGTCACTCGACCATTGTGGCGGTTCGACGCGCACTGCCGCTGGGACGTCCGCTCACGGGGACACCTCGACGCCGCCGTCGACGACGCGCACCGCCCACGTCCGCAGGTCCGCCGCGAGCCCGTCGAGCGGCACGCGCCCGACGGCGTCGAGGCACGCGCCCGTGCGCAGGTCGAACACCTGCTTGTACATGGGCGACGAGAGTGTCGGGACGCTCGCGCCGTCGACCGTGCGCGAGCCGACGATGCCGCGCGCGAGGACGTGCGAGCCGCAGAACGGGTCGAGCTGCTGGACCGCGAGCACCGTGCCGTCGACGAGACGCACGAGCGCGAGCTGCTCACCGTCGACGAGCGCGGCCGCGCCCCGCTCCACGGCGAGGTCGGCGAGCGCGCACACGCGCACCCACGTCGTGAGGGTCGGGGGCGTCATGAGCGGACCTCCAGGGTCGTGCCGGCGACGAGGACGGGCTCGCCGCGCCGGGCGGCGGCCACCTCGTCGGGCGTGGCGGGCCGGGCCTGACCGCGCTCGGGCGTGTACGCGAGCGAGGGGTCCGGGGTCTCGGGGGCGTTGACGAAGCTGTCGAAGCGCCGCAGCTTGTCAGGGTCGGCGAGCGTCGCTGCCCACTCGTCCTCGTACGACGCGACGTGCTGCGCCATCTGCGCGTCGAGGTCCGCGCAGATGCCGAGCGAGTCCTCGAGGACGACGGCGCGCACGCCGTCGAGGCCGCCCTCGACCTCGTCGACCCACGGTGCCGTGCGCTGCAGGCGGTCGGCCGTGCGCACGTAGTAGAGGAGGAAGCGGTCGATCGTGCGGACGAGCGTCTCCGTGTCGAGGTCCTCCGCGAGGAGACGCGCGTGCCGGGGCGTGAAGCCGCCGTTGCCGCCGACGTAGAGGTTCCAGCCCTTGTCCGTCGCGATGACGCCGACGTCCTTGCCGCGGGCCTCTGCGCACTCGCGCGCGCAGCCCGAGACGCCGAGCTTGATCTTGTGCGGGGAGCGCAGGCCCCGGTAGCGCAGCTCGAGCATGACCGCGAGGCCCACGGAGTCCTGCACGCCGAAGCGGCACCACGTCGAACCGACGCACGACTTCACCGTGCGCAGCGACTTGCCGTACGCGTGCCCCGACTCGAAGCCCGCGTCGACGAGCCGCTTCCAGATCTGCGGGAGCTGGTCGAGGCGCGCGCCGAACATGTCGATGCGCTGCCCGCCCGTGACCTTCGTGTAGAGGCCGTAGTCCCGCGCGATCTCGCCCACGGTGATGAGGCCCTCGGGCGTCACCTCGCCGCCCGGCATGCGCGGCACGACCGAGTACGACCCGTCCTTCTGGAGGTTCGCCATGACGTGGTCGTTCGTGTCCTGCAGGGCCGCGCGCTCGCCGTCGAGGACGTGCGCGGGCGCCGTCGTCGCGAGGATCGACGCGATCGCGGGCCGGCAGATGTCGCAGCCGCGCGCCGCCGGGTCCGTGCCGAAGCGCGCGACGACGTCCGTGAAGGACTGCGTGCCCGCGACGAGGATCGCGTCGTAGAGCTGCGCGCGGGACAGCGCGAAGTGCTCGCACAGCGCCGTCGAGACGGCGATGCCCTGCTTGGTCAGCTCGGTCCCGACGAGCTTCTTCACGAGGGGCAGGCACGAGCCGCACGACGTCCCGGCGCGGGTGCACGTCTTGACGGCCCCCACGTCGGTGCAGCCGTGCTCCGTCACCGCCGCGCGGATCGTGCCGGCCGTGACGTTGTTGCACGAGCACACGGACGCGTCGTCGGGCAGCTCGAGCTCGGCCGCGCCGCCCCCTCCCTCGGGCAGGAGGAATGCCGACGGGTCGCCGGGCAGCTCGCGGCCGAGCTGCGGGCGCAGGCTCGCGTACGCCGAGGCGTCGCCGACGAGCACGCCGCCGAGCAGCGTGCGCGCGTCGTCGGACATCACGAGCTTCTTGTAGACGCCCGCGACCGGGTCCGCCCACACGACCTCGAGCGCGCCGGGCGTCTGCGCGAACGCGTCGCCGAAGCTCGCGACGTCGACGCCCGCGAGCTTGAGCTTGGTCGCCGTGTCCGCACCCGGGAAGAGCGCGGCACCGCCGAGCAGGCGGTCCGCCGCGACCTCCGCCATCGCGTAGCCCGGCGCGACGAGGCCGAGGCACGCGCCCTGGATGCACGCGACCTCGCCGATCGCGGAGACGTGCGGGTCCGACGTGCGGCACGCGTCGTCGACGACGACGCCCCCGCGCTCGCCGATCTTGAGGTCTGCGGCGCGCGCGAGCTCGTCGCGCGGACGCACGCCCGCCGCGATGACGACGACGTCGGCGTCGACGCGCGCGCCGTCGGCGAGGTCGAGGCGGCCCACGCCGCCACGCCGGTGCGGGCGGACGCGCGTCGTCCTGGCGTCGAGCCGCACGCCGATGCCGAGGTCGTTGACGAGGCGCCGCAGGGCCTCGCCGCCGCCGAGGTCGATCTGCGTCGACATGAGGTGCGTGCCGACCTGGAGGACGGTGGCCTGCGCGCCGAGGGCGCGCAGCGCGCCCGCGGCCTCGAGGCCGAGGAGGCCGCCGCCGAGGACGGCTCCCCGCACGACGGGGCGCGTCGTGCGCAGCTCCTCGACGTAGCCCCGCAGGGCCGCGACGTCGTCGAGCGTGCGGTAGACGAACACCCCGGGCAGGTCCGCGCCCTGCACGGGCGGCACCCACGCGGACGAGCCGGTCGCGAGGACGAGGTGGTCGTAGCGCTCGACGCGACCGCGCGCTGTCGTCACGGTGCGGGCCTCGCGGTCGAGGCCGACGACCGCGTCGTCCTTGCGGAGCGTGACGAGCGGGTCGTCCCACAGGGAGGCGTCGCCGAGCGCGAGCTCCTCGGGGTCGCGCGCCGAGAAGTAGCTCGTGAGCGCGACACGGTCGTAGGGGCGGCGCGGCTCCTCGCCGAGGACCGTGATGTGCCAGCGGCCCTCGAGGTCGCGCGATCGGAGGGCCTCGACGAGGCGCTGCGCGACCATGCCGGCGCCGACGACGACGAGCTTGCGGGTCATGGTGGTCTCCGTCCGACGGTCCGCATGGGATCTGTCATCGACGGTAGGAGCCCGGTGTTTCCGGTCCGGGTGCGCGCGTGTTTCGCGCGGGCAACCTTGTCCGCACAGCGGGGGCGGGCGCGGTGTGAGAGCGCTGCCGTGGAGCCTTCAGGAGACGGGCGCGAGATTGAAGGCTATGGCAGTAGCCTTCAATCTAGGGGTTCCTTGTTGAAGGCTCCGCGTATAGCCTTCAACAATGAGCGGCGGAGGTGAAGGATGACGGACGGTGGCTGGCCCGCGCTCGCGTACGAGGACCGCGACTGGGACATCAGCGCAGCCGAGGGGCACCTCGACGCGTTCCAGCGCCGACGCTTCGCCCGCCCCTACCGGGCCGCCGTCGTCCCTCACGTCGCGCGCAGCACCTACACCGCCGATCCGTCGACCGCCGAGCTCGAGGCCGCCGCGACCGCCGAGATCGTCCGCTTCGACGCCGAGATGGCCGCGCTGCCCACTCCGATGCCCGCGATCCTGCTGCGCACCGAGTCGGCGTCGTCGTCGCGTATCGAGAACCTCACCGCCGGGGCGCGCGCCGTCGCGCTCGCGGAGCTCGACGTGAGCTCGAGCCGCAACGCGCGGCTCGTCGCCGCCGGGACGCGCGCGATGCGCGCCGCGCTCGCGGACCTCGACGACGTCTCCGCGACGACGATCCTCACGGCCCACCGCCACCTGCTCGAGGAGGACGACCCCGAGATCGCGGGACGGTTCCGCACGACGCAGGTGTGGATCGGCGCGTCCTCGCTGTCCCCGCACGATGCCGACTACGTCGCCCCCCACGCCGAGCACGTGCCGGCGCTCGTCGCCGACCTCGTCGGGCTCGCTGCCCGACGCGACCTCGCGCCGCTCGCACACACCGCGCTCGTGCACGCCCAGCTCGAGACTATCCACCCCTTCGAGGACGGCAACGGACGCACAGGGCGCGCGCTCGTCCACACCATGCTCCGCGCGCGCGGGCTCGTGCGGCGGGCGTCGGTCCCCGTCTCCGCCGGGCTCCTGCACGACACTGTGGCGTACTTCGACGCGCTCGACGAGTACCGGCAGGGAAGGCCCGACGCGATCGTCGCCGCACTCTCCCACGCGACGTTCGGTGCCGCCGCCAACGGCAGGGTCCTCGCACGCGAGATCACCGAGATGAGGGAGGCCTGGCGCGACGCCCTCAGGGTCCGCGCCGACGCGGCCGCGTGGCGCCTCCTCGACCACGTCGTCGAGCACCCCGTCGTCGATGCCGCGCTCGTCGCTTCCGCGCTCGGCGTCACAGACCGAGGCGCCCGCAACGCGATCGACGCCCTCGAGGAAGCCGGCATCCTCACGAGGTTCAGCGCGGGACGCCGACGCATGTGGCAGGCCGCGGCGGTACTCACCGCGATGGACGACTTCGCACGGCGTGCGGGACGCAGATCCGCACCACGGTGAGCCAGCGGCCGGCCCGCTGACAGGGAGCGACGCAGGGAGCGCCCACCGGGTCGGCTGAGCCCCAGGGACCCGGCGGGCGCTGCTCAGTAGACGTCGCGCACGTAACGTCGCGCGGCCGTGAGGCGGCGGATGTACGCGGCGGCGTCGTCGGGCGACATGCGCCCGTGGGTCGCGACGATCTCGCACAGCGTCGCGTCGACGTCGCGCGCCATGCGCCCTGCGTCGCCGCACACGAGGAACGACGCGCCGTCCTCGAGCCACGACCACAGGCGGGCGCCGTGCTCGCGCATGCGGTCCTGCACGTAGACCTTCGCGCGCTGGTCGCGCGAGAACGCCGTGTCGAGGCGTGCGAGCGTGCCGTCGGCGAGCATCTGCCGCAGCCGGTCGGCGTGGTAGAAGTCGGTCGCCTCGTGCTGCTCGCCGAAGAACAGCCAGCTCGCGCCCGTGTGCCCCGCGGCCCGGCGCTCGTCGAGGAAACCGAGGAACGGCGCGACGCCCGTGCCGGGACCCACCATGATCGCCCGCGCGTCGGGCGCGGGCGGCCGGAAGTGCGAGGTCGGCTGGACGTGCACGGGGACGCGCGTGCCGGGCTGGGCGTCGGCGAGGAACGTCGAGCACAGGCCGCCGCGCGCCGCGCCCGCGGGCGACGTGTAGCGCACGACAGACATCGTCAGCTCGATCCGGTCGGGCCGCACGAGTGGCGTCGACGAGATCGAGTACTGGCGGGGCGCGAGCGGCCGCAGGGTCGCGAGGACGTCGGCCGCGGGCAGGTGCGGGGCGAGCTCCGCGAGGACGTCGACGGGCTGTCGGCACCACGTCCACCGCGCGAGGTCGGCGCGGTTGTCGCGGCGCAGCAGGCGCGCCAGCCCGGCGTCGCCCGAGCGCTCGGCGACGAGCGCGAGCAGGTCCGACGTCGTGCGCGTGAGGTCCACGGACCGCGTGAGCGCGTCGCCGAGGACGACGTCGGTTCCGCCCAGCGTCACCGTCGCGGCCGGGTCCCAGCCCGTGACGTCGAACCACTCCGCGACGAGCGCCGCCGCGTTCGTCGGGTGGACGGCGAGCGCGTCACCCGCGCGGTACGTCACCTCGCGCTCGGAGCCGGACACGTCGAGGACGACGTGCCGCACCTCCTTCGCGCTGCCCGGGCCCGAGAGCAGGCGGGCCTCGACGAGCTCGGCGAGGCCCGGTGCGCGACGGGTCGCGACGGGCGGCCCGTCGGGGGCGGCGGGCTCGCGCGAGGTCGCGGAGGCGGTGCCCGACGCGTCCGTGCCCGACGGCTCCCCGGCGGCGACGCCGGGCGCGGAACCGTCAGGCGAGGAGACGTCAGGCACGGACCCGTCGGCCGGGCCGCCGTCCGCCGAGCCGCCGGCCGCGCCCGCACCCCCGGACGCGAGCGCGGCCGTGAGCCCTACGAGCCACTCCTCGACGCGCTCGTCGTCCCCGGCCTCCGTGTCGGCGCGTGCGACGAGACGGTGCGCGCCGAGCTCGGCGAGCCGGTGGTCGAGGCGCCGGCCGTGCCCGCAGAACCGCTCGAAGGACGCGTCGCCGAGCGCGAGCACCGCGAAGCGCGTCCCGTCGAGGCGTCGCGCGGCCGGGTCGACGAGGGCCTCCCAGAAGTCGACGCCGTCGTCGGGTGCCTCGCCGTCGCCGAACGTGCTCGTCACGACGACGAGGTCGGCGTCGCGCGGCAGGTCGGCGGGGCTCGTCGTGCCGGTGCCGCGGACGAGCGGCGTGCGGCCCTGCGCGGTGAGGTGCGCGGCGACGCGGCCCGCGAGGTCTTCTGCGGTGCCCGTCTGGGAGGACCACAGGACGAGCGTCGTGCGCGTCGCGGGCCGCGCGTCGGCGGCGCGCGAGAAGACGCCCGCGAGCATGCCGTCGACCCAGACGGCCTGCTCGGGGGTGAGGGGTGCCGACGGCGGGAGGACGGGCGTGCCGGGGGTCGCGGCGTCGGTTCCGAGGCCCGCGAGGAAGCCTGCCAGGTAGCGGCGGCCGTCGTCGTCGAGCGTGGGCGGCGCGGTGAGCTCGCCGAGCCCGAGCGCAGCCCCGATCCCGACGAGCGCGTCGGGCACCGACGGCGCCGACGGAGGCGCCGCGACCGGTGCCGCGACGATCGTGAGCGCGACCGCGCACACCTTGAGCTCCGGCTGGAACGACAGCGGGTCGACGGCGTCGTTCGTCACGGCGTTGATCGCGAGGTCCGGCCCCGCGAGGTCGTTCCAGTGGATCGGCGCGAACACGCACCCCGGCGGCACACGGTCCGTCACCGTCGCGGGCAGCACGGCCCGGCCGCGCCGCGAGACGACCTCGACCTGGTCGCCCGCGCGCACGCCGAGCCGTGCGGCATCCTCCGGGTGGATCTCGCAGAACGGTGCGGGCGCGAGCCGGTTGAGCTTCGCGACCTTGCCGGTCTTCGTCATCGTGTGCCACTGGTGCTGCACGCGGCCCGTCGTGAGGACGAACGGGAAGTCGTCGTCGGGCAGCTCCGCGGCCGGGACGTGCGGCCGCGCCCACAGGCGCGCGCGGCCCGACGCCGTCGGGAAGCGCAGCCGCGGTCGCGTGCCGTCCGCGTGGACGAGGGCGGGGGAGTGGACGCCGTCGTTGAGGTAGCGCACGGGGTTGCGGCGCGGGCCGTCGGGCGCCGCGGGCCACTGGACGGGGCCCTCGCGCAGGCGCGCGTGCGAGAGCCCGCGCAGGTCGTAGCCCGTCGCCGGGTTGGAGAACTGCCGGATCTCCTCGAAGACCTCCTCGGCGGACGCGTGGTCGAAGCCGTCGTGCCCCAGCGCGCGTGCGACGCGCGCGACGAGCAGCCAGTCGGGCAGCGCGTCGCCCGGCGCGGGCACGGCCGCGCGCGCGAGGGTGACGTTGCGCTCCGAGCTCACCAGGACGCCGTCGGACTCCGCCCACGTCGCGGCGGGCAGGACGACGTCCGCGTGGCGCGTCGTGTCCGTGTCCGCGAACGCGTCCTGGACGACGACGAGCTCCGCGGCCGCGAGCCCCCGCAGGACCGTGTCGCGGTTGCCCATCGACGCGACGGGGTTCGTGCAGATGATCCACACGGCCCGGATGTCGCCCGTCGCGAGGCGCTCGAACATCTCGACGGTGCCGCGGCCCGACGACTCCGCGCGGAGCGTCCCGGGCGCGAGCCCCCACACGTCCTCGACGAACGCACGGTCCTCCGCGACGAGCGCGGACCGCTGCCCCGGGAGGCCCGGCCCCATGTAGCCCATCTCGCGCCCGCCCATCGCGTTGGGCTGCCCCGTGAGGGAGAAGGGGCCCGCGCCCGGCCGGCAGATCGCACCAGTGAGGAGGTGGAGGTTGACGAGCGCGTTCGTCGACCATGTGCCGTGGACGGACTGGTTGAGGCCCATCGTCCAGCACGACACCCAGCGGCCGCCCGCCGCGACGATGAGGTCGGCGACCTCCCGCAGCTGCGCCGCGGGCACGCCCGTGATCCGCTCGACCTCCTCGGGCGGGTAGTCGGCGAGCATCGGGCGGAGCTCGTCCCAGCCCTCGGTGTGCTCGGCGACGAACGCCTCGTCGACGCCGCCGGCCGCGGCGACGAGGTGCGCGAGTCCGTCGAGCAGCGCGATGTCCGTGCCGGGCCGCACCTGCAGGTGGACGTCGGCCTTCGCGGCGGTCGCGGTGCGGCGGGGGTCGACGACGACGAGCCGCGCGCCCGCGCGCACGCGGTCGAGCATCCGCAGGAAGAGGATGGGGTGGCAGTCGGCCATGTTCGCGCCGACGACGACGAAGAGGTCGGCCTCGTCGAGGTCGTCGTACGAGCCGGGCGGGCCGTCGGCGCCGAGCGAGAGCTTGTAGCCGGTGCCCGCGCTCGCCATGCACAGGCGCGAGTTCGACTCGATCCAGCGGGTGCGCAGCGCCGCCTTCGCGAGCTTGTTCGCGAGGTACTGGGCCTCGATGCTCATCTGTCCCGAGACGTAGAGCGCGACCGCGTCGGGTCCGTGCTCGGCGACGATCCGCGCGAGCCGGCCCGCGACGAGGTCGATCGTCGCGTCGAGCGGCGCGGGCACGAGCTCGGCGTCGCGCTCGGTGCGCACGAGCGCGGTGCTCGCGCGTCCGCCCGCGGCGAGGAGGTCGACGGTCGTCGCGCCCTTCGTGCACAGCCGGCCCCGGTTGGCGGGGTGCTCGGCGTCGCCGCGCGACGCGGTCGCGGTGCACGAGCCGTCGTCGTGCGTCGTGACGTCGAGGACGATCCCGCAGCCGACACCGCAGTAGCCGCACACCGTCCGCACCGCCGCCGTGCCGGGCGTGCGGGTGGCCGGCCCGTGCGCGTCACCCGGGGCCCCGCGCGCGAGGTCCGCGCGGACCGCGGCGCTCGCGGGCGGGCCCCCGGGAGCCGTCGGCGGCGCCGTCACTCAGACGCCCGCCGCGCCGAGGGCGGAGCCGGGCCGCGCGTACACGGCCCACGTGAGCGTCGCGAGCAGCGCGTAGACGCCGACGACGGCCCACAGTGCGGCCTCGATCCCGCCCGTCGCGGCGGTCGACGCCGCGAAGCCGCGCGGCACGAGGAAGCCGCCGAACGCGCCGACCGCTCCGGCGATGCCGAGGCAGCCGGCCGCGACCCGCGCCCGGTGGGCGCGGTCGGCGTCGTCGGTCGCGCCGTGGCGGAAGACCGCAGGGATCATGCGGTAGACGGAGCCGTTGCCCGCGCCGGTCGCGACGAACAGGACGAGGAAGCTGCCGACGAACCCGACGAACGACCCGGCGCGCAGTGCGAGGATCGCGCCGACGACGGCCGTCGCCATGGCGCCGAAAGCGACGAGCGTGACGCGTGCGCCGCCGACGCGGTCCGCGAGCGAGCCGCCGAGCGGCCGCGCGACAGCGCCGACGAGCGCGCCGAGGAACGCGACCGACACGCTGACCTCGGGGAACGTGGCCTTGAGGAGCGTCGGGAAGACGCTCGAGAACCCGATGAACGAGCCGAACGTGCCGAGGTACACGGCCGAGACGAGCCACGTGTGGCGGCGCGTCGCGGCGACCGCGTAGGCGCGCACGTCGGAGCGCGCGCCCGTGAGGTTGTCCATCGAGCGCCACGCGAGCACGACGGCGCCGAGGACGAGCGGGACGACGAGCAGTGCCGCGCGCTCGAGCCGCACGCCCGCCGCCGTGACGACGACGAGCGGCACGACGAGCTGCACGGCGGCCGTCCCGAGGTTGCCGCCCGCGGCATTGAGGCCGAGCGCCCGGCCCTTGGCGGCCTCGGGGTAGAAGAACGAGATGTTCGCCATCGAGCTCGCGAAGTTGCCCCCGCCGACGCCTGCGAGGGCCGCGACGGCGACGAGCACGCCGAACGGCGTCGTCGGGTCCTGCACGACGAGCGCGAGCGCGACGAGCGGCACGAGCAGCAGGAGGGCGGAGATGATCGTCCAGCGCTGCCCGCCGAGCACGGGCACGGCGAACGTGTAGGGGATGCGCAGGGTCGCGCCGACGAGGCTCGGCACGGCGATGAGCCAGAACATCTGGTCGACCGTGAGGTCGAAGCCCGCGGCGGGCAGCAGGGGCACGACGACGCTCCACAGGGCCCAGACGACGAAGCCGAGGAACTCCGCGCAGACGGAGGCGACGAGGTTGCGGCGGGCGATCGTGCGCCCGACGGCACGCCACTGCGCGGTGTTCTCGGGGTCCCAGCCGTCGAGGCGTCGGCCGGGGCGACGGGTGACGCCGGCGCCGAGCGGGACGCCGGCGGGCGCGGCTACGGGTGGTGCGGTCGTCAGCTGCTCGTGGGTCATCGGGGCCTCCGCGGTCGACGTGGGCATCTGGTGCTCCGACGCTAGGGAGGCGATGTTTCGGTGCGGGGTCCGGGTCTGTTGCGCCGAGGCAACCTTTCCCGCACGGCGGATCCCGCGGCGGTGTGAGATCGCTCTCGCCCAGGCGGTCCGGGATGTCGGGCCTGTGCTCCTGATGCGGCGCGAACATGGCCATCGCCACAGCCGAGGAGGGTCGGGCAGCGGTCAGCGGTTGGTAAACTTGGCCCAGTTCCTCGGCCAGGGCGGCCCCGTGTCGCGCCCCGGGGTGCCGACCGCCTCCCCGCCCCCTGAAGGACGGACACGGACGTGCCGCAGCTGCTCATCGCCCACCTCGCGATGGCGCTTGCTGCGCCCGCGCTCGTCGCGCGCCTCGGCCGGAAGGCCTTCCTCGTCCTCGCGCTCGCGCCGGCCTCCGCGGCCGTCTACGCGCTGTCGTGGACGGACCGCGTCATGCGGGGCGAGCACCCGGTGAGCGTCACGCCGTGGATCGACGCGCTCGGCCTCGACCTCGCGTTCCGCATGGACACCCTCTCGTGGTTCCTCCTGCTCATCTCGGGCGGCGTCGGCGCGATCGTCCTCGTGTACTGCTCGGCGTACTTCTCGTCGAACGCGCAGGGCATGGGCCGGTTCGCGGCGGTGCTCACGGCGTTCGCGGGCGCGATGGTCGGGCTGGTCACGGCCGACGACATGCTGCTGCTCTTCGTGTTCTGGGAGCTGACGACGGTCTTCTCCTACCTGCTCATCGGCCACTACGCGGACCGCAAGTCCTCGCGTCGTGCCGCGATGCAGGCGATCGTCGTGACGACGTTCGGCGGGCTCGCGATGCTCGGTGGCATCGTCGTCCTCGGCGAGACCGCGGGCACCTACCTGCTCTCGGAGATCCTTGCGGCGCCGCCGGCGGGCACGGCGGTGACGGTCGCGGTCGTCCTCATGCTCGTCGGCGCGGTGACGAAGTCGGCGCTGCTGCCGTTCCACTTCTGGCTCCCGGGCGCCATGGCCGCCCCGACGCCCGTCTCGGCGTATCTCCACGCCGCAGCGATGGTCAAGGCCGGCGTCTACCTCGTCGCGCGCCTCGCGCCGGGCTTCTCGGACCTCGACGCGTGGCGCGTCGTCGTCCTCGTCCTCGGCGCAGGGACGCTCGTGCTCGGCGGGTACCGGGCGTTGCGCCAGAACGACCTCAAGCTCGTCCTCGCGTTCGGGACCGTCTCCCAGCTGGGGCTCATCATCCTGCTCGTCGGCCTCGGCTCGCGTGCCGCGGCGCTCGCGGGTCTCGCGATGATCGGCGCGCACGCGATGTTCAAGGCCGCGCTGTTCCTCGTCACGGGCGTCGTCGACGCGGCGACCGGCACGCGAGACCTGCGCAGGCTCACGGGTGTCGGCAGGAAGCTCCCGCTCACGGCCGTCGCGGGCGGCCTCGCGATCGCTTCGATGATCGGCCTGCCGCCGCTCGCCGGCTACGTCGCGAAGGAGGCGGCGCTCGAGTCGCTCGTCCACGACGGCGTGCCCGGCACGGAGCCGTGGGTGTCCGCGGTCGTCCTCGGCGCGGTCGTCGTCGGCTCGATGCTGACGTTCGCGTACGGCCTGCGGTTCTGGTGGGGCGCGTTCGCGTCGAAGCCGCAGTGCCCGACGCCTCCCACGCGACCCGTGCGTGCGGGGGAGGAGCCCGCGCCCGAGGTCGACGTCGCGCAGATCGACCCGGCACAGATCCACGCCCAGCCGCGGCTGCTCGTGTGGCCGCCGTTCGCGCTCTCCGTCCTCGGCCTCGGCGCGGCCCTCGTGCCGCACCTCGGTGAGCAGCTGCTCGCGCCGCACGCCGCGCTCTACCCGACGGGCGACCCGGGACACCTCACCATGTGGGGCGGGTTCGGGCCAGCCTTGTGGCTCACGCTCGCGGTCGTCGCCGTCGGTGTCGTGCTGTTCCTCGTGCGGGAACGCGTCGAGGCCGCGCAGGCGCGCGTCCCGCACGTGCCCGAGGCCGAGCGCGTCTACCGCCGCCTCATGCGCCGCCTCGACGACCTGGCGGCCGACGTCACCGCCGTGACGCAGCGTGGTTCGCTGCCCCTCTACCTCGGCATCATCCTCGGAACGCTCGTCCTCGCCGTCGGCGGCGTCCTCCTCGCCGCAGGGTCGTGGCCCGAGCGCATCGTGCTCGCGTCGGGGGCCCCGCAGGTGCTCGTCGCGGGCGTCGTCGCGGTCGCCGCGCTCCTCGCGGCCCGTGCGCGCAGGCGGCTCAAGGCCGTCCTGCTCGTCGGCGTCACGGGCTACGGCACCGCGGTGCTCTTCATGCTTCACGGCGCTCCGGACCTCGCTCTCACGCAGGTGCTCGTCGAGACGATCACGCTCGTCGTCTTCGTCCTCGTCCTGCGGCGCCTGCCCGCGTACTTCTCCGACCGGCCGCTCGCCGGCTCGCGCTGGATCCGGCTCGTGCTCGGCGCGGCCGTCGGTGTGACCGTCGCGGCGCTCGCGCTCACCGTGCCGGGCGCGCGCATCCACGAGCCCGTGTCGGTCGACTTCCCCGAGGAGGTCTACGTCTACGGCGGCGGGAAGAACATCGTCAACGTCGTCCTCGTCGACACGCGCGCCTGGGACACCATGGGCGAGATCTCGGTGCTGCTCGTCGCCGCGACGGGCGTCGCGAGCCTGGTCTTCCTGCGTCGCCGCAGCGGCGAGATCCTCCGTGCGCCGACCGCGTCGAGCCTCGTCGGGGCGCTTGCGCCGCAGCAGGTCGACGAGGCCATCGGGCAGCTGCCGACGGTTCCGCAGCTGCGCGGCACCGCGCCGTCCGCGCTCCTCGAGCGCGCCGCCCGCGCGGGTGTGTGGCTCCGCGGCGGGCGCACGGTTGCGCCCCAGCGGCGCTCGGTCGTCTTCGAGGTCGCGACGCGCCTGCTCTTCCACTCGATGATCGTCTTCGCCGTGTTCCTGCTGTTCTCGGGGCACAACGCGCCCGGCGGCGGCTTCGCGGCCGGGCTCGTCACGGGTATCGCGATCATCATCAGGTACCTCGCGGCGGGCCGCTACGAGCTTGGCGAGGCCGCTCCCATCCACCCGGGCCTCCTGCTCGGCACGGGACTCTTCCTCTCCGTGGGCGTCGGTCTCGTCCCCGTGCTGTTCGGCGGGGAGCCCCTGCAGAGCTTCATCGTCCAGGCCGACCTGCCGCTGCTCGGGCACGTCAAGCTCGTGACGTCCCTGTTCTTCGACATCGGCGTGTTCCTCGTCGTCATCGGGCTCGTCCTCGACATCCTGCGCTCGCTCGGTGCGGAGATCGACCGTCAGGCCGACACGACCCCGCGCGACGCGGACGGCACGTACGGCGCGGCTGCCGTCGTCGCCGACGCGCGTGCGGCCCGCGCCGCGCTCGACGCCGCGGGGATCCGGCCCGTGACGACCGACGGAGGCGACCGATGATCGACACGACCCCCTCGCTCGCCCTCGTCGTCGTCATCGGCGTGCTCGTCGCGGCGGGCGTGTACCTGCTGCTCGAGCGTTCGCTGTCGCGCGTCATGCTCGGCGTGCTGATGCTCGGCAACGGCGTGAACCTGCTCTTCATGGTCGCGTCGGGGCGGCCCGGCAAGGCGCCGATCATCGGCTCGGCAGACCCGTCGGAGATGAGCGACCCGCTGCCGCAGGCCATGGTCCTCACGGCGATCGTCATCGCGCTGGGCATGGTCGGCTTCGTCATGTCGATGGCGTACCGCTCGTGGCAGCTCCACGGTCACGACGAGGTGCAGGACGACCTCGAGGACCGACGCGTCGCCCGCAAGGCCGCCACGAACGCGCCGGCCTACCACGACTCCGACTCGGAGGACTCGGGCGAGACCCTCGACGAGGACGCTGCCGAGACCCGCGACGAGACGATCCACGACGACGAGGAGACGGCGGAGATCGTGACGGCCGCGCCCGACGCCCCAGCGCCCGGTGCCTCCGGCACGTCCCCGCGGACGGAGGGTGACGCATGATCAACGCCCTCGTCCCGCTGCCCGTCATGCTGCCGCTCTTCGGCGCGGGTCTCGCGCTCGCGCTGTGGAAGCACACGCGCGCGCAGCGCATCATCACCGTCGTCGTCCTCGCGGCGATGCTCGCGGTCGGGGTCGGCCTCGTCATCGGGGCGGACTCGGGCCCGGTCGTCGTCGACGTGGGCGGCTGGGCGGCGCCCGTCGGCATCGTGCTCGTCGCGGACCGGCTCTCGGCGCTCATGGTGACGGTGTCCTCGCTCGTCCTGCTGTGCGTCTTCCTCTACTCGCTCGGGCAGGGCATCGCGGACGGCGACGACGAGGCTCCCGTCGCGATCTACCACCCGACGTACCTCGTGCTTGCGGCCGGCGTCTCGAACGCGTTCCTCACGGGTGACCTCTTCAACCTCTACGTGGGCTTCGAGATCCTCCTCGCGGCGTCGTACGTGCTGCTGACGCTCGGCGGCACGGGATCGCGCATCCGTGCGGGGACGATCTACGTCGTCGTCTCGCTCGTGTCCTCGGCGATCTTCCTCGTGGCGCTCGCGATGATCTACGCGGCGACGGGCACGGTGAACCTCGCGCAGCTCGCGGAGCGGCTCCCGGAGATCGACTCGACGACGCGGCTCGTCCTCGAGATCCTGCTGCTGATCGCGTTCGGCATCAAGGCGGCGATCTTCCCGCTGTCGGCGTGGCTGCCGGACTCCTACCCGACGGCGCCTGCGCCCGTCACGGCGGTGTTCGCGGGGCTGCTCACGAAGGTCGGCATCTACGCGATCATCCGCACGCAGACCCTTCTGTTCCCCGACGACCGGACGGACTCGGTGCTGCTCGTCGCGGCGCTGCTCACGATGATCGTGGGGATCCTCGGCGCGGTCGCCCAGGACGACATCAAGCGTCTGCTGTCGTTCACGCTCGTGAGCCACATCGGGTACATGGTCTTCGGCATCGCGCTGTCCTCGCAGACGGGACTCACGGCGACGGTCTTCTACGTCGTGCACCACATCACGGTGCAGACGACGTTGTTCCTCGTCGTCGGGCTCATGGAACGCATCGGCGGGACGACGTCGCTCGCACGGCTCGGCGGCCTCGCGAAGATCGCGCCGCTGCTCGCGATCGCGTTCTTCGTCCCCGCGATGAACCTTGCGGGGATCCCGCCGCTGTCGGGCTTCCTCGGCAAGGTGGGGCTGCTCCAGGGCGGTGTGCAGCTGGGGACGCCGCTCGGGTACACGCTCGTCGCGGGCGGCATCATCACGTCGCTGCTCACGCTGTACGCGATCGTCAAGGCGTGGAACAAGGCGTTCTGGCAGACGCCGCCGCAGGAGATCCGGCCGCAGCGGCTGCCCTCGGGCATGCTCGGTGCGACGTTCGCGCTCGTGGCGTTCGGCCTGTCGCTGACGTTCGCGGCGGGGCCGCTGTTCGACTACGCGGGGCGGGCCGCAGAGACGTTGCGCGCGCGCACGCCGTACATCGACGCGGTGCTCGGGGCGGACGGCCGCGGTGTCGGCACGTCGAGCGACCTCGTGCCGGGCGACGGGTCGGTGCTGCCGTCCGTCGCTCCGGAGGACGACGAGACGCCCGTGCCGACGGCGACCCCGTCACCGACCTCGACGGGGGTGCAGCCATGAGTCTTCATGCGCGTCGGCGCGGCCTGCTTGTCCAGTGGCCGACGATCCTGTGGCTCGCGCTCGTCTGGGTCCTCCTGTGGGGCGAGCTCACGTGGGCGAACGTCCTCGGCGGGCTGGGCGTGGGTGTCGTCGTGACGCTCGTGTTCCCGCTGCCTGCGATGGGCTTCTCGATCAAGGTGCGGCCGTGGCACATGCTGCGCCTGGCCTGGTACTTCCTCTCGTCGCTCGTCCAGGCGTCGTTCCAGGTCGCGTGGCAGGCGCTGTCGCCGCGGTCGCACGTGCACGGGGCCGTCGTCGGCGTGCGCCTGCGGAATCCTGCGGACCTCTACCTCACGGTAACGGCCGAGCTCTCGACGCTCGTGCCGGGGACGCTCGTCGTGGAGGCGCAGCGCATCACGGGCATGCTGTACCTCCACGTGCTCGACCTGGCGGCGTCGGGCGGCGAGGACGCGGTGCGTGACGACGTGCTCGAGCTCGAGGAGCGCGTGCTCTACGCGCTCGCGTCCGACGAGGAGCTCGTGCGCGCGGGGCTGCGGGTCCCGGGGCGTCGTGGACGCTCGGGCACGGCGTCGGGCGCCTCGGGCGCGGCTGCTCCCGACGTGCTCCCGGCCCGCGCCGCCCGGACGAAGGACGGCGACGAACCTGCCCCGCCCGCCCCCGCCGACCCGACCGAGGAGGACGCGTGAACCCCTACGTCGTCGCCGTCTCGGCGGCCATGCTGTTCGTGGGCGCCGTGCTCGCGGTGGTGCGCGTCGAGCGCGGCCCGTCGATGCTCGACCGGACGATCGCCCTCGACGTCCTCACGGCGACGCTCGTCGCGGTCATCGCGCTCGAGGCCGCGTGGAACCGTCGGACGGACACGCTGCCGATCCTCGTCGTGCTCTCGATGGTGGGCTTCGTGGGCTCGGTGACGATCGCGCGCTTCGCGGCGGCCGAGAAGGACGACGACCGTCGCATCAAGACGCGTGCCGAGGCCGAGGCCGAGGACGCGCAGCGGCGCCTCGTCGAGGAAGCCGAGGACCGCGCGACGGAGCGGGTCGCGGAGCTCGACTCGGAGCCTGACGACACGACGCACCGAGGGGAGGCCCGCTGATGCTCGACACGGTGCTCGACGTGCTCTCGGCGATCTTCATGCTCGCCGGAGCCTTCCTCTCGTTCGCGGCCGGGGTGGGCGTGCTGCGCTTCCCGGACCTGCTCGCGCGCATGCACGCGGCGACGAAGCCGCAGGTGCTGGGGCTCATCCTCGTGCTCATCGGTCTCGAGCTGCAGCTGCGGACGTGGCGGGTCGCCCTCGTCATCGTGCTCGTCATCCTCTTCCAGATGCTCACGGCCCCCGTGTCTGCGCACATGGTGGGCCGGGCGGGGTACCGGACGGGCAAGGTGCGCACGGACCTGCTCGTCATGGACGAGCTCACGGCCGACGTCCAGGAGGCCGCGCTCGCGGCCGACCGTGCGGGTGTCGCACGGCTCGCGGCGGAGCTCGTCGACGACGCGGTCCACCGCGCGCACGACGAGGAGCACCCGGAGGAGCGCGCATCCGGACCGGACGACTCGCCCTCCCCGGCTCGCTAGCCGCGCCGGCCCGCGGTCACCGTCATCGACGCGGCGGCACGACCTCGTCGAGCCAGGCGACGACGCGCTCGAGATACCGGCTGCGCGCCGGCTCGGGGGAGAGCGCCAGGTCGTGCGCGCCGCCCGGGACCTGCTCGTACACGACGTCCTCGCCGAGGCCCGGCGCGAGCGCGGCGGTGTGCTCGACCGCGAGCACGGAGTCGGTCGTGAGGACGTCCGGGTGGTCGTGGACGTGGTCCCCGGTCGCGTCGGACGTCAGCACGAGCACGGGGCACGTGATGTCGAGGCCGCGGGCGACGCGCGCGTGCGCGCGGCGCACGGACGCGATCCAGCGCGCCCGGACGGGGAAGCCCTCGATCGGCTTCCACGCGAGGTCGTAGTCCCACTCGCCGCCCGTGCTCGCGTGGAGCGCGCGCCCGTAGTGCGGCGCGAGGCTCCCGACGACCATGCGCGGCGCAACCTTCGCGAGGACGCGCAGACCCTGCGTGCCGACGGTCCGCATGAGCGCGGTGTCGTTGAGCTCGAGCCACGGGCTGTTGAGGACGAGCGCGTCGATCCGCCCGGGACGGGCGTTCGCCCACAGCGACGCGACGAGCCCGCCGGTCGAGTGGCCGAGCAGCGCGATGCGGGCGTGCTGCTCGTCGTCCCGCACCACGGCGAGAGCCGCGTCGAGGTCCTCGGCGTGGACGGCGAGGTCGTCGACGATGTTGGCCGTCTGCCCGGGCCGCAGCGACCGTCCGTAGCGACGCAGGTCGACCGCGTAGAAGTCCCAGCCCGCCGTGGCGAGGGCGTCGCCGACGTGCGCCTGGAATAAGTAGTCGACGAACCCGTGGACGTACAGCACCGCGCGGTCGTGCCGTGGCCCGCGCGTGAGGCGCACGAGCGTGACGTCCACGGGTCCCTCGTCGTCGGACCCCAGGTGCAGCGTGCGCTGCTCCCATCCCTCCCCGAGGATGTCAGGGGACCAGGTGCCGGCAGGACGAGGTGCGGGCGTGCCCGTAGGGAAGAACGTCATGCTCGATCATTGCACCGCGGGCCTGCGGGGACGAGAGGAACTTCCGCGCGGTGCAGGGTGGTGCTGCAAAGTTGAGCGGAATAGACTCAAGTCTGACGGGGTTGCTCTGACGAGACCCACCCCGACCCGAGAGGAGACCCCATGGAGTCCAGCTTCACCACCGCGTCGCAGCAGGCGATCGGTGACGCCATCCGCGCCGCCGGAGCCGCCGGCAACCCGCAGATCGAACCCCTCCACCTCCTCGGCGCCCTTCTCGAGCAGCCCGACGGGCTCGCCGTCGCCCTGCTCGGCGCCGCGCACGTCGATGTCAAGGACGTCGGCCGTCGCACCCGCACGGCCCTCGTCGCGCTTCCGTCGTCGCAGGGCGGCTCCGTCTCGGAGCCCACCGCGTCCCGCGCCCTCGGCAACGTCCTCGAGGCCGCGAAGAAGGAGTCGGCCGCGCACGGCGACGACTACATCTCCGCCGAGCTCCTCCTCCTCGCCCTCGCGACCGTCGACTCCCCGGCGGCCTCCGCACTGCGCGAGTCCGGCGCGACGACCGACGCGCTCCGCGCCGCGCTGCCCGCCGTCCGCGGCACGGGCCCCGTGACGTCCGCCAACCCCGAGGGCACGTGCAAGACGCTCGAGAAGTACGGCATCGACCTCACCCAGCAGGCCCGCGACGGCCGCCTCGACCCGGTCATCGGCCGCGACTCCGAGATCCGCCGCGTCGTCCAGGTCCTCTCTCGCCGCACCAAGAACAACCCCGTGCTCATCGGCGAGCCCGGCGTCGGCAAGACCGCCGTCGTCGAGGGTCTCGCCCAGCGCATCGTCGCGGGCGACGTGCCCACGTCCCTCCAGGGCAAGCGGCTCGTCGCGCTCGACATCGCCGCGATGGTCGCGGGCGCCAAGTACCGCGGCGAGTTCGAGGAGCGCCTCAAGGCGGTCCTCCAGGAGATCAAGGACTCCGACGGCGAGGTCGTCACCTTCATCGACGAGCTCCACACGGTCGTCGGTGCGGGCGGCGGCTCCGAGGGCGCGATGGACGCGGGCAACATGCTCAAGCCCATGCTCGCCCGCGGCGAGCTGCGCCTCGTCGGCGCGACGACGCTCGACGAGTATCGCGAGCACGTCGAGAAGGACCCTGCGCTCGAGCGTCGCTTCCAGCAGGTCTTCGTCGGCGAGCCGTCCGTCGAGGACACCGTCGCGATCCTCCGCGGCCTGAAGTCCCGGTACGAGGCCCATCACGGCGTGACGATCTCCGACGGCGCGCTCGTCGCTGCCGCGCGTCTCTCCAACCGCTACATCACGGGCCGCCAGCTGCCCGACAAGGCGATCGACCTCGTCGACGAGGCGGCGAGCCGCCTCCGCATGGAGATGGACTCCTCGCCCGTCGAGATCGACACGCTCCAGCGCGTCGTCCGGCGCCTCGACGCGGAGATCCTCGCGCTCAAGGAGTCGGGCGCGGACGAGGACCTCGAGCGCGCGCACGAGCTCGCCGCGCAGCGGGCCGACCGCCAGGAGGAGCTCAGCGCGCTCACCGCTCGCTGGGAGGCCGAGAAGGGCGGCGTCAACCGCGTCGGCGACCTCAAGAAGCGCCTCGCCGAGAAGGAGGCCGCCGCGCAGCGTGCTGAGAACGAGGGCGACCTCGCAACCTTCGGACGGCTCAGCTACGGCGAGATCCCGGCGATCGAGAAGGAGATCGCCGAGCTCGAGGCCGCCGAGCAGGCGCAGGCCGCGGCCGGTTCCGACGACGCCGAGCGCCCGCAGCGCCTCGTCGGCGAGAAGGTCGACGCGGCCGAGATCGCCGAGGTCGTGGCCGCGTGGACCGGCATCCCCGCCGGCCGCCTGCTCCAGGGCGAGGGCGAGAAGCTCCTCAGCATGGAGCAGACCATCGGTGCGCGGCTCATCGGCCAGACGCGCGCCGTCGCCGCCGTCTCCGACGCGGTCCGCCGCGCCCGCGCAGGCATCTCCGACCCCGATCGTCCGACCGGCTCCTTCCTCTTCCTCGGCCCCACGGGCGTCGGCAAGACGGAGCTCGCGAAGTCCCTCGCGGACTTCCTCTTCGACGACGAGCACGCCATGGTGCGCATCGACATGTCCGAGTACGGCGAGAAGCACTCTGTCGCACGCCTCGTCGGTGCCCCGCCCGGCTACGTCGGTTACGAGGAGGGCGGTCAGCTCACGGAGGCCGTGCGCAGGCGCCCGTACTCCGTCGTCCTGCTCGACGAGGTCGAGAAGGCGCACCCGGAGGTCTTCGACCTCCTCCTGCAGGTGCTCGACGACGGCCGGCTCACCGACGGGCAGGGACGGACGGTCGACTTCCGCAACGTCATCCTCGTCATGACGTCGAACCTCGGCTCGCACGCGCTCGTCGACCCGACGGTCTCGGACGACGCCAAGCACGAGGTCGTCATGGCGGCCGTGCGGGGGCACTTCAAGCCGGAGTTCCTCAACCGGCTCGACGACGTCGTGGTGTTCGAACCGCTGAGCGTCGACGAGCTCGGGCGGATCGTCGACATCCAGGTGCGGTCGCTCGCCGACCGGCTCACGGAGCGGCGCATCGGCCTCGAGGTGACGGACGCGGCCCGCGAGTGGCTCGCGCTCGAGGGCTTCGACCCTGCCTACGGGGCGCGCCCGCTGCGCCGGCTCGTGCAGCGGGAGATCGGTGACCGGCTCGCTCGCCTCGTCCTTGCGGGCGAGGTCGCGGACGGCGACACGGTGACCGTCGACCGCGACGACGCCGCGGACGGTCTCACCCTCCGCACGGCCTGACACCCGCACGGGCACGACGAAGCCCCCGTCCTCCCTGCTGAAGGAGGACGGGGGCTTCGACGTGGGTGGTACGGGCCGCCGGGCCGGGGAGCACCGGCGGACCGCACCGGTCAGTGGGTCATGCTCACTTGAGACCGGACGAGATCGCCGAGACGAGCTCGCCGTTCGTCGTGTCACCGTCGAGCGACCAGAAGAACGTGCCAGCAAGGCTCTGCTGCTTCGTCCAGTCCATCTTGGTCTTGATCGTGGCGGGGGTGTCGTAGCTCCACCACTGACCGTTGCAGAACGCGTAGGCCGTGCCGGCGATGGTGCCGTTCGACGGGCAGGCCGTCTTGAGGACCTTGTAGTCCTCGTTGCCCGCCTCGTACGTGCCCGGAGCCGCGCCCGTGGCGGTGCCGCCCGGAGCTGCCTGCGTCACGCCCGCCCAGCCGCGGCCGTAGAAGCCGACGCCCAGGAGGATCTTGTTCGCGGGGATGCCGATGCTCTTGAGCTTGGCGATCGCCGTGGACGAGTCGAAGCCGTTGACCGGCATGCCCGGGTAGGACGTCAGCGGGGAGTGCGGGGCCGTCGGGCCCTTGGCTGCCCACGTGCCGAAGTAGTCGTACGTCATCGGCATGATGAAGTCGAGCGACTTCGCGCCCTCGGCGTAGTTGGCGGCGTCGATCTTGCCACCGGTCGTGCCGTCGGCCGAGATCGCCGAGGTGACGAGGTCGTTGCCGAACTGCTTGCGGAGGGCCTTGAGGATGCGCGGGTAGGACTCGGAACCGGACGTGTCGCACGTGAGGCCACAGGCGTTCGGGTACTCCCAGTCGATGTCGATGCCGTCGAAGACGTCAGCCCAGCGCGGGTCCTCGACGAGGTCGTGGCACGACTTCGCGAAGGCGGCG
Organism: Sanguibacter sp. HDW7; assembly: GCF_011300875.1. NCBI lineage: Bacteria > Bacillati > Actinomycetota > Actinomycetes > Micrococcales > Sanguibacteraceae > Sanguibacter > Sanguibacter sp. HDW7. Next base: position 3,057,183 of record NZ_CP049862.1, on the reverse strand, counting down.
GCGGAGGCGTCGGAGGCCGCAGCCTGGCCGAAGCCGCCCGACCAGGTCCAGCCACCCATCGACCACAGCACCTTGATGTGCGGGTACTTGGCCTTGAGCTGGCGGAGCTGGTTGAAGTTGCCGCGGAGCGCCTGGTCCCACGTGTCAGCCTTGCCGTTGACGGCCTGGTCGGCCGTGTAGGCCTTCTCGTAGTCCGCGTAGGAGTCGCCGATGACGCACCTGCCGTTGGCGACGTTGCCGAACGCGTAGAGGATGTGCGTCATCTTCGCTGCCGAGCCGGACGTGTCGATGTTCTTCACGTGGTAGTTGCGGCCGTAGACGCCCCACTGCGTGAAGTAGCCGACGACCTTCTTGTCACCGGTCGCGGGCGGGGTGGTCTCCGTCGGCGTGGTCGGCTCGTCCGTCGGCTCGTCCGTCGGGGTGTCCGTCGTCGGGTTGTCGGTCGGCTCCGTCGTCGGCGTGGTGCCCGACTGCAGGCGCCAGACGCCCCAGTCGCCGCCCTGGCCCGGGGTGTCGCCCTGGGTCCACCAGCCGGCCTTGTAGACCTTGCCCTGGTACGTCACGAGCGAGCCGCCCGCGTACGCGACCGAGGCGCTCCACGCCGGGGCGTTGCCGGGCTCGGTCGGGGTGTCGGTCGTCGGGGTGTCCGTCGTGGGCTCGTCCGTCGGCTCGGCCGTCGGCGTGTCCGTCGTCGGGTTGTCCGTGGGCTCGACGGTCGGCTCGGTCGTGCCGCCGTCGCAGGCGCCGAGGTCACGCCACACGCCCCACTGGCCACCGTCGCCGGGCGTGTCGCCCTGGGTCCACCAGCCGGCACGGTACTGACGGCCGTTGTGCGAGACGGTTGCGCCGCTCTGGTACGTCGCGGACGCCGACCACTTCGTGGCCGTGCAGGTGCCCGGCTCGGTCGGGGGCGTCGTCTCGGTGGGAGGCGTCGTCTCGACCGGCGGGGTCGTCGTCGTGCCGCCGACGTTGATGTCGACGCAGTTGTAGAACGCCATCGCGGTGTTGGAGACGTTCCAGCGCGCGAGGATCGTGTGCTTGCCCGAGGGCAGGTTCGTCAGCGTGTGCTTCGTGGTCGCCGAGGGCTGCGCGCCCTTCGAGTCGAACGTCTGGTGGAGCTTGCCGTCGACGAAGTACTCCCAGAGGGAGGTGTTGTGGGCAGCGGTGAGCTTCCACTGGACGTCGAGGCTCGAGCCGACGTTCTTCACGGGCCACGGCTTGGAGTTGTCGTCGAGGACGGAGAAGGCAGCGTTGCCGCCAGAGCAGAGCATGGAGCCCTTGGGGGCCTCGACGCTCTGAGGCTCGTACTTGACGTCACCACAGTCGAACGACGTCGCGCCGTTGGCGCAGTTGTCCTGGCGGCTCGGGGGGTTCGTCACCCAGCCGTGTGCCTCCGCCGCGGGCGCGGTGATCGCCGGAACGATCCCCACGAGCCCGAGCGCGGCAACAGCTGCCACGATCCGGAATCTCTTCATCGGGACTCATCTTTCTTGGGAGGGCGGCCGACGGGGGGTGCGGCCGTCCCGGGACAGGTCACGTGGAGGTGCAGGGGGCGCCGCCACTGTCCTGAGACGTTAGTCACGGGCGTGGTGTCCCGTGATGAGGTACTTCCACATCCCTTGCCCGGACGCGAGACGCCCGGTACGGGTTTTCCCGTACCGGGCGTCCGGCCCTGTGAGGCTGGTGCCTTCGGCAGCGCTCAGTCCTCGTGCGCGCGCACCGCGAGCTCGACGCGCGTCGTCACCCCGAGCTTGCGGAAGGCCCGCCCGAGGTACACCTCGACCGTGCGGACGGAGAGGTAGAGCGACTCGGCGATCTCGCGGTTCGAGGCACCCTGCGCGACGAGCTGGGCGACCTCGAGCTCACGCTCCGTGAGGAAGGTGCGCCAGCGAGCGATGCCCCGTGGCACCCCCGCGGCGGGTGAGGCCGGCGACACGGCCGACGGGGCCGGGCCGGGCGGCGGCGCGAGGATCGCGGTCGTGAGGGTCGAGAGCCGCTGCCGGGCGGCGTCGGCCGTTCGTCGCGCGCCGGCGAGGTCGAGCAGCTCGGCCGCGGCGAGGACGTGCGTGTGCGCGCGGTGCGGCTCGCCGGAGCGGGCGAACGCCCGGCCGACGGACAGCTCGACCATCGCGACGTCCCAGTCGGTCGCCCCGCGGAGGTCGGCGACGCCCGTGCGGCCGTCGGGCCCGACCATCGTGAGTCCGGTGAGCGCGACCTGCGAGCGGTCCGCGAGGATGCGTGAGGCCGGGCCGGTGCCGGCGGCGAGCGCGTCGGGGAGGCTGTGGTCGGCGCGACCTGTCTCGGCCCACGCCTCGGCGGGGGCGAGGCCGGGCAGGACGAGGTCGTGCGCGGGTCCCGCCGCCCGACGGCGCTGCTCCGCAGCGAGCTCGAGGAGCGCCGCGGCCTCGGCCGCGGCACCCTCGGCGAAGGACGCGAGCGCCCGGTCCTCGAGCGCCGCGATGCGCAGGAGCGCCGACGACGGGACGGGGTGCCGGGCGACAGCGCCGACGATGCCCCGGGGCGCGGCCGCGCCCAGCGCGACGAGCCGCCCGGCGAGCGCGGTCGCGAGCGACCCGAGGACGAGCGGGACGGGCAGAGCGCGGGCGTGCTCGTCGACGAGGTCCGCCGCGAGGTCGAACCGGGCCTCGAGGACGTCGAGCAGCGCCTGCGCGACGCGGACGTGGGACTGCGCGAGCGGCGACGGGCGCGGCTGCGGGTCGGTGCGCCAGATGTGCTCCTGGACGGGCTCGAGCATCGACGTCGCAAAGGTCTGCAGCGTGTACCGGGCGTCCTCGGCGGACCCCGTGAGGGCCTCGCGCAGGGCGTCGTCGGTCGCGCGCAGCGCGGCCTCGTCCGCGGGGCACAGGTGGGTCGCGGCGAGCGGGGCGATGCCCCAGTCGGTCGTCCGCTCGGTGCGCTGCGCGATGAGCCGCAGGGCGTGCCCGGCGAGGACGTCGACGTCGATCGTCGGGTGCGCGGCGCGGCGCAGGTGGTGGACGGCGTCGTGGACGAGGCCCGCGCCGAGCGCGGCGGCGCCTGCGACGGCGTGCCCGTAGGGCTCGGCGGCGTCGACGCCCTGGCTGAGGGCCTCCCGGGCGACGCGGACGGCGTGCAGGCAGTCGCCGCGCGCGAGGAGCTGCTCGGCGATCCGCAGGAGCCCCTCGGCGTGCGTGCCGTCGCCCGCGAGCGTGCCGAGGCTCCGGTGCCAGTCGGCCGCGAGCATGTCGGACGCGGCGAGCGCGCTCGCGAGGGAGAGGTGCGCGTCGGTGCGTTCGGCGAGCGTGGCCCGCGCATGGACGAGGGCGCGCACGCCGGGCTCGAGGATGCGGCAGCGGCCGCCCGCGAGGTTGAGGAGCGCGGCGGCCGGCCACGACGCGATCGTCGCGGCGTCCGTGCCGGCGGCACGGACGAGCACGTCGGTGCGATCGACGACGGCGACGGCTGAGATGAGCAGGAAACGGTGCTCGACCGCGGAGAGGTCGATGAGGCGAGCCCCGACGAGCCGCTCGGTCGCGGGCGGCACGGGCATGGGGTCGGGCAGGAGGCTCGTACCGCCGAGCTGCTCGGCCGTCAGCGACGGCACGGTCTGCAGGAGCGCGGACGGGTTGCCCGACGACGTGCGTACGAGGCTCGCGACGACGTGGGGCGCGGCGACGACGTCGTGCTCGGCGAGCACGAGGAGCGCGTCGGACGCGGACAGCACCGGCACCCGACGCTCGACGAGCGGGTGCGGGAGGGGCGAGGCGTCGGCGACGGGACCGGACGTGCGTGTCGCGAGCAGCACCCACGGCGTCCCGGGACGTGTCGCTGCGTCGAGGAGGAAGGAGCGGACTCCGAGGGCGAGGTGGTCGAGGTCGTCCGCGAGGATGAGCAGGCGGGCGCCGTCGTCGGCCTGGAGCGCCCGTTCGTCGATCTCGGTGAGCGTGCGCGGCACGATGACACGGCGGAGCCGCGTGCCGTCGGCCGCGGACGCGTGGGTGAGGGCCTCGGCGACGACATCGAGGAGGGTCGAGCGACCCGAGCCGGGGTCGCCCGTCCAGACGACGCCGCCGTGACCGCGGGAGAGGGCGGCCGCAGCGACACGGATCTCCGCGTCGTGCTGTGCCAGACGAACGGCGCCGCTCGCCGCGTGCGTCTCGGGTGCTGTGCTCCGATAACCGAGCACGGAGGAATTGTCCACGATGCCTCCACGTCCGTGACCTGCGAAGGAACCTCGTCGTCCCTGTCGAGGACACCTTGGCAGGACATCGTCGTCTTCGCACCTCGGGACCGGTGTGCGAACGCACGGACGCCCGCCCCGGGGGAAGGCGGGCGTCCGCGGGACTGTGGCGTCAGACGCGCAGGAACGTGGGGTTCGACTGCCAGATGTCGCGCACCTTGATGCTCTTGCCGGGGCGTGGCGCATCGATCTGCTTGCCGTTGCCGACGTAGATCGCGACGTGGCCGCGGGTCCAGATGAGGTCTCCGGGACGGGCGTTCTTGCGTGCGACGACCTTGCCGGAGCCGCGCTGGGCGGACGACGACCGCGGGAGCTTCGCGACGCCGGCCTTCTTGTAGACGTAGCTCGTGAAGCCGGAGCAGTCGAAGCCGCGGGGCGTCGTGCCGCCGTAGCGGTACGGGGTGCCGATGTAGCGCTTCGCGGTGCGGACGATGAGCTCGCCCTCGGAGCGGACCCGGACCTTCGTCGTGCGCTTGGCGGACGACGCGTCGGTGGAGGCTGCGGGCAGGAACTTCAGCGTGATCGTGTGCTTGCCGACCTTGAGGCTCTTCGGCAGGCGGTAGCTGAGGTTGAGGCGGCCGTCGTCGTTGCGGTCGGACGCGGTGAGGGTGCGCAGGAGCTTCTTGCCGTCGTAGACCTTCACGCGGCCGTCGACCGGCTCGTCGGCGTTGCGCAGGCGGATCGACAGCTTGGAGCCCTTGCGGCCCTCGTAGGTCGTGGTGGCGGAGCGCGTGACGCTGAGCCGCGTGCTGTTGTCCGCGGAGGCGCTCTGAGCGGCTGGTTCGGCGTGGGCCGTGGCGGTGCCGACGGCGGGGACGAGCCCGATCCCGAGGGTTGCGACGAGGGTCGCGACGGTCCGGCGGGCGCTGCGTGAGCGGGTGGGGGTGGACGTGGACGGGCCGCCTGAGGGCGCGGTCCCGTGCACGACGTCCGTCGTGCGGGGAGTCATGTGAACCTCTCGACGCCTGCGAGGTGAGCTGTCGGGTTCGGGCTGAGGTTCTGCCCGGCCGCTGGACGTTCTCGACGTCCGGCGGCTTCACCCCGAGGCCACGTGGTGCGTGTGGCCGAAGGTGGGTCCCCCGTCGCTGCCGTGGGGTCTGGATGAGCCGTTCCCGGCGGCAGCGCTCGGCGTCCGGGGCGGCACCTGGCCACCGGGAAGGTGGTGGCGGGTGTCCACGACGCTAGGTCGGGCGTCGGCCCTGTGTCACGGTCGTGTCACGACGTTGCGCACGCCCTTCACATCCTCTTCCGCCCCGGTTCTCTGCGGTTCTGGGGGTCGGCCCGCAGGTCACCCCGTGCGACGGCAGGGCAATAGGACCAGTGTCCCGGGCCACACACCTTCACGGGATCTTCACGCGCCTGGGGTCGTGCCCGCGAGGCACAGACCGTTCCTGTCGCCCGCGCGCCACCCCGCGGCCGACGGCGTGAGCGCGACGACGTCAGCCCCCGCGGGCGCCGTGACGCGACACCTGTCCGTGACTGACCGCAGCACCTCAGCCTCGCCAGGCCACGAGTCCCCGCGCAGCGGCACGACGGCGACGACGCGTGCGGCGTGCGCGCTGTCGCACGGCACGACCGTCACGCGCCGCGTGCTGCCCGTCGGCATGTCCGCGAGGCAGCTTCCCTCGCGAAGCTGGCGCGCGTACGCGTCCGTCGCACCCCGCACCTCACCGAGGGAACCGGTCGCGCCGACGGCCCGGGCCCAGGCCTCCGACGACGGCGCCACGAGCGTCGGGACGACGATGCTCACGGCGAGCCCGACGACGACGGCCGCTGCGGCGAGGCCGACCCCGCGCCGCCCGGTGCGGCGCGCGCGGACCGCCGCGACGACGCCGAGCACGACGCCCACGGGCGCGACGAGCCATGCGAGGACGAACGCCGGCACGGCCAGACCGTCACGCGGCGCGAGCGGCGCTGCCGGTGCGAGCGCGCTGAGCGCGCGCGGGTCCCAGGCACCGCCGAGGTGCTGCTCGGTCGCGTAGCCGACGAGCCGCTGCGACTCCGGCACGACGGGTGGCGCCGCCGCCGGCACGGGCAGCGACCACGGGTCCGGGGAGGCCGGCGGGGGACCGTCGGGCGCCGCGAAGAGCGGCGTGGGCTCGCGCTGCGGTTCCGCGTCCGGCGGCGGGGGGACGGGCGTGCTCACGACGTCGACGTGTCGACGTCGACGATGACGGGCACGTGGTCCGACGCGCCCTTGCCACGACGTTCGTCGCGGTCGATGCGCACATCCGTGACGAGAGGCGTGAGCGCGGGGGAGGTGTACGCGAAGTCGATGCGCATGCCCTCGTTCCGGGGGAAGCGCAGCTGCTGGTAGTCCCAGTACGTGTAGCGGTGCTCGTCGGGCAGGAACTGCCGCGAGACCTCCGTGTACCCGGCCTCCGCGAACGCGCGGAAGGCCTCGCGCTCCGGCTCCGAGACGTGCGTCTGACCCTCGAAGGCCGCGACGTCCCACACGTCCGAGTCGAGCGGCACGACGTTCCAGTCGCCCACGAGCGCGACCTTCTCCCCGGCGTCGCCCCACGTGCCGGCGAGCTCGCGCAGGCGCGCGAGCCACGCGAGCTTGTAGGGGTAGTGCGGGTTGTCGAGCGCGCGGCCGTGCGGCACGTAGAGGCTCCACACGCGCACGCCGCCGCACGTCGCACCGAGCGCGCGCGCCTCGACAGCGGGCGTCTCGCCGAACTCGGGCTGGCCGTCGAAACCCGCCGTGACGTCCTCGAGGCCGACGCGCGAGAGGATCGCGACACCGTTCCACTGCGAGAAGCCGAACGTCGCGATCTCGTAGCCCGCGGCCTCGAAGGCCTCGCGCGGGAACTGCGCGTCCTTGCACTTGGTCTCCTGCAGCGCGAGGACGTCGACGTCCTCGCGCTCGAGGAAGGCCAGCGCGCGGTCGGCGCGCGCCCGGATCGAGTTGATGTTCCACGTCGCGATGCGCATACCCCGAGGCTATCCGTTTCGCCCGCCCGGCACCGGCTCCGTCCCCGCGCTTCCGCGACCCGGAGGTCTGGAGCACCATCGAATGGTGCTCCAGACCTACGAGTCGGGTGGGGGAGGGAGTGCCTCGTAGGGTGGGCGCATGGGAACGGCACTGGTGACCGGGGCGAGCGCGGGCCTCGGCGAGGAGTTCGCGTGGCAGCTCGCGACCGCGCGGCACGACCTCGTCCTCGTCGCACGCGACGCGGCCCGGCTCGAGGCGCTCGCGGTGCGCCTGCGCGCCGCCGCCGGCGTCCACGTCGAGGTGCTCCCCGCAGACCTTTCCGTCCGCGAGGACGTCGCGCGCGTCGCCGCGAGGCTCGAGGCCGACGAGCGCCCCGTCGGCCTCCTCGTCAACAACGCCGGCTACACGGTCCACCAGCGCTTCACGCGCTCCGACCTCGACGCGCAGGACGCCCTGCTCGAGGTCATGGTCCGCAGCGTCCAGGCTCTCTCGTACGCGGCCGCGCGCGCGATGAAGGACCGCGGCCGCGGCGCGATCCTCAACGTCTCGTCGGTCGCCGCGCACACCGTGAGCGGCACGTACTCCGCCGCGAAGGCCTGGGTGCTGGCCTTCACCGAGGGCCTCGCCGTCGAGCTCGGGGGCACGGGCGTCACCGCGACCGCGCTGTGCCCGGGCCTCACCCGCACCGAGTTCCACGAGCGCGCCGGCTTCAGGCGGCTCGGCCCGGGCTGGTTCTGGCTCGACCGCGCCGACGTCGTCCGCGTCGCGCTCGCGGACGTGCGCCGCGGCGCCGTCGTCTCCGTCCCGTCAGCGCGCTACCGCGTCGCGACGACGGTCGCCCGCCACCTCCCGCGCGGCGCGATGCGGACGTTGACGAAGCGCGCGGGGCTGTGACGACGGAGCCAGTCTCCGAGCCCACGAGATAGCGACCCTCGGACGGGACAGCGTGCCTCACGCGCCGTCCCGCCCGTCGAGCGCTGTCTCGCGGGACGCTCCGGCGGCGGGCGCCGGGGATCGTTAAGGTTGGGCCTGTGACCGACTACGACGCCGTCCTGTCCCCGTCCCCGCGCGAGCAGCTCCGCGACCTCGTCAAGGAGCTTGCCGTCGTCCACGGCAAGGTGACCCTCGCGTCCGGCAAGGAGGCCGACTACTACGTCGACCTGCGCCGCGTGACGCTCCACCACCGTGCTGCGCCGCTCGTCGGGCACGTGCTGCTCGACGCGCTCGAGGAGGCAGGCCTCGGCCCCGCCGAGATCGACGCGGTCGGCGGACTCACGCTCGGCGCAGACCCGGTCGCGGGCGCGCTGCTGCACGCGGCAGCGTCGCGCGGGCAGGACCTCGACGCGTTCGTCGTCCGCAAGGAGGGCAAGGCGCACGGCATGCAGCGCCGCATCGAGGGCCCCGACGTCGCGGGCCGCAAGGTCGTCGCGGTCGAGGACACCTCGACGACGGGCGGCTCCGTGCTCACCGCCGTCGAGGCGCTGCGCGAGGCCGGCGCGGACGTCGTCGGCGTCGCCGTCATCGTCGACCGCAACACGGGCGCGCGCGAGAAGATCGAGGCCGAGGGCCTCAGCTACCTCTACCTCTACGGGCTCGACGACCTCGGCCTCGCCTGAGCGATCCCGAGCGAGCCTGACGACATGACCGGAGCCGGCGTCGCCGTCGCGCTCGACGCGGTGAGCGTCGTGCTCGACGGCACGACGCTGCTCGCCCCGACGAGCGTCGCCGTCCCCGCGGGCGGCACGCTCGTCGTGCGGGGGCCCAACGGCTCGGGCAAGTCGACTCTCCTGCGCGTCGTCGCCGGGGTCCGTACGCCGACGACGGGCACGGCAACCGTCGACGGCCGCGCTCCCGACCCGCGGCGGCGGGCGTTCCGGCGGCTCGTCGCGGGGACCGTGGAGTCTCCCGTCCCTGCGCGCGACCTCACGCTCGCCGAGCACGTCGCGCTCGTCGCGACGACGTGGGGCACCCCGGTGCGCGCTGCGCGCACGCTCGCGGCGGAGCTTCTCGAACGGCTCGGCGTCGGCGCGCTCGCCGCGCGGTTCCCTCACGAGCTCTCCTCGGGCCAGACGCAGCTCGCCGCGCTCGCCGTCGTCCTCGCGCGCCCGTCCGCGCTGCTCCTGCTCGACGAGCCGGAGCAGCGGCTCGACGCCGACCGCGTCGCGACCGTCGCCGAGCTCCTTGCGGAACGTCGTGCCGCGGGCACGACGTTGCTCGTCGCGACGCACTCCGACGCGCTCGAGGCCGCGCTCGGCGGGCCGACGCTGCGCCTCGTCCCGGCCGGGCCGGGGGCGGCGGACGACGTGCCCGACGACGACGTTCTCGAGGACGATACGCCCGACGCCTCCGCTGACGGCCACCCGGACGCGTGATCGCCACCGACGCGACCGGCGTGCGCGGCGCACTCGCCGTGTGGGCGGCGCGTGCCCCGCGGGCGCTCGGCGACCTCGCGTACCTCGTCTACATCGTGGCCCTCTCCGCGCTCATCCTCCTCGGGCCCGGGGTGCGGGCCGCGTGGCTTCTCGCGACCGGTGCGGGAGGGCGTGCGGTTCTCGTGGACCCGTCGGTGCCGTCGACGTGGGCTGCGGCGACGGCGCTCGTGTGGCTCGCCGCGCTCGTCGTCGGGCGCGAGCGTGGGCCTGCGTCCCGGCCTCCGTTCCTCGCCGCGGTGCTCGGCGACGCGGACGTGCCGCGCACGCGATCCTTCGGCGGGCCTGTCCTGCGGGCGACCCTGGCGCTCGTCGCGGTCGGGGCGCTCGTCCCGGCGCTTCCCGTCATCGCGCTCGTCGATCTTGGGGTCGCGACGCCGGGAGACGCGGGCCTGGTCGTCGCGGCCGGAGCGGTCGCGGGGCTCGTCACGGCGGGGGCCTGGCTCGCGGGTCAGGTGCTCCCGGGGCGGGCGTTCGCAGCCGTCGTCGGTGTGCTCGGCGCAGGGGCTGCCCTCGCCGTCGCGGGGGCGTGGACCTGGGCGCCGTGGGCGCTCGTCGGCGCGACGTGGCCCGGCGCGTCCGTCCACCGGGGCGGGACCGTCGTCGGCGTCGTCCTCGCGCTCGGCATGGTCGCTCCGCTGCTCAGAGGGCTCGAGCGGCTCGCGACCTCGCGGATCGTCGGCCAGGCCGTGCGCGCCCAGCGCGCCCAGGCCCTCGTCGACGCGATGGACCTCCAGGCGTCGGGCGAGGTCTACCGCGCCCTGCCGAGCGCGGGGCGGCGGCTCACGGCTGTCGGGCACGTGTCGGGGCCGGCGGCGGTCGTCGTCGGCGACGTCGTCGGCTCGCTGCGGACACCGGCCCGGCTGCTCGGCGGCGTCGTCGCGCTCGTCGTTGCGGGAGCCGTCGTCGGGGCGGAGCTGCCCGGGACGACGCTCTCGGTCGGGCCGGTCCTCGCCGCAATCCTCGCCTACGCGGGTGTGTCGGTGCTGTGCGACGGGCTGCGGCACGCGGCTGCGCTCGGGGAGGGCTCGGGGCAGTACGGGCTGTCGAGACCCGCGCTGCGGGGGCTCCACGCGGTGTGGCCGGCGTTCGCGGGGGTCGGGCTCGCGGTCATGGGTGCTGCTCTGGCGGGCGCCCCGGTGGGGCTCGCCGCGGCCCTGTCAGGCGTTGTCGTCGCGGTGCGTCTCGCCGACGTCCTCAAGGGCGTCATGCCTGTCGAGATGCTCGTGCCGATCGTCACACCGATGGGTGACATGTCGGCTGCAGGCCGGGCTGTGTGGCTCGCCGACGGGCCGCTGCTCGTGCTCGCGGCGGGCGTCGCGGGCGGGTTCGCGGCCGACGGGCGTGGGGGTCTCGGCCTCGTCGCAGCGCTCGTCGCGGCGGTCCTCGGCCGTCGGTGGCTCAGGCGCTGAAAGCGTCGCCGTCTCACACTGTGATGACGCAGTGTCAGAAGACTCGACGGACCAAGGTCCCATGCGTAAGGTGAGGCTCGCCTTGGTGAGGGTAGCCTCACCTCCTCGCCTCGCCGATCCCCGGACGAGGGAGCCCCCGACCTGAGGAGCCCACGTGCTGCTTCCTGCCCGAGCAAGGTCCGCCGTCGCGGCCCTCGCAGCCCTCGCTGTGGCGCTGACAGCCGCGGTCGTCGGCCTCGCCGCCCCGGCGTCCGCCGAGCCGTCCGTCGAGCCGGCCGGCCCGACGGTGACGGTCTCCAAGACCACGGGTCTGACCGATGGTGAGACCGTGACGGTCCGTGGCTCGGGCTTCCTGCCTGCTGGTGCGGCGACGACGGGGACGCGTCCGCCGCTGGCGGGCAAGTTCACCGGTGTCTACGTGGCCTTCGGTCGGTTCGCTGATGTGTGGAAGCCGTCGGCGAATGTTGCCTCAGACGCGCGTGTCGCGGGTGACACGAAGTGGGCTGTGCTTGCTGAGGACATGGCGGTGATCGGTGGTGCTGCACGTGGTGCGATCGAGCTGCGTGCGGACGGCACGTTCGAGACCGAGCTGACGCTCGCCCAGTCGCAGAAGCTCCAGGAAGCGACGGGCAACTGGGGTGTGTACACGTACCCCGGTGGTGGTGCTAAGCACGAGCCGTTCGAGACGTACACGCCGCTGACGTTCGCTGATCCTGTGGTGGCCCCGACGGTGACGGTCTCCAAGACCACGGGTCTGACCGATGGTGAGACCGTGACGGTCCGTGGCTCGGGCTTCCTGCCTGCTGGTGCGGCGACGACGGGGACGCGTCCGCCGCTGGCGGGCAAGTTCACCGGTGTCTACGTGGCCTTCGGTCGGTTCGCTGATGTGTGGAAGCCGTCGGCGAATGTTGCCTCAGACGCGCGTGTCGCGGGTGACACGAAGTGGGCTGTGCTTGCTGAGGACATGGCGGTGATCGGTGGTGCTGCACGTGGTGCGATCGAGCTGCGTGCGGACGGCACGTTCGAGACCGAGCTGACGCTCGCCCAGTCGCAGAAGCTCCAGGAAGCGACGGGCAACTGGGGTGTGTACACGTATCCCGGTGGTGGTGCTAAGCACGAGCCGTTCGAGACGTACACGCCGCTGACGTTCGGCACGAGCCCCGAGCCGACGCCGACGCCGACCTCCGAGCCGACGCCGACCTCCGAGCCGACCCCGACGCCGACCCCCGAGCCGACGCCGAACCCGACGCCGACCACGGACCCCGTCTGCGTCGCCGACGACTCGGTCGCGTCCTCGACCCTCGCGTGGGGCGTCAAGAAGTCCTTCGTCGACTACCTCACGGGTCCGATCGCGGGCGGCAAGGTCGCCCGCACGGGCGTCGCGCTCGAGGACGGCCGCTTCGTGTGGTCGAAGGGCACCGGAACGTACGCCGCAGGCAAGGGCACGGTTGCCTTCCCGGGCTCCCTGCGCTTCACCGGGCACCACGACGAGCTCGACATGACGTTCACCGACGTGCGCCTCGTCGTCGTCTCCGCGACGAAGGCCGAGATCCGCATCGACGCCGACATCAAGGCGTACCTCGGCAATCCCGCGCAGGTGCTCGACGATGTCGTCATCGGCACGGTCGACCTCCGTGGAGCCGTGTCGACGTCGGGTGAGACGACCCGCATCGTCAACGCTCCCGTGACGCTCGCGGCAACCGGCGTTCCCGCCTTCGCGGGCTTCTACGAGGCCGGGGATGCGCTCGAGCCCGTGAGTGCGACCCTCACGGTCACGAAGGTGTGCGACGAGCCGGGCACCGACGGGCCTGGGACCGGTGAGCCCGGCACGGGTGAGCCGACCGAGGCTCCTGCGCCGGCAGTCTCCCTCGGTGGCGATGTCGAGGGCACCGACGTCGCCCGCGGTGGAACGGTGTCGTTCACGACGACGGGCCTCCCCTCGCGTGCGAGCACGTCCGCCGAGGTGCACTCCGACCCTGTCAGCCTCGGTTCTCGCCGGGCGTCGGCGACGGGCTCCGTGACGTACACCTTCAAGGTCCCCGCGGACTTCCCGAAGGGCAAGCACACGTTCGTCCTCACTGCTGCCGGTGTCGAGGGCACGGTGACGCGCACGTTCAGCGTCGTCGGGGCCTCGGAGCCGACGACGACGCCGTCCGACGGGTCGACCGCGGAGCCGTCGGACACCGCGACGACGTCGGACGCTCCCTCGTGCACGGCGCGGGTCGTCTCTGGCGCGACGCTCTCCTGGTCCATCAAGGACTCGTTCGTCAGCTACATCGAGGGCTCCATCGCGCAGGGCTCGATCGCGACGTCGGGCGCGCGCCGCTCGGGCTCGACCTTCACGTGGTCGGGCGGCTCGGGAACCTTCAACGCGACCGATGTCCGCGGCACGGCCCGGTTCTCCGGCTCCGTGACGACGACGGGCCACGACGGCAAGCTCGAGGTGCGGTTCGCGAACCCGCACGTCGTCGTCACCGGGTCGACGGGCCAGCTCGTGCTCGACGTCTCGGGCGTGACGCTCGAGGGTGAGGACTTCGCCTACACGGGCATCACCTTCGCGACGCTCGCGCTCGCCGGCCACGGCGGCACGAGCGGTGGCAAGGTCGCGTACAGCGGCGTGCCCGCGACGCTCACGGCGGCCGGCGCGAAGGCGTTCTCCGGCTTCTACACGACGGGCGAGCAGCTCGCGCCCGTGTCGTTCACGCTGCCGCTCGGCGCGGAGACCGACTGCACGCCGGACTCGGGCACGCTGCCGACCACGGGTGCGGAGGCCGCCGGCCTCGGCGGTGCGGCAGCGGCGCTCGTCGTGCTCGGTCTCGGGCTCGTCGCGCTGCAGCGTCGTCGGGCGCGGCTCGAGGTCTGACCGCAGGACGACGGGGGCCGTGCACGCGTCGCGTGCACGGCCCCCGTCGTCGTACCCGGACCGAACCGGGTCCCGGGCCGATCCCCGGGAACGCCTCAGATGAGCGGGATGAGGTCCCCGATGCCGGCGACGACGCGGCTGGGTCGGAACGGGTACGTCTCGACCTCCTCGGCCGACGTCGAGCCCGTGAGCACGAGGAACGTCTCGAGGCCGGCCTCGATGCCCGCGACGATGTCCGTGTCCATGCGGTCGCCGATCATCGCGGTGACGCGCGAGTGCGCGTCGATCCGGTTGAGCGCCGAGCGGAACATCATGGGGTTGGGCTTGCCGACGAAGTACGGCTCGCGGCCGGTCGCCTTGGTGATCATCGCGGCGACCGCGCCGGTCGCGGGCAGCGGGCCGTCGCCGCTCGGGCCCGTGACGTCGGGGTTCGTCGCGATGAAGCGAGCGCCGCCGAGGATGAGGCGGACGGCCGTCGTGATGGCCTCGAACGAGTACGTGCGGGTCTCGCCGAGGACGACGTAGTCGGGGTCCTTGTCGGTGAGCGTGTAGCCGGCCTCGTAGAGGGCCGTCGTGAGCCCGGCCTCGCCGATGACGTACGCGCTGCCGCCGGGCGACTGCGTGCGCAGGAACGTCGCGGTCGCGAGGGCCGACGTCCAGATCGACTCGATCGGCACGTCGATGCCGCTCGCGGCGAGGCGTGCGCGCAGGTCGCGGTCGGTGAAGATCGAGTTGTTCGTGAGGACGAGGAAGGGGCGGTCCTTGTCGCGCAGCGTCCGGATGAACTCCGCGGCGCCCGGCAGCGCCTCGTTCTCGTGGACGAGCACGCCGTCCATGTCGGTGAGCCAGCAGTCGATGCGGTGCTCGTCGTGGGCGTGCTCGGGCCGGTCGTCGTGGGTCACGGGTCCTCCTCGGGACGGGTGCGGAAACTGGTCCCAGCCTAGGGGCGCGGGGTGTCCGTGGGGCGGCCGCGGCCCGGCCGGGCCGCGTCGGTGCGCGACGATGGTCGCGTGCCCCGCCCTTCCGTGCCCGACGACGCCCGTGCCGACGCGTCGCCCGACGAGACCCGGCCCGACGTCCCCGTCGTCGGCGCGCCTGCCGCCGACGGCCCCGACGCGACCTCCGACGTCGAGCGCACCCTGCCTGGGGAGGAGCGCGAGGTGGGGGTCGGTCCCTGGCCCGGCGGCGAGGCGGCGTGGCCGCGGCTGCCGGGTGGCGCGCTCGACCCGCGCTTCGACCCCGAGCTGCTGCGCGACGGCGACCGGCGCAACGTCGTCGACGCGTACCGCTACTGGAGCCTCGAGGCCGTCGTCGCGGACCTCGACACGCGCCGCCACCCCCTGCACGTCGCGATCGAGAACTGGCACCACGACCTCAACATCGGGTCGGTCGTGCGGACGGCCAACGCGTTCCTCGTCGCCGAGGTGCACGTCGTCGGGCGGCGCCGCTGGAACCGTCGGGGCGCGATGGTGACGGACCGCTACCAGCACCTGCGTCACCACGCGAGCGTCGCGGACCTGCTCGCGTGGGCGCGCGCCGAGGGCCTGCCCGTCGTGGGGATCGACAACGTGCCGGGGTCGGTGCCGGTCGAGACGGCCGAGCTTCCGGAGCGGTGCCTCATGCTGCTCGGACAGGAGGGTGCTGGGCTCACCCCGGAGGCGCTCGCGGCGTGCTCGACGGTCCTGCACATCGCGCAGTTCGGTTCGACGCGCTCGCTCAACGCGGGTGCGGCGGCGGCGATCGCGATGCACACGTGGGTCCGCCAGCACGCGACGCTGCCCTGATCCAGTCCCTCCCTTCCCTCCGTCGCTCGATAGCGGATCCATTCATGTGAGGTGCACGGATGGGCTATCGACAGCTGTGTGGGGCGTGCTGCAGTCGCCGGATAGCGGATCCGTACGTGTGAGGTGCACGGATCGGCTATCGAGGGCACAGGCAGTGACGGCCGCAGGGGAGGATGGTCCTCGTGACTGCCACTCTCGTCGTCAAGGGGCTCGCCGCCGGGCACGCCGACCGCACCCTCTTCAGCGGCCTCGACCTCGTCGTCGCGCCGGGTGACGTCGTCGGCCTCGTCGGGGCCAACGGCGCCGGCAAGTCGACGCTCCTGCGGATCCTCGCCGGCTCCGACGAGCCGGCAGAGGGCGCGGTGACGCTCAGCCCTCCCGGCGCCGTCGTCGGGCACCTGGCGCAGGAGGTCGAGCGCCTGCCCGACGAGACGGTCGGCGCATACCTCGCGCGCCGCACGGGCGTCGCGGACGCGCAGTCCGCGCTCGACGCGACGACCGACGCGCTCGCCGCGGGCACCCCGGGCTCCGACGACGCGTACGCCGACGCCCTCGAGCGCTGGCTCGCCCTCGGCGCGGCCGACCTCGAGGACCGCACGGGAGCCGTCCTCGCCGACCTCGGGCTCGACGTTGACGTCGACCACCCGGTCGTCGGGCTCTCGGGCGGGCAGGCTGCACGTCTCGGCCTCGCGGCGCTCCTCCTGTCGCGCTTCGACGTGCTCCTGCTCGACGAGCCGACGAACGACCTCGACCTCGACGGGCTCGCCCGCCTCGAGCGGTTCGTCGCCGAGCAGCGTGCGGGCGTCGTCGTCGTGTCGCACGACCGTGAGTTCCTCGCACGCTGCGTGACGCGCGTCGTCGAGCTCGACCTCGCGCAGCAGCAGGTCGGCGTGTATGCGGGCGGCTACGAGGCGTACCTCGAGGAGCGGGCGACGGCCCGCCGCCACGCGCGCGAGGCCTACGAGGAGTACGCGGACCGTCGTGGCGCGCTCGAGTCACGGGCGCAGATGCAGCGGCAGTGGCTCGCCAAGGGCGTGCGCGACGCGGTGAAGAAGTCCACGGACCCGGACAAGCACATCAAGCACGCGCACCGTGAGGGCTCGGAGAAGCAGGCGGCCAAGGCGCGCCAGACGGCACGCATGATCGAGCGGCTCGAGGAGGTCGCCGAGCCCCGCAAGGAATGGGAGCTGCGCTACTCGATCGCGGCAGCTCCGCGCTCGTCGAGCGTCGTCGCGACGCTGCGCGGCGCCGTCGTCCACCGTGGCGAGACCCCGGCCGGGCCCGCGTTCACGCTCGGGCCCGTCGACCTGCAGCTCGACGCGGGTGACCGCGTCGCGATCACGGGCGCGAACGGCTCGGGCAAGACGACGTTGCTCGCGGCGCTGCTCGGCCGCGCCGAGCTCGCGGCCGGGGCTGCGAGCCTCGGCTCGTCGGTCGCGATCGGAGAGGTCGACCAGGCGCGCGCCGCGCTCGCGGCCGAGCCCGGGCAGGGCCTGCTCGACGCGTTCGGCGCGCAGGTCCCCGACATGGCGCCGGCCGAGGCCCGCACGCTGCTCGCGAAGTTCGGGCTGCGTGCCGACCACGTGCTGCGGCCCCTCGCGTCGCTGTCGCCGGGGGAGCGGACGCGCGCGTCGCTCGCGCTCCTGCAGGCGCGCGGCGTCAACCTGCTCGTGCTCGACGAGCCGACGAACCACCTCGACCTGCCCGCGATCGAGCAGCTCGAGGAGGCGCTCGAGGAGTACACGGGCACGTTCCTGCTGGTCACGCACGACCGTCGGATGCTCGACGCGGTGAGGGTGACGCGCAGGTGGACGCTCGACGCAGGACGGCTCACGGAGTCCTGAGCAGCGCGTCCCGGCCCCCGGACGAGCTGTTCATCCTCTGGACGGACGTCGGACGACCGCAGGCCGAACGGCCCACCCCCGCCCGGCAGGGAACGTGAGAAACTATCCCCCGGAAGTTCCGTAGAAACCCCACGCTCACCAGGAGAGTCTTCATGGCCATCGCAACCCCCGAGGTCTACGCCGAGATGATCGACCGGGCGAAGGCTGGCAAGTTCGCCTACCCCGCCGTCAACATCACGTCCTCGCAGACCGTCACGGCCGCCATCCAGGGCTTCGCCGAGGCCGAGAGCGACGGCATCATCCAGGTGTCGGTCGGTGGCGCGGAGTACGCGTCCGGCTCGACGATCAAGGACCGCGTCGCCGGCTCGCTCGCGCTCGCCGCGTACGCGACCGAGGTCGCCAAGGGCTACGGCGTGACGATCGCCCTCCACACGGACCACTGCACGGCCGCGAACCTCGACTCGTGGGTCCGCCCGCTCCTCGCCATCGAGGCGGAGCAGGTCAAGGCCGGCAAGAACCCGACGTTCCAGTCGCACATGTTCGACGGCTCGACGGTCCCGCTCGCGGAGAACCTCGTCATCGCCGAGGAGCTCCTCGCGCTCTCGCAGGCCGCGCGCACGATCCTCGAGATCGAGGTCGGCGTCGTCGGTGGCGAGGAGGACGGCCACGAGGCCGAGATCAACGAGAAGCTCTACACGACGGTCGAGGACGGTCTCGCGACGGTCAAGGCCCTCGGCACGGGCGAGAAGGGCCGCTACCTCACGGCCCTCACGTTCGGCAACGTCCACGGCGTCTACAAGTCCGGTGCCGTCAAGCTCCGTCCGGCCCTCCTCAAGGAGATCCAGGACGGCGTCGCCGCGGTCATCGGCAAGGAGAACCCGTTCGACCTCGTCTTCCACGGTGGCTCGGGCTCGACCGCCGCGGAGATCGCCGAGGCTGTCGACAACGGCGTCATCAAGATGAACGTCGACACGGACACGCAGTACGCGTTCTCGCGTCCCGTCGCGGACCACTTCTTCCGCAACTACGACGGCGTCCTCAAGGTGGACGGCGAGGTCGGCAACAAGAAGGCGTACGACCCGCGCGCCTGGGGCAAGCTCGCCGAGGCAGGCATGGCCGCGCGCATCGTCGAGGCCGCCCAGCAGCTCCGCTCGGCCGGTCAGAAGCTCTGACGCTGACGAGCACGCCCTGACGGGCGCCTGCTAGCGACGAAGGCTCCCACCCTCCGGGGTGGGGGCCTTCGTGCGTCCGCGGACGCGCAAGCGTGGCCCGGCCCGCCACACAGACGGGGTGAACGGACGAGACCGGGCAGGTGGGGCGAGAGCCCCGCGCCCCGCTACCGCCGACCGCCGACGCGACGAGGTGCCCCATGACGCTGCAGCACATCCGCCCCCGGGCGGGCATGCCCGCACTGGCTCTTCTGACGCTGGGCGCGCTGGCAGCCTGCGGCTCGGCGCCCGACGACGCGCCCGGCGGCGGCGCCCGGGCGACGGAGACGGTGGTGATGGCGGCCGACTACCCCGTCTACCTGACGGCCCGCGAGCTCGACGAGGTCGCTGACACGGTCGTCCGCGGCATCGTGCGGTCCTCGGAGACCGGATTCGAACGGCTCGTGCTGGACACCTCGAGCGACGACCCGCAGCTCAACCCGCTGGCAGGGCTGTCGGAGGATGAGATCGACGCGTACCTCGCAAGGAACGACGGGTACGTCGCGACGACGCACTCCCTCGAGGTCACCGAGGTGCTGCAGGGTGATGTCGGGGTCGGGGACACTGTGACGGTCCAGCAGATCGGCGGCACGCACGACGGGGTGAGCTATGTCGTCCTGGGGATCGAGCAGCTGAGCGTCGGCCGGGAGTACCTGCTCGTCACGACCGCCCGTGAGGGCGGCAGGCTGGAGCTCGTGAGCTCGGGGCAGTCGGTCTTCACCGTCGGGGCGGACGGCGCCCTCGCGCCGCTCGCGACGAACCCGGGCGGGTACGTCCTGCGCGGGACGCTCGCCGAGGCGCGCGAGGTCTTCCCCGGGTAGCCCTCCGTCAGCGGGGCGGGTTGATCTGGCCGGGCAGCCGCTCGATCGTGAACTCGTCGATGGGCGCGAACTCGAAGCCCGGGTCCTCGTCGAGGATCTCGACGAGCTCGCCGACGCGCGTGACCTCGAGGAGGAAGCGCATGGTCTGCGGCGCGCGCAGCACGCGCACCTTCTGGGGCGTCTGCGCGGCGAGGCGCGCGAGGAACGCGACGCCCGAGGAGTCCATGAACGTCACGTGGTGCGCGTCGACCTCGACGGGCAGGTCGATCTCCTGCGCGTCGGCCATCGCGTCGCTGAACTCCTGCGCGAGGTTCGCGTCGATCTCACCCGAGAGGACGATGCGCGTGCGGTTCGCGCCCACGAGGACATGGAGGGTCCCCGGCTCGTCCTGGGCCGGTGCGGTCTCCTCGGCGGCGTTCTCGTCGCGCACTGCGTGCTCCTCACGTCCTCGGGTGGGCGGTCCTGCGTCGAATCCTCGCACGTCGCGGTCGCTGCGTCGCGGGCTGGAGCGTTCCGGCGGTCACCGGGTGCTTTCCCCGCAGGACGGACCGGCCGGTCCGGGCGAGGCAGCGCCGGGCCAAGTACCCTGCGAGGACAGGACGACAGGGACGGGACGGAGCAACGACGTGGGCGGACGTGAGGGCGTGCCCGGCAACGCCGTGCCCGCCGCCGCCCCCGTGCAGGCCCCCGTGCCGGACGACGCGCTCGACCTCCTGCCGGGCCTCGCCGCGCAGCACGTCGGCGTCGGCCTCACGACGCTCGGGGTGCGTGACGGCGTCGTCCGCATGCTCTGGGTCAACGACGTCTTCTCGCGGATCACGGGCTACGCGGCGCACGAGGTCGTCGGGCTCGAGCCCCGCCTCTTCTACTCCGACCAGTGGTCGGAGGTCGGCGTCGCGTCCCTCGCGACCGAGGTCCGTGCGGGTCGCACGGCGTCGATCACCCTCCCGTTCCGGCGCCCTGACGGCGCGTCGGTGTGGCTCGCGCTCTCCCTCACGGCGGTCCCGGCCGACGCGGTCGCGTCCGTCGTCCCGACGGAGGACGAGGCCGACGGCGGCCCGGCCGAGATGTGGATCGCGTCGTTCTCCGACGTCACCGGAACCGTCGAGCGCAACGTCCACCTGCGGGACGCCATGCGGGCCGAGCGCCGGGCGCGCCTGCACCTCGCGCTCCTCTCACGCGTGTCCGACCTGCTCTCCGAGCCTGACCCGGACGAGGCCCTCACGCAGGTGACCGCGCTCCTCGCGCCCGCGCTCGTGCAGTGGGCCGGGGCGTTCCTCGTCGAGGGCGGGCTGCGGCTCGTCGGGCACGACCCGGGCAGGGCGGACGGCCTGCGCCGCGATGCGGCGCGGCGTCGCACGTTGCGCCGCGTCTCGCCGGGCGACCCCACGGGCGCGTACGAGATCGACCGGGTGCTCGGCGGCCTGCAGTCCGAGGCGATCCTCGACCTCACGCTCGTCCACCCCGACGAGAGCGCGGCCGCGCTCGTCCAGGGCCAGGTGCTCGCGGCGGAGCCGGGGCTGGCGCTGCTCTCGCCCCGCGTCCGGGTCGTCGGGGTCCTCGGCTCGCGCTCGGTCCTCGCCCTGCTCGTGCACGCGGTGAGCGAGTCAGGGGGCGTGCCGCAGCTCGCCGACGAGCTCGAGCAGGTTCTCGGCGTCGTCGTGCGACGGGTCGGCCTCGCCCTCGACAACGCGCGCCTCTACGCGCGCGAGCACGAGCTCGCCGAGACCATGCAGCGATCGCTCCTGCCGCGGCAGGTCGAGATCGACGGGCTCGACCTGTGGACGTACTACGCGCCGTCGGTCGCGCACGCCCAGGTGGGCGGCGACTGGTACGACGTCCTCGAGGTCGCGCCGGGCGTCGCCGGCGTCGTCGTCGGCGACGTCGTCGGGCACGACGTCGAGGCCGCCGCGCTCATGGGCCAGCTCCGCTCGGTCGTGCGCGCGTACGCGTTCGAGGGCGGCTCGCCCGCGTCCGTGCTCGACCGCACCGACCAGCTCATGCGCGGCATGCGTGCGCCGCGCGCGGCGAGCGCCGTCTACGGCACGCTCATGCCGCGCGTGGGCTCCCCGGGCACGTGGGTCTTCGAGTACGCGCGGGCCGGGCACCTGCCGGCGGTGCTCGTGCGTGACGGGCAGGCGACGCAGCTCGCACAGGGAGCGGGCGCGCTCATCGGCTTCGGCCGACGCGCCCGGACGGGCGGCCGCGCCGTGCTCGTCCCGGGGGACACGCTCGTCCTTTACACGGACGGCCTCATCGAGCGGCGCGCGCGCCCGTTGCGCGCGGGCCTCGAGGCGCTGCTCGCGGCGGCCGCGCGCACGCAGGCGCAGGATGCTGCCGGCATCGGTGAGGAGCTGCTCGCGGCGCTCGCCGACTCGCCCGAGGACGACGTCGCGGTCGTCGTCGTCCGCGTCCCGCAGGAAGGCGCCCCGACGACGGGGACCGCCGCGGGCCCGCGCTCGCGGCGCTGGTCGATGCCGTCGGACCCCGCGGCGATCGCCCGGTCGCGCCACGCGGTGCTGCGGACGTGCGAGGCGTGGGGGATCGCGGAGGTCGCCGACGCCGAGCTCGTCGTCTCGGAGCTCGTCGCGAACGCCGTCCTCCACGGCTGGGGGACCGTCGAGCTGCGGCTCTTCGACACGGGCGACGGCCTGCGCATCGAGGTCGAGGACGCCAACCCGGCGCCGCCCGTCAAGCTCGACGGGCACGCGCACGGTGTGGGCGGCTATGGCGTACAGATCGTCGACAGGCTCGCCGACTGGGGCTGGCGCGCCGCGAACGACGGCAAGATCGTGTGGGCGCGCCTGCGGGCGCGCTGACCAGGACGGGCAGGGCCCGCGTCAGCGGGACATGCTCAGGCCGAGGCCTCGTCGTGCGAGCACGCATGCTCGGCGTCGACCCGGAAGAGGTCGAGCGCCCCGCACACCTCGAGCACGAAGAGGTCGCGCTCGTCGCAGCCGCGCAGGACTGTCGCGCCGCCGCGGCGGCGTCCCGCGTCCGCGAGGGCGATGAGGAACGCCGCGCCGGTCGAGTCCATGAACGTCACGCCGCACATGTCGAGGACGAGCAGCTGGCGGCGCAGGCCGACGACGCGTGCGGTGATCTCGGGGAACTGGTCGCGCTCGGCAAGGTCGAGGTCGCCCGTGATCGTCAACGTCGTCGTGGCGGGCGACGTGGCGATCTGGATCATCGGGGCCTGTCCTTCGTCGTCGTGCGGGCGGGGAGGGGTCCGGGTGGGACGTGCGACGAGCGTACCTACCGTGCGCGCGCGCCGCACCGTCGGCGCGCCCCGCGCCGCTGATGCGTGGGGCGCGACGGGCTCACGCGAGGTCGAGCCGCGCCTCCTCGAGGTCGAGCAGGTGCTCGACGTGGTCGACGACGTGGCTCGGGTGCGCGCCCGACGTCCGCGCGTCGGCGAGCGCCGCCCGCTCCGCCTCGATCGCGCGGCGGCGCAGCGCGTGATGGTCGCTCGCGGGGCCCTGTCCGTCCTCGGCGCCGTGCACCGTGAGGAGGCTCGCCGTCCGCCGGATGGCGTCGCGCACACCCTCGAGCGTCTCGGGAGGGAACTCGCTGCCGTCGCTGCGGCGCAACGAGGGGTTCTCGAGGCACGCGACGCCCGCCGAGGTGATCTCGCCGACGAGCGTCGCGAGCTGCTCGCGCTCGACGTCCTCGTCGGTGCCCTGCACCCCGACGATGCGGATCACCCACGGCAGCGTCCCGCCCTGGACGACGAGCGTGACGATCGCGACCGTGAGCGCGATGAGCACGAGCTGCGGCCGGTACGGCAGGTCCGCAGGGAGGGTCTGCGCGGCCGCGACCGTCACCACGCCGCGCATGCCGGACCACGCGAGGACGGCGCCGCCGCGCCAGCCGAGCCCGTCGGCCTGGAGCGAGCCGAGGTCCGCGCGCCGCCGCCGGATCTTGCGCGTCACGCGGCGACCCCGCTCGCGGAAGCGCGGGTCCTCGAGGATCTCGGGCGGGAGCACCGTCCTGGCCTCCTCGATGCGGGAGAGGACGGAGTCGAGGTGCGCGGCCCGCACGACGGCGCGTCTGCGCTCGCGGCGCAGGCTCGCGACGAGCGGCACGACGAAGCCCGCGCGGACGACGGTGAGGACCGCCGCGACGAGCACGCCGATCGCGACGGCCTGGCCCACCGAGAGGTCGTCGTCGGCGACCTGGTCGACGATCCCGTGAAGCTCGAGCCCGACGAGCAGGAACACCCCGTTCTCGAGGAGCATCTGCGCGGTGCGCCAGTTGGTGCGCTCGGAGATGCGGTCGGCGGGCGAGAGGTGCTTGGGTGCGAGGTGGCCGGTGAGCAGGCCCGCGACGACGACCGCGAGCACGCCCGACGCGTGGAGATGCTCCGCGGGGATGAACGCGACGAACGGCACCGCGAACGAGATCGCGGTCGAGAGCACGGGGTCCGACATGCGGCCGCGCACGAAGACCGCCGCGAGCCCGACGGCGGCGCCGATGACGAGGGCGATCGCGACGGCGCGCACGAAGTCGACGGCGACGTCGGCGACCTCGACGGACGCCGCTGTCGCTGCCGTCGCCGCGACCGCGGAGCGCAGGAGGACGAGAGCGGTCGCGTCGTTGACGAGCCCCTCACCCTCGAGGACCGTGACGAGCCGGTGCGGCAGACCGAGCTTCTTGCCGACGGCGGTCGCCGCGACCGCGTCGGGCGGCGCGACGACCGCGCCGAGCGCGATCGCCGCGGCGAACGACAGGTCCGGCAGGAGGAGCCGCAGGACGAGCCCGACGACGACCGCCGAGAGCACGACGAGCACGACGGACAGGCCCGTGATCGCCCGGAAGTTGCGCCGGAAGTCCATGAGCGGCACGTTGACCGCCGCGGCGTAGAGGATCGGCGGCAGCACGACCATGAGGACGATCTCCGGGTCGACGACCACCGGTTCGACGCCGGGCAGGTAGCCGCCGATCGTCCCGAGCAGGACGAGGATGACGGGTGCTGCCACACCGATCCGGGGCGCGACACCAGCGACCGCGACGATGACGAGGACGGCGACCACTCCGAGCAGCGCAAGCTCCATCCGTCGACCCTACGACGCCGGCGCCGTGATGCGCCCGTGGCACGATGACGCCATGACCTCACCCACGGGCCCTCGCCTCGAGCGCATCGAGCTCGGCCGGATCGTCACGCACCTGCCCGCCGACGGCCCTGACCGGGCCGCGCGCGAGATGCTCGCCGCGGGCTCGCCGGCCCGCGAGGCCGCGCGCGCAGTGCCGTCGTCGTCCCTCGCCTGGGCGCTGCTCGCCGAGGCGAGCCTCGCGGAGGACGCCGTCGCGTCGTACGCCTACGCCCGCACCGGCTACCACCGTGGCCTCGACGCGCTGCGGCGCGCCGGATGGCGCGGCACGGGCGAGGTGCCCGTCGACCACGAGCCCAACCAGGGGTTCCTGCGGGCCCTCCTCGCGCTCGCCCGCGCCGCCGCCGCGATCGGCGAGGACGACGAGGCGGAGCGCTGCGCAGGATTCCTCGGCGACTGCGGCACGGACGCGGCGGCCGTCGACGCGACGCGCTGACCGCGTCCGGGCTCCGGACCGGGACCTGTGGGCAGGGCCCGTGGCGGGTGCGTTCCGGTAGACTCGCGTGGGATCCCGGCTGCTGTCGCCGGTCCCCGGTGAGAGGCGCAGCCGCCCCGCCGTCACGAGGACAGCTTCGGAAGCGGTGATCCACATGCCAGCGATCGTGGTCGTCGGAGCCCAGTGGGGCGACGAGGGCAAGGGCAAGGCGACGGACCAGCTCGGCTCCCAGGTCGACTACGTCGTCAAGTTCAACGGTGGCAACAACGCCGGCCACACGGTCGTCGTCGGGAGCGAGAAGTACGCGCTCCACCTCCTGCCGTCGGGCATCCTCTCGCCGGGCGTCACGCCCGTCATCGGCAACGGCGTCGTCGTCGACATCGAGGTGCTCTTCGAGGAGCTCGACGACCTCATCGCGCGCGGCGTCGACGTCTCGCGCCTGCTCGTCTCGTCCGCAGCGCACGTCATCGCGCCGTTCCACCGGACGCTCGACAAGGTCTCCGAGCGCTTCCTCGGCAAGCGTCGCATCGGCACGACCGGACGCGGCATCGGCCCGGCGTACGCGGACAAGATCAACCGCGTCGGCATCCGCGTCCAGGACCTCTTCGACGAGAAGATCCTTCGCCAGAAGATCGAGGGTTCCCTCGACCAGAAGAACCACCTGCTGGTCAAGGTCTACAACCGTCGCGCCATCACCGTCGACGAGACCGTCGCCGAGCTGCTCGGCTACGCCGAGCGCCTGCGCCCCATGGTCGCGGACACCTCGCTCGTGCTCAACCAGGCGCTCGACGCCGGCAAGACCGTCCTCTTCGAGGGCGGCCAGGCGACGATGCTCGACGTCGACCACGGCACCTACCCGTTCGTCACGTCGTCCAACGCGACCGCGGGCGGCGTGTGCACCGGCTCGGGCATCGGCCCGACGCGCATCGACCGCGTCGTCGGCGTCATCAAGGCGTACACGACGCGCGTCGGCGAGGGCCCCTTCCCGACCGAGCTCCTCGACGAGATGGGCGAGTACCTGCGCACGACCGGCGGCGAGTACGGCGTGACCACCGGTCGCCCCCGTCGCTGCGGCTGGTACGACGCCGTCATCGCGCGCTACTCGGCGCGCGTCAACGGCCTCACCGACTTCGCGCTCACCAAGCTCGACGTCCTCACGGGACTCGAGCAGATCCCCGTGTGCGTCGCGTACGACGTCGACGGGGTGCGCTTCGACGAGATGCCGCTCGACCAGTCGGACTTCCACCACGCGAAGCCGATCCTCGAGTACTTCCCCGGCTGGACCGAGGACATCACGGCTGCCCGCACGTTCGAGGACCTGCCCGCGAACGCCCAGGCGTACGTCCTCGCGCTCGAGGGCATGTCGGGCTCGCGCATGAGCGTCATCGGCGTCGGCCCCGACCGTGAGCAGACGATCGTCCGCCACGCGCTCGTCTGAGCCCCGCCGCGTGTGCGCGGCGCCCCTCGACGACAGATAGACGGAGCCCCACCATTCGATGGTGGGGCTCCGTCTATCTGTCGTGCTGCGGGGTGGGCCTCAGCCCTGGGCGCCCGTCGTCGCCTTGTCCTTGGCGCCGTCCTTCGAGCCGGCGGACGCACCGTCCGTGGGCTCGTCGGTCGGCTGCGGTGCAGGCTCGTCGTGGATGATGCGCTGCCAGATCTCCTCGGCCTCGGGGAGCCACACGACACGGTTCTTGTCGCGCGGGTCCGTGCCGAGCGGGAGCTCGGTGAACACGATGTTCTTCGATGGGGTGTCCTTGAGCGAGAACGCGAGGCCCGCGAGGGCCGACGTCGTGCCGAGGTCCGGGCTCGTGCTGATGGCCGCGAGCACCGACTTCACGACGCCGTAGAGCTTGGGGGAGTCGGTGACGAGGTTCTGCGAGAGGACCTGCTTGACCATCGCGTCGAGGAAGAACTGCTGGCGCGTGATGCGGGTGAGGTCCGACCCCTGGTTGAGGCCCATGCCCGTGCCCTTGCGGACGCGGAGGAACTCGATCGACGTCCGGCCGTCGAGAGTCTGCTTGCCCGCGGGCAGGTTGATGTTCGACCACTTCTTGAACCCGACGACGGGCTCCGGCAGGTCGACCTCGACGCCGCCGAGCGCGTCGACGACGTCGACGACGCCCGTCATCTTCAGAACGATGTGGCTCGTGATGCGGACGCCCGTGAGCTGCTCGACAGCCTTGACGGTGCAGGCCGCGGCGGTCTCGAGGTTCTGGGTGCTGCCGGCGCCGATCGCGAACGCCGAGTTGAACATCGCGTAGTCGCTCGCGTACGACGTGCCGCCGTCGCCCGTCGTGCACGCGGGCAGGGCGACCATGGAGTCGCGGGGGATCGAGACGACCTCGACGTGCTTCCGGTCGCCCGAGATGTGCACGACCATCGTCGTGTCCGACGCCATCGTGTCGGCCTTGCCGGCGATCGCCTCGTTCTCCGCGTCGCGCATGTCCGTGCCCATGACGAGGATGTTGAGCTGCTTGCCCGCGTACGGGTCGCTCGGGTCCTCGACGATCGTCGGACGGTCGGTGCCGAGCAGGCCGTCGATGTCCTGGACGTTGAGCGACCTCTGCAGGTCATGGTTGACCATCGCCGCGGCGGTCCCGCCGAAGGCGAGGACGCCCGCAAGGGTGAGACCGGTCGCCCGCAGGGCGCGGTGGTCGCGGCGGAGGCGGGCGTGGCGGACGAGGCGCGTAGAGGCGGGCACCCGACGAATCTAGTGGTCACGGCGGCAGCGGTGGCGTGGAACGGCCGGTGGATCGGGTGAGAGATCGTGAAGATGGCGTGCTGGCAGGGGATGGACGGCCTCGGCGCGGGCGCCGCGACGCCCGTAGGATTCCCGCGTGAAGATCCTCGTCCTGGGAACAGGTGCCCGCGAGCACGCCATCGTCCACTCCCTCGCGTCGGAGGGCGCGCACGAGCTGCACGCCGCGCCGGGCAACCCGGGCATCGCCGGGCTCGCGACGCTGCACGCGGTCGCGGCGACCGACGGTGAGGCCGTCGTGGCGCTCGCACGGACGCTCGGTGCCGAGCTCGTCGTCGTCGGGCCGGAGGCGCCGCTCGTCGCGGGCGTCGGCGACGTCCTGCGGGCTGCGGGCTTCCCGGTCTTCGGGCCGGACGCGGCCGCGGCACAGCTCGAGGGCTCGAAGGCCTTCGCGAAGGAGGTCATGGCGGCGGCCGGCGTGCCGACCGCGCGCCCGGTCGTGTGCACGACGCTCGCCGAGCTCGAGGCCGGGCTCGACGAGCTCGGCGCGCCGTACGTCGTCAAGGACGACGGGCTCGCGGCGGGCAAGGGCGTCGTCGTGACGACCGACCGTGCCGAGGCGCTCGCGCACGGTGCGGCGTGCCTCGAGGCGCGCGGCACCGAGGGTCGCGTCGTCCTCGAGGAGTACCTCGACGGCCCCGAGGTCTCGCTGTTCTGCGTGTCCGACGGGACGACGGTGGTGCCGCTGCAGCCGGCCCAGGACTTCAAGCGTGCGCACGACGACGACGCGGGGCCGAACACGGGCGGCATGGGCGCGTACTCGCCGCTGCCGTGGGCGCCTGCGGGCCTCGTCGACGAGGTCGTGCGGGACGTCGCCCAGCCGACCGTCGACGAGATGGCGCGCCGCGGCACGCCGTTCGCGGGCATCCTCTACGTCGGTCTCGCCCTGACGTCGAAGGGCACGCGCGTCGTCGAGTTCAACGCGCGCTTCGGCGACCCCGAGACCCAGGTGGTCCTCGCGCGGCTGCGGACGCCGCTGTCCCGCGTGCTCCTCGCGTCCGCGACGGGCACGCTCGCGGAGCTCGGTGAGCTCGAGTGGTCCGACGACGCGGCCGTCACGGTCGTCGTCGCGGCGCACGGGTACCCGGCGGACGCCCGCGCGGGCGACCCTGTGGACGGCATCGCCGACGCGGAGGCTGTGGACGGGGTGCACGTGCTCCACGCCGGCACTTCCATCGTCGACGGCGCGCTCGTCGCGTCGGGCGGGCGCGTCCTGTCGGTCGTCGGCGTCGGCAGCGACCTCGTCGCCGCACGCGACGCCGCGTACGCGGGCGTCGGCCGCATCACCCTGCCCGGCTCGCACCACCGCAGCGACATCGCGGCCCGCGCCGCAGGCCTCGGCGAGCCGATCACCGTGCCGGGCACCGCAGCGCCGAGCGTGCCGGGCGGCGGCACCGCACGCGACCTGCCGGGCTGGCGCCACGTGTACTCGGGCAAGGTCCGTGACCTCTACGAGCCCGTCGGCGAGCACGCGCTCGGCGACGTCGTGCTCGTCGTCGCCTCCGACCGCATCTCCGCCTACGACTTCGTGCTCGCGAGCGAGATCCCCGGCAAGGGCGAGGTCCTCACGCAGCTGAGCCTGTGGTGGTTCGCGCAGCTCGCGGACGTCGTCGACAACCACGTCGTCTCGACCGAGGTCTCGTCCGTCGCGGGCGGCGGTCTCGTGCCCGCCGAGGTCGCGGGGCGCGCGATGATCTGCCGCCGCCTCGAGATGTTCCCCGTCGAGTGCGTCGCACGCGGCTACCTCACGGGCTCCGGGCTCCTCGAGTACCGGGCCTCGCGCACGGTGTGCGGCGTGCCGCTGCCCGACGGGCTCGAGGACGGCTCACGCCTGCCCGAGCCGATCTTCACGCCCGCGACGAAGGCCGAGGTCGGCGAGCACGACGAGAACGTGTCGTTCGACGTCGTCGTCTCGAAGATCGGTGTCGACAACGCGGCGCGGCTGCGCGCGCTGACGCTCGAGGTCTACTCGCGTGCGGCCGAGCTCGCGCGCGAGCGCGGCATCATCCTCGCGGACACGAAGCTCGAGTTCGGCATCGACCCGGTGACGGGCGCGATCGTGCTCGGCGACGAGGTGCTCACGCCCGACTCCTCGCGCTTCTGGCCCGCGGACGAGTGGCAGCCGGGGCGCGCGCAGCCGAGCTTCGACAAGCAGCACGTGCGCGACTGGCTCGTGTCGGCGGCGTCGGGCTGGGACCGCGCGTCCGGCGAGGAGCCGCCGGCGCTCCCGTCCGAGGTCGTCGAGGCGACGCGCGAACGCTACGAGGAGGCGTACACGCGCCTCACGGGCGCCCCGCTCGAGCGCTGACACACGATGCGTCGACGGGCGACGCCTGCTGACGGACGATGCCCGCTGAGCTCGTCGCCTAGTCCTTCCACCGTGACCTAGTCCCGCCGACGCGACCTAGAACCCCTCGGGTTCTAGGTCGCGTCGGCGGGACTAGGTCGGCGTGCGTCGGGGGCCAGCGCGGGGAGCCGGAGTTCTCGAGCATTGTCCGGTTGGGGTTGTGTGGATGGGTCGCTGGGCGATATATATCTACCGTGACCCCGTTTCGGATGACCTCGCAGGCCTACCTGCTGCTGCTCGCGCTCGCTGACGGGCGGCAGCACGGCTACGGCCTTGCCGCCCGCGTGCGCGAGCTCTCCGACGGCGACGTCCGTCTCGGCGCCGGCACGCTCTACGGCAACCTCGAGCGGCTCCTCGGCGCCGATCTCATCGCCGACGACGGCGAGGAGGTCGCCGACGGCCGTGCCCGGCGCTACTACCGGCTCACCGACGACGGCCTCCGCGTCGCTCGGACGGAAACCCTCCGGCTCGCCGAGCTCGCTGCGCGTGGGCGTCGGGCGCTCGGTGCGTTCGGGGCCGACGGCGCCGTGGGCGGTGTCGCATGACCGGGGCGACGGGACCTGGGCCCGTGGATGGGGCGGGCGCGAGCCTCGACGGAGGTATGCCTGCGGGCGCGTCGGGTGCTGGCTCTGGATGGGGCGGGTCGCCGTCGTCGTCGGGCCGCTCTCGCTACGAGCGCTCCGTGCGGTGGTGGATGAACTCCTACCCGCGCCGCTGGCGCGTGACCTTCGGCGACGATCTCGTTGCGACCGCACTCGAGCTCGCCGAGCCCGGACGGCGACGGCTCGGCCTGCGCGAGGGCCTCGCGCTCGTGCACGGCGGCTGGGCGCTACGCCGCCGCGAGCGGCCGCCGTGGACCCTGCGGATGTGGGCCGGGTTCGGGATCCGCCTCGCGGAGCGGGACCGGGTCGCGCACCGCGCGTGGCTCGTCGACCTCGCGCTCAGTCCGTGGCTGCGGCTGCCGTGGCAGCTGGCCTTCTTCGTGCCGCTCGTCCTCCTCAACCTGTACGCGGGGCTGGATGGCGGGATGCCGTTCAACTTCGTGGCGGGGATCGTGCTTCCCTTGGCGCTCCTCGGGCCGTGCCTGGTCCCGGCCTGGGGGCGTCGCGTGAGTCGCTCGGCGTGGCGCACGTTCTTCCCGGGCGAGCCGGTCCCGGACCTGCTCGCCCGCCGCCCCCGCACCCCGCTCCGCTGACACGCGGCAGGGCCAGCGTTGCGGCCCATGCCGCGCGACCTAGTCCCGGCGCCGCGACCTAGTGCGGCAGAGCGACTAGGTCGCGCTCAGGTGACTATCTCGCGGAACGGGAACGTGGGTGCTGGGGGTTTGCTGGTTAGGTAAGGCGTGCCATAGTTAGGTGTGCCTTCCCCCATGGTTGCCCGGCGGCGGCGTGCCTCGAGCGCGTCCGCCTACCGCGCGTTCCCCGTCGTCGTCGCGAACGTCGAGCGGCTCTCGCCGTCCTTCGTCCGCGTGACGTTCATGGGCGCGGAGCTTGCGCGCCTCGGCCGCGCCGGGCTCGACCAGCGCCTCAAGCTCGCGCTGCCCGCACCCGACGGCACCCCGGCCCGCACCGCAGACTTCGACGGCGACGACTGGTACGCCCGCTGGCGTGCGACGCCCGTCGAGCACCGTAGCCCCATCCGCACGTACACGGTCCGCGCGATCCGCGGCGAGGGTGCCACGACCGAGCTCGACATCGACATGGTTCTCCACGGCACCGGCCCCACGGCCGGCCCCGCCTCCCGGTGGGCAGCCGACCTCACGCCCGGCACGACCGCCGTCCTCTCCGGGCCGGACGCCGACTGGGACGGTGACCCCGTCGGCCTCGAGTGGGCACCGCCCGCGGGCACCCGCCGCGTCGTCCTCGCGGGCGACGAGACTGCCGCGCCCGCGATCGTCGCGATCTGCGAGCAGCTCGCGCCCGGCACGGACGCTGAGGCGTTCGTCGAGATCCCCCTGCCCGACGACGCGCTCGACGTCACGCTGCCCGTGGGCGTGCGCCTCACGTGGTTGCCCCGCGTGCCCGGTCTGCCGACGACGACGCTCGGCGCGGACGCGTCGACCACCGTGACACCTGGCGCCGAACCCCGGGCCGGCGTCGTCCATCTCCCCGGCGGCACGACCGTCGCACCGCACGACGGTGCCCCGCTGCCGCACGGCGCGCGCCTCGACGCCGCCGTCCGACGCGCGATGGCCGCCCGCGCCGACGGGTGCAGTGTGTGCGCCGCGGGTCGCTCGTGCGGCCTCGGCCACGACCGCCTGCCCGACGTCGTCGAGGACGTCGACATCGACACGACCGTCCTCTGGGACACGCCGGCCGTCCGCGCCCTCACGGCCGCGGCCGCGACCGGCGTGGACGCCGCGACCGACCACCCCGTCGAGCCCTCAGGGGCCGCCGACGGGTGCTACGCCTGGATCGCGGGGGAGGCCGCCACCGTGCGCGACCTGCGCCGCCACCTCGTCCAGGACCTCGGCATCGACCGCCGCTGGGTGGCCTTCATGGGCTACTGGCGCCTCGGTCGCGCCGAGTGCTGAGGCGCACGACGCCCGCAGCCTGCATGACCCGCTCGACCCGCGCGGCGCTCGCGAGACGCGTACGCCGCGCCGGCGCACACGACGCGCCTCCCCACTCGACGAAAGGCATCACCCTCGTGACGAACTCACGCATCCGTTCCCGCCGCGCCCTCGTGGCCGCCGTGACCGGCCTCCTCGCGGCGACCGCTCTCACCGCGTGCACGACCGACGCCCCCGGCGGCACGACGACGACGACACCCGCGGCGCCGACGTCCGCGGACGCCGCGGCCTTCCCCGTGACGGTCCAGCACGTCTTCGGCGAGACGACGATCAAGGCCCAGCCGCAGCGCGTCGCCGCGATCTCGTGGGCCAACCAGGACGCGGCGCTCGCTCTCGGCGTCGTACCCGTCGCCATGCCTTTCGCGAGCTACGGCGGCGACTCCGACGGTCTCCTGCCGTGGGTGAAGGACGCGCTCACGGGCCTCGGCGCGCAGACGCCCGCGCTGCTCGACGAGGCCGACGGCTTCGACTACGACGGCCTCGCGAAGGCCGCGCCGGACCTCGTCCTCGGGGTGTACGGCGGCTTCGAGAAGGCCGACCACG
Source organism: Sanguibacter sp. HDW7 (assembly GCF_011300875.1). Lineage (NCBI taxonomy): Bacteria > Bacillati > Actinomycetota > Actinomycetes > Micrococcales > Sanguibacteraceae > Sanguibacter > Sanguibacter sp. HDW7. The sequence goes on along the minus strand of NZ_CP049862.1, from coordinate 3,023,895 downwards.
ACAAGCTCACGAAGATCGCGCCGACGGTCGCCTACCCGGGCACGCCCTGGGGCACGTCGTGGCAGGACCAGCTCGCGACGACGGGCAAGGCGCTCGGCCTCGACGCGAAGGCCGGTGAGGTCAAGGCGCAGATCGAGAAGAAGATCGCCGACGCCGTCGCCGCAAACCCGCAAATCGAGGGCAAGAGCTTCGCGTACCTGTCGTTCACGTCGTCCGACCCGTCGAGCGTGTACTTCTACACGTCGACCGACTCGCGCGTGCAGTTCCTCAAGGCGCTCGGCATGGTCGACGCGCCGAAGATCGCCGAGCTGTCGAAGGAGACCGAGGGGTTCTTCGGGACGCTCTCGGCCGAGCTCGTCGACCAGATCGACGCGGACGTCGTGCTTGCGTACGTCGACGACGCCGCGCACCTCGAGGCCGTGAAGAAGGACCCGCTGCTCGGCAAGATCCCCGCGATCCAGCGTGGGTCGTTCGTCGCGCTCGACGACCCGACGTTCAACCTCTCGACGTCGGCACCCTCGCCGCTGTCGGTCCCGTGGGCGATCGACGCGTACGTGCCGAAGCTCGTCGAGGCCGTCAGCAAGCTCGGCTGACCGGACCTCGATGACGACGACCACGCCCGCAGCGGCCGCACCCCTGGTGCGGCCGCTGCGCCGTGCGCCCGCGCTCGCCGCGGGCCTGCTCGTCGGGTGCGTGCTCCTCGGGGTGTTGGTCGTCGTGTCCGTCGGTGTGGGCGCGCGGCAGGTCTCGCCTGCCGACGCGTGGGCGGCGCTCACGTCCTTCGACCCGGAGAACTTCGATCACGCCGCGGTGCGCTCGCGCGTGCCGCGGACCGTCGTCGCGCTCGTCGTCGGCGCGGCCCTCGGCCTGGCCGGGACGCTCATGCAGGGACTCACGCGCAACCCGCTCGGCGACCCCGGGATCCTCGGGATCAACGCGGGTGCGAGCGCGGCCGTCGTCCTCGGGATCTTTGTCGCGGGCGTGAGCGACCCGCGCGGCTACGTGTGGTTCGCGTTCGCGGGGGCGGCGGCCGCGGCCGTCGTCGTGCACGTCGTCGCGTCCGCTGGACGTGAGGGTGCGACGCCCGTCAAGCTTGCGCTCGCGGGGGCATGCGTGACGGCCGCGCTCACGAGCCTCGTCACGGCGGTGCTCGTGACGCGCACGGACGCGCTCGACACGTTCCGCTTCTGGCAGGTCGGGTCGGTCGGTGGACGCGACCTCGGGCAGGTGGCCCAGCTCGCGCCGTTCCTCGTCGTGGGGGCGGTGCTGGCGCTCGCCTCGGGGCGGATGCTCGACGCGGCCGCGCTCGGCGAGGACGTCGCGCGCGGGCTCGGTCAGCACGTCGGGCGGGCGCGCGCGGTCGTCGGCGTGGCCGTCGTCCTGCTGTGCGGGGCGGCGACGGCGCTCGCTGGGCCCATCGCGTTCGTCGGGCTCGTCGTGCCGCACGTGGGTCGTGCGATCACGGGGCCGGACCACCGGTGGCTGCTGCCGTACTCGGCGCTCCTGGGGGCGGCGCTGCTCGTCGTGTCCGACGTCCTCGGGCGGGTCGTCGCGACGCCGGGGCAGCTCGAGGTCGGGCTCGTCACCGCGGTCGTCGGGGCGCCCGTGTTCGTCGTGCTCGTGCGTCGTCGCCGGTTGGCGGAGCTGTGAGCGCGGCCGCCGCCGCGCGTGACGCGGGGCCTGCGCCCGACGCTCGCCGCGCCTCCGAGCGCCCGGCGCCCGGCGCCGCCGTGGACCGCGTCCGCGCGGTCCGCACGCGCGGCCGACGCCGTCGTTCGACGGTCGCGGCCGTGCTCGTCGTCCTGGTGGTCGCGCTCGTCGTCGTCACGTTGACGCTCGGCCCGTTCCGGGTCGCGCTCGTCGACGTCGTGCGGATCCTCGGCGGGGAGCAGATCCCTGGCGCGACGTTCATCGTCATGGAGCAGCGCCTCCCGCGGCTGCTCGTCGCGCTCGGCGTGGGCGCGGCGTTCGGCGCGTCGGGCACGATCATCCAGACGCTCGTGCGCAACCCGCTCGCGAGTCCCGACGTCATCGGCATCACGGCGGGCGCGAGCGCGGCGGCGGTCCTCGGCATGACGGTCGGTGGGCTCGGCGCGGTCGCGGTCGCACCGGTCGCGTTCGTGGGTGCGCTCGTGACGGCGGCTGTCATCTACGTGCTCGCGCGGCGCGGCACGATCTCGGGCTATCGCTTCGTGCTCGTCGGTGTTGGCGTCGCGGCGGTTCTCAACGCGGTGACCGCGTGGGGGCTCACGCGCGCGGAGGTCACGGAGGCGTCGCGCGCGCTCGTGTGGATCACGGGCTCGCTGTCGCGTGCGTCGTGGGACCAGGTGCCCGTGCTGTGGGTCGCGCTCGCGGTGCTGCTGCCGCTCGCCGCGTTCGCGACGCTGCGGCTGCGTGCGCTCGAGCTCGGCGACGACGCGGCGGCCGGCCTCGGTGCGCGCGTCGAGCCCGCGAAGGCCGGGCTCCTCGTCGTCGCCGTCGCGCTCGCTGCGGTCGCGACGGCCGCGGCCGGGCCCGTCGCGTTCGTCGCGTTCCTCTCGGGCCCGCTGACCCGACGCCTCACGGGCGGAGGCGTCTCCCTCGGCGCGTCCGCGCTCACGGGTGCGTGCCTCGTCCTCGCGGCGGACCTCGTCGCGACCTCGCTCCTGCCGACGGCTCTGCCCGTCGGTGTCGTCACGGGTGTGCTCGGCGCGCCCGTCCTGCTGTGGCTCCTGGCGCGGGCGAACCGCTCCGGGGAAGGTGGATAGATGAACCACGCTGAGCACACGCTCGCGGCTGCGGGGCTGAGCCTCGGCTACGGGGAACGGCTCGTCGTCGACGACCTCACCGTGACGGTCCCGCCGGGGAAGGTCACAGTCGTCGTCGGCGCGAACGCGTGCGGCAAGTCGACGCTCCTGCGCGGGCTCGCGCGCCTGCTCGCGCCGCGCTCGGGGGCGGTGCTGCTCGACGGTGCGGACATCGCGAGCCGTCCGACGAAGGACGTCGCACGCGTGCTCGGCCTGCTGCCCCAGACGCCGATCGCGCCCGAGGGGATCACGGTCGCCGACCTCGTGGGGCGGGGACGCTACCCGCACCAGGGCTGGCTGCGCCGGTGGACACCCGACGACGACGCCGCGGTCGCGGATGCTCTCGCTCTCACGGGCGTCCTCGACCTGGCCGGGCGGTCGGTCGACGAGCTCTCGGGAGGGCAGCGGCAGCGCGTGTGGATCGCGATGACGCTCGCGCAGCGCACGCCCCTGCTGCTGCTCGACGAGCCGACGACGTTCCTCGACGTCGCCCACCAGGTCGACGTCCTCGACCTCCTCGCCGACCTCAACCGCGACCTCGGCCGGACCGTCGTCATGGTGCTGCACGACCTCAACCTCGCGGCCCGCTATGCGCACCACCTCGTCGCGATGAAGGACGGGCGGATCGTCGCGGAGGGTGCGCCGACCGACGTCGTGACGGAGGCGATCGTCGAGGAGGTGTTCGGGCTGCGCAGCCGCGTCGTGCCGGACCCGGTGACGGGCACGCCGCTCGTCGTGCCGCTGGGGCGGCACCACCGGGTGGTGTGAGACGGGACGGCTCACTGTGCGTCCTCCAGAGTCACCCTCCACCTCGACCGCAGCCTGCCCCTGCACCCCGGGGCTCGGCGAGACCCGGACGGGTACGAGCGCGCACGGCCGCCGCACGTCCTGGATGACCGACGGGCGGTTGCCCGGGTCCGCACGGCCGCGGCGGGGTTAGCGTGGACGGGTGAGCGTGCCCGACGTCCTGACCCCCGCGGTTCCCACGACCCGCGTCGGTCGCGCCGCCGCGCTGACGGTCCGGACGTTCCTCGTGCTCGCGGGCCTCCTCATGTCGGGGCTCCTGCCCGAGGCCCTCGTCGGCTTCCCGCTCGACGTCCGCTCGACGTACGTCTCCGAGCTCATGGCGGCCGACCAGCCGCACGGCTTCCTCGTGCGCGTCATCGACGGCACGGGGGCGGCGCTCGTCCTCGCCGCGCTCGTCGTGCTCGTCGCCGCGCACGGCCTGCCGGCGCACTGGTTCGGGTGGGCCGTCGCTGGGAGCCTGCTCGTGCTCGCGGTGGCGACCGTCGGCGACGACGTCGCGCGCCTCGACTGCGGCATCTCCCGGCCCGCGTGCATCGCGCTCGAAGAAGCCGGCGACGTGTCGTTCATGCACACGATCCACGGCGTGACGAGCACGGTCGCGGGCTTCGCGGCCTTCGCGCTCGCCGTCGTCGTCCTCGTCGGACGCGGGCGCACGTGGCGTGCCCCGGCGGCCTGGCCCGTGCTCGTGCCCGCGGCCGTCCTCCTCGGCACGAGCGGCGTCGTCGCCGCCGTCGGCCTCCTCGGCGGCGAGCCGTGGGGGCTCGTCCAGCGGCTCCAGCTGCTGTGCGTCGCGATGCTCGTCGCGACCTCCGGCCGGCATCTCCTCGAGCCCGAACCCCCGCGCGCGCAGCCACGTGACGAGCGCCCATGACCTGGGTCGTCCTGCCCGGCCTCGCGCTCGCGCCGAGCGACTACGCGCCGCTCGCCGCGGCACTCGGCGCGGACGGCACACCCGTGCACGTCGTCGACTCGTGGCGCGTCCCCGTGACCGGCCCGGTCGACGACGTGCGCGACGCCGTCGGAGCGAACGGCCCCGTCCGGCTCGTCGGGCACTCGGTCGGCGGCCTCGCCGCGCTCGAGTGGGCGCTGCGGCACCCGGGCGAGGTCGACCGGCTCGTCCTGCTCGACCCGACGTCGCCCTACGACGCCGACCCCACGCTCCTGCACCCCGGCCGCGCGGGTGCCCGCGTCGCCGAGAGGCTCGTCGAGCTGGGCGCGCGCGTCGCTGCAGGCAGCGGCCCGCGCCTGCGCAGCCTCACGCTGCGCGGCGGCGGCGTCACCAGAGACACGCTCGACGGCGACGAGGCCCGCCGCCGGCTCGGCACCCCCGAGGCGTGGCGGTTCCTCGCCTCCGAGTGGAGCGCGAGCTGGGCCCAGGTGCCGCGCGTGCGTCGCATGCTCGACGCCGGCGCGACCGTCCCCGCGACCGCGCGGCCCGTCCACGTCGTCGGCCTGCGGCACGCGGGCCGAGCGTTCCTGCGCTCGCAGGGCGAGCTCGCGTCCCGGGTCGGCTCGCACCGGCTCGCCGTGGCGGACGCAGGGCACCTCTTCCCGCTCGTCCACCCGCGGACCGTCGCGCGCATCGCGCTCGCGGACCGCTGACGCCCGCGCACCCGTCAGGCGTCGAGCGTCAGGCGTCGACCGACGCGCGCCGCAGCCGCGGGTCCGGGCGCGTGAACGGAAAGGTCAGCACGTCGCGGATCGGCGCCCCGAGGACGAGCATGACGAGCCGGTCCACACCGAGGCCGATCCCACCCGTCGGGACCATGCCGAACCCGAGGGCGTCGAGGAACTCGTCGTCGACCTCCATCGCCTCCGGGTCGCCCGCCGCCGCGGCGAGCGACTGCGCGGTGAGGCGCTCGCGCTGCACGACCGGGTCCGTGAGCTCCGTGTACGCCGTGCCGAGCTCGGTCCCGAACGCGACGAGGTCCCAGCGCTCCGCGAGCCGCGGGTCGTCGCGGTGCTGCCGCGTGAGCGGCGACGTCTCGACGGGGAAGTCCGTGTAGAACGTCGGCGCGACCGTCGACCCCTCGACGAGCTCCTCGTAGAGCTCCGTGACGAGCTCGCCCGCCGTCGCGCGCCGCGAGTGCTCGATGCCGTGACGCGCGCACAGCTCCGCGAGCACCGTGACGTCCGTGCCCGCGTCGACGTGGGTGCCCGTCGCCCGTGAGACGGCCTCGTGGACAGTGACGACCGGCCACGGGCCGTCGACGCGCAGCGTGCCGCCGTCCGGCAACGGCACGACGGGCTCCCCGTGGACCGCGACCGCCGCCGCGACGACGAGGTCCTGCGCGAGCGTGCGCATCGTCGTGTAGTCGCCGTGCGCCTCGTACGCCTCGAGCGCCGTGAACTCAGGGTTGTGCGTGCCGTCGACGCCCTCGTTGCGGAAGTTCCGGGCGATCTCGAAGACGCGCGGCACCCCGCCCACGCACAGGCGCTTGAGGAACAGCTCGGGCGCGATCCGCAGCGTGAGGTCGAGGTCGTACGCGTTGATGTGCGTCGTGAACGGGCGCGCGTTCGCGCCGCCGTGCACGCGCTGCAGGACCGGCGTCTCGACCTCGAGGTAGCCGCGTGCGGCGAGCGTCTCGCGCAGCGCCCGCACGGCCGCGGCGCGGGCCGTCACCCGGTGCAGGGCACGCTCGTCGAGCGCGATCTCGACGTGACGCGACCGCGCCGACACTCCTCCCGCACCGTGCTTGCGCGGCGGTGGCACGAGCGACTTCGCGGCCATCGTCCACGACCGCGCATGGACCGTCACCGTGCCGCGTGCGGTCCGCACGACGTCGCCCGTCACCGAGACGACGTCCGCGAGATCGACCGCCTGGCGCCACACCTGCGCACGGGCGTCCGGCCTGTCGGCCGTGAGCATGACCTGGACCTCGCGACCCTCCTCGCGCACGTCGGCGAAGATGACCCCGCCGTGGTCGCGCACGCGCACGACGCGTCCGACGACGCTCACGGCGAGTGTGTCCGGCAACGTGCCGACGGCGGCCTCGGCGGGGCCGCGCACTCCGGCGGTCGTCGCACCCATGAGCAGGGCGACGTCGGCGACGGCGACCGTGCGGGGCACCGCCGCGGGGTACGGCTCCATGCCCGCTCCCCTCAGCACCTCGAGCTTCGCGTGGCGGACCCGCTGCTGCTCGGAGAGCTGCGGCGCGACGACGCGCGGCTCGAGCACCTCGGCCTCGAGCGCACGCACCGCGTCGACGTGCGCGGGCGTCGCGACAAACCCCTGCCGGTGGCACGACCGCGACGGGAGGCAGAAGCACGAGGGCAGGCCCGGCACGAAGCCCTCGGCGAGGCCCGCCGCGAGGAGCACCTGCGTGAGCTGCGCCGGGTTGTCGTAGCAGAGCAGGCGCGGGCTCCACGCGGGCCGATACTTCTCGTTCGCGCGGTAGAGCGAGTCGAGCTGCCACCAGCGCGACGCGACGAGCAGGACGCGCCGGGCTACGCGCTGCGGCAAGGTCGCACCGATGCGCGCGCCGTGCTCGAACGTCTCGCGGAACATCGCGAAGTTCAGCGACACCTCGTCGACGCCGAGGGCCGACGACCGCTCGACGAGCGTCGTCACCATGAGCTCGGTGACGCCCGCCGCGGCGTCGGGCGAACGCCGCATGACGTCGAGCGACAGCCCGCGGCGTCCCCACGGGACGAACGTCAGCAGGCCGACGACCTCGCCCGTCGGCGCGTGCGCCGTGACGACGACGGCGCGCCCGTCACGCGCGTCGCCGAGGCGGCCGAGCGCCATGGAGAACCCACGCTCGACCTCCCCGTGCCGCCATGTGTCGGCCGCGGTCGTCAGCTGTGCGAGCTCGTCGGCAGGAACGTCGTCCTGGCGGCGCACGAGCACGTGGAGGCCGGCGCGCCGCGCGTGCTCGACCGTGCGGCGCAGCCGCCCCGAGTCCGGGTCGCCGAGCGAGAAGGCCCGGGTCCCGATGACAGCCTCGTCGCCCATGACGAGCGCCCGCAGCCCCGCCCGCGCGTACGCCGCGGCGCCCGCCTCGCTCGCCGCGAGGACCGCGGGCACCCACCCGTAGGTGCGGGCGTGCGCCTGCCAGAGCCTGATCGCGTCCGGCCACGCGTCCTTGGTGCCGAGCGGGTCGCCGGCCGCGAGGGCGACGCCCGCGACGACGTTGTAGGACACCGCGGCGCGGCCGTCGGCCGAGAGCACGACCGCCCGGTCGTCGCGCGTCGCGAAGTACCCGAGCGAGTCGCCGCGGCGGTCGCGCGCGAGCATCCGGCGGACCGCGAGCTCGTCGTCCGCGACGCGCGCCCCGTCGTGCGGCGCCGCGCGCATGAAGACGATGATCGCAAGGACGAGGAACGCTGCGGACAGCGCGCCCGACGCGAGCGCGAGCCACGCAGGACCGTGCAGGTGCGGGCCGGGGGAGCGGCCCGTCGCGACGCGCAACGACCAGACGACGGCGGACCCGACACCGTGCCCGTGCCAGACGACCGTCGTGAGCGTGAGGAACGTGAGGAGCGCGGACGTCGCGACGCCGCCGACGAGGACGACGAGTGCCTGCCACCATGCTCCGGGCGTGAGCCGTGCCGGGAACGCGTTGCGGGACGCGACGAGCATGACGACGATGCCGATCCCGACGACGCCCGGCACGAAGTGCCACGTCGGGACCGACCAGGTGTCCTCGACCGACTCGAACAGCGACGGGCGGAACCGCTGCAGCCCGAGGAGCACGAGGACGACCGCGAGCTCGAGGATCTTCGGCACCTGCCACACCCACACGACGAACCACAGGGCCGCGCGCTGCCCGCGGACGAGACCCGAGGCGACGACGGCGACGAGGACCGCCGAGAAGACGCTCGGGAACGTCGGCACGTTCGTCACCGAGAGCAAGCGCGCGATCGTGCGGACCACGGGCAGGTGCAGCGGCACCAGCAGCGTGGCCACGACGAGCCACACGGCGTACGCCTGGACGATGCGGCCGGTCCAGCGCGCGACGCCGTCGGCGGGCGCGGGGCGGTGATGGTGAAGCATGCGCGGTTCTCCTCGTCGGACCTGATCTGTCCGTCAGTGCACCATCCCATCGTGCCGCGAGGTCGCCGCGCATCGTCCCAGGCGACGATCTCACCGAGGGTCTCTCCGCCCAGGGTCGGACATGTCCCTCGCTCCGGGTCGGGGGTCGTCTCATGCCCCGGAGCGCGCTCCCGGCGTCCCGGGGAGGGACGGTAGAGTGGCCGCGAAACCCTCCCGACCGTCGGACGCACCGTCCGCGAGATCCTCAGGAGCACCCCGTGGGACGCGTTGTCGTCGATGTCATGCCCAAGCCCGAGATCCTCGACCCGCAGGGCAAGGCCGTCGTCGGGGCGCTGCCCCGCCTCGGCTTCACCCAGTTCACGAGCGTCCGCCAGGGCAAGCGCTTCGAGCTCGAGGTCGAGGGTCCCGTGACCCCCGAGATCCTCGCCGCCGCGCAGGAGGCGGCGGAGACGCTGCTCTCGAACCCCGTCATCGAGGACGTCGTCCGCGTCGCGGACGCCAGCTGATGGCCGCCGCGTCCGGCGCCCGCATCGGCGTCGTCACCTTCCCCGGCACGCTCGACGACCGCGACGCCGCACGTGCCGTGCGCCTCGCGGGCGCCGAGGCCGTCGCCCTGTGGCACGCGGACGACGATCTCCAGGGTGTCGACGCCGTCGTCCTGCCCGGCGGTTTCTCCTACGGCGACTACCTGCGCGCCGGCGCCATCGCGCGCTTCGCGCCCATGATGGACAAGATCGTCGACGCCGCCCACGGCGGCCTGCCCGTCCTCGGCATCTGCAACGGCTTCCAGCTCCTCACGGAGTCGCACCTGCTGCCGGGCTCGATGATCAAGAACAACCACCTGCACTTCGTGTGCCGCGAGCAGGTGCTCAGGGTCGAGAACGCCACGACCCCGTGGACCAACCAGTACACGGCGGGTGAGCAGATCACGATCCCGCTGAAGAACCAGGACGGCCAGTACGTCGCCGACGAGCGCACGCTCGACGAGCTCGAGGGCGAGGGGCGCGTCGCGTTCCGCTACGAGGGCGACAACCCCAACGGCTCGCGCCGCGGAATCGCCGGCATCACGAACGCCCGCGGCAACGTCGTCGGCCTCATGCCGCACCCCGAGCACGCCGTCGAGGCCGGCTTCGGCCCCGACTCCGAGCGTGGCGCCAAGGCCGGCACGGACGGCCTGCGGTTCTTCACCTCGGTCATCTCCTCGCTCGTCCACGCATGACCGCCGAGCACCCCGGCGCCTCGGCCGTCGGGGTGCTCCCTGCGGCCCTCACGCTCGACGACGTCCCTTGGGACGACGCCGACGGCGCGCGGTTGCGTGCCGAGCAGCAGGCGGAGATCGCCGTCCGCTACGGCCAGCACGACGACACCCCCTCGGACGACGACACCCCCTCGGACGACGACGCCCCCGGTGCCGACGACTCGGGGGAGGTCCCCGGCCCGACCGACGAGGCCGCGCACGGTGTCGACCCCGCCACGGTCGTCGCCGCGGTCCTGCTGCGCGTCGACGGAGAGCCGGCCGGCTTCGGCGCGCTCCGCGACCTCTCCGGCGCGGACGACCCGTCGGGCATCGTCCACGGTCCCGGGACCGCCGAGCTCAAGCGCCTCTACGTCGCGCCGGGCCACCGGGGACGCGGCCTCTCCCGACTCGTCCTGCGTGCCCTAGAGGCGCGCGCGGCGGCGCTCGGCGTGCGGCGCATCGTCCTGGAGACGGGCACCCAGCAGCCGGAGTCCATCGGGCTCTACCTCGGCGAGGGCTACCTGCCGATCGAGCAGTACGGGGAGTTCTGGGGCGAGCACGACTCCCGCTGCTTCGCCAAGGAGCTGCCGCTGCCTGTCACCGTCGTCCCGACGACCTGGGACGATCCCGCCGCCGTGGCGTTGCGCGAGCGTTTCCTCCGCGAGGAGATCGTGCCCGACTATCCGCACCTCGCCGACCTCATCGAGGACGGCGGAGGCGTGGCCGCCTTCGACGCGACGCTCGGCCGTCGCGCGGCGATCACGCTCGTCGCCCGCCGGGGCGGCGACGTCGTCGGCTGCGCCCACGCTGTCGAGCCCGGGCACGACGACGCGCCGGCCGGGACGCTCGACGTCGTCCGCGTCTACGTCGCCCGTGAGGCTCGGCGCTGGGGGGTCGCGCGCATCCTCATGACCGCGCTCGCAGCCGCCGCGCGGGAGCGTGGGGCGACCAGGCTCGAGCTCGTCACCGGTATCCGGCAGCCCGCAGCGGTCACCCTCTACCGGTCGCTCGGGTTCCGGCCCGCGTACCCGTCAGGAGCCCAGCGCGAGGATCCGACGGCGCTGTGGTTCGAGCTCGGCCTCTGAGCCGGGCACTGCGGCGGTCCGCACCGCATGGTTCGTGATCGCAGCACGTGAATCTCGTTTCAGACTCCTGCAAGGAGGCGTCGTCCCGTCCATCGCCGCAGGGCGGCCCGCGGCGGCGCACGCCTCCGAGGTGGAGACCGGCGCGCAGCCTCCGGGATCGTTGCGGTTCCGCGCTTCCTGTGGGATCTGCGTCGGCTGGGCGCCCCTGAACGCTGCGCAACGTTACGGCATCGTTGCAATCGATCGGCAAGGTCTCGCTTGAAAGGTCTTGCAGCGACGGCAACGCTCTGCCATATTGGTCGCGATGCGCCGTCGCACCCCGCACGCGACGGACGCCCCAGGGGCTGCCGCGCGGGAGCCGCGGCCCGAGACCATCGCAGAAAGGCATCACCAATGAAGGTGAACAGGATCGCTGTCGCCGCGCTCGCCGCCGGGAGCCTCGTCGCCACCGTGCTCACCGGCTGCTCCCAGAGCACCGCCTCGGACGACCCCACGACCACCGGCGCGACGACCCCCTCGGGGCCCGCCGCGACGCTCACGGTGTGGGTCGACGCCAACCGGGCCGTCGAGCTCCAGGACATCGCCGCGCGCTTCGAGGCCGACAAGGGCATCGCCGTCAAGCTCGTCCAGAAGGAATACGGCGACGTCATGAAGGAGGACTTCGTCAAGCAGGTCCCCACCGGCAAGGGCCCCGACGTCATCATCGGCGGCCACGACTGGCTCGGCCTCTTCGTCCAGAACGGCGTCGTCGCGCCGCTCGAGCTCGGTGACGCCGCCGCAGGTTTCTCCGACGTCTCCCTGCGCGCCATGAGCTACGAGGGGACGAGCTACGGCCTCCCCGTCTCGCTCGAGAACGTCGCCCTCCTGCGCAACACCGCCCTCGCCGACTCCACCCCCGGCACCTGGGACGAGCTCGTCGCCGCAGGCAAGAAGATCGTCGACGCGGGCGACGCCACCTACCCCGTCCTCGTCCCCTCCGGGCCCGAGTCCGACCCCTACCACCTCTACCCCCTGCAGACCTCGTTCGGCGCCCCCCTCTTCGGCACCGCGAGCGACGGCAGCTACGACCCCTCCCAGCTCCTCATCGGGTCCGAGGGCGGCGAGAAGTTCGCCGCGAAGCTCGTCGAGTGGGGCAAGCAGGGCGCCCTCAACACGAACATCACGGGTGACATCGCCCGCGACGAGTTCGCCGCGGGCAAGTCCCCGTACATGATCTCCGGACCCTGGAACCTCCCGACGTTCAAGGACAAGGGCGTCGACTACGCGATCGAGGCCATCCCGTCCGCAGGCGGCGGAGACGTCACCCCGTTCGTCGGCGTCCAGGGCTTCTTCGTCAGCGCCAAGTCCACCAACGCTCTCGCCGCGAACGAGTTCGTCGTCAAGTACCTCGGCTCCGAGGACGTGCAGCTCGCACTCTTCGAGGCGGGCGGCCGACCCCCGGCGCTCACCTCCGCGTTCGAGAAGGCCTCGGCCTCCGACCCCGACGTCGCCGCCTTCGGCAAGGTCGGACTCACCGGCGTCCCCATGCCGAGCATCCCCGCCATGGGCGCCGTCTGGAACTACTGGGGCGCGACCGAGGCCGCGCTCGTCAACGGCAAGGCCGGCGACCCCGCCACCGCCTGGGCCGACATGGCCACGAAGATCCAGAACGACATCGCCGGCTGACACGACCCGGACCCGGGGCGCACGTCGCGCCCCGGGTCCGGCTCACACCACGGGAGCACCCCCCATGACCACCACCACGACCCCGAGGACGCCGACCGGCGACGCGCCCCTGCCGTCCACACGGGTGCGAATCGCCCCCGGCCGGGCAGCCCGCGCCGCCCTCGTCAAGATCGGCCTGCTCGGCGTGCTCGACGCCCTCGTCGTCTACGCCGTCCTCACGCTCCTCGCGGCCGACCACGTCGCCCTGGCGATCACCGCCGCCGTGGCCGCAGCCCTCGTCAACTGGGTCTACCTGCGCCGCGGCTGGCTCCCGGCGAAGTACCTCGTGCCCGGCACAGTCTTCCTCCTGCTCTTCCAGCTCTTCGTCATCGTCTACTCCGGCTACATCGCCTTCACGAACTACGGAGACGGCCACGTCGGCACGAAGGACGACGCCATCGCCGTCATCCTCAGCAAGTCCCTCACACGCGTCCCCGACTCGCCCGGCTACCCCATGAGCGTCCTCGAGCGCGACGGCGAGCTCTCCTTCCTCGTCGCCGCACCCGACGGCACCGTCCTCCTCGGCGGGGCCGACCGCCCCCTCGAGAGCGTCGACGGAGCACGCCTCGACGGCAGGACCCCCGTCGCGCTCGACGGCTACCGCACCCTCGACTTCGCCGCGATGATCGCCGACCAGCAGCGCATCGCCGCCACGAGCGTCCCCTTCTCCGACGACCCCGAGGCCGGCGCCCTGCGCACCCAGGACGGGTCCACCGCCTACCGCTACGCCGCCACGATGGACTGGGACCCCAGCACCGGGACCTTCACCGACCGTGAGACCGGCACCGTCTACGCCGACACCGGCGTCGGCGCCTTCACCGACCCCGACGGCACCGAGATCATGCCCGGCTGGAAGATCGAGGTCGGCTTCGACAACTTCACGCGCGCCGTCACCGAGAAGTCCATCCGCGGCCCGCTCCTCGGCGTCATCGTGTGGACCTTCGTCTTCGCCGGAGTCTCCGTCGCCTCGACCTTCGCCGCAGGCGTCCTGCTCGCGCTCCTCCTCGACGACCCCCGGATGCGGCTGCGCAGGACGTTCCGCGCGCTCGTCATCCTCCCGTACGCCTTCCCGCCGTTCCTCTCCGCGCTCGTGTGGTCCGGGCTCCTCAACCCGCAGTTCGGGTTCATCAACCAGACGCTCCTCGGCGGGGCCGACATCCCGTGGCTCACCGACCCGCTCCTCGCCAAGGTGTCGATCCTCCTCGTCAACCTCTGGCTCGGGTACCCGTACATGTTCCTCGTCGCGACCGGAGCGCTGCAGTCCATCCCGAGCGACTACGTCGAGGCCGCCGAGATGGACGGAGCCGGAGCCTGGCGCCGCCTCATGAGCATCCGCATGCCGCTGCTCATGGTGACGATGGCGCCGCTGCTCATCTCCTCGTTCGCCTTCAACTTCAACAACTTCAACCTCATCTACATGCTCACCGAGGGCGGGCCGCAGGACATCACGACCGAGATGAACGTCGGCTCCACCGACATCCTCATCACGCTCGTCTACAAGGTCGCCTTCGGCGAGACGAGCGGACGCGACTACGGGCTCGCGAGCGCGTTCTCCATCATCATCTTCGCGCTCGTCGCCGCCTTCGCGATCTACAGCTTCCGCCGCACCCGGTCCCTGGAGGACACCCACCGATGAGCACAAGCCACGCACCCGCGCCGCGCCGTCATCGCGCGACCGTCGCGCTCGTCGCGAAGCACGCCGCCGCGACGCTCGTCGCCGTCGTCGCAGTCTTCCCGATCCTCTACGTCGTCTCCGCGTCGCTCAACCCCAACGGGAGCCTCGTCGGGTCGAACAGCCTGTTCAGCCGCGTCGACCTCGCCAACTACATCAACCTCTTCGACCGCCCCGCGCAGCCGTACGGCGCCTGGTTCGTCAACACGATGTACATCGGCGTCGTCGCCTCCGCAGGCACCGTCCTGCTCGCCGCGCTCGCGGCCTACGCGTTCTCACGGATGCGCTTCCGCGGGCGCCGCGTCGGGCTCGTGAGCATCCTCCTCGTGCAGATGTTCCCGCAGCTCCTCGGCGTCGTCGCGATCTTCCTGCTGCTCACGACGATCGGCGACATCTTCCCCGGCATCGGCCTCGACACCCACGCCGGGCTCATCCTCGTCTACCTGGGTGGCGCGATGGGCGTCAACACGTACCTCATCTACGGGTTCTTCAACACGGTGCCCGCCTCGATCGACGAGGCCGCCAAGCTCGACGGCGCCGGCCACGCGCGGATCTTCTTCACGATCGTCCTCAGGCTGTCCGCGCCCATCCTCGCGGTGGTCGCCCTGCTGTCGTTCATCGGGACGTCGAGCGAGTTCGTCGTCGCAAGCGTCGTCCTCACCGACCCCCACAAGCAGACCCTCGCCGTCGGGCTCTTCCAGTTCGTGTCGCAGGAGACGTCAGCCAACTGGTCGATCTTCGCCGCCGGAGCGGTGCTCGCCTCCCTGCCCGTCGTCGCCCTCTTCTTCGTCCTGCAGAAATACATCGTCGGCGGGCTCACCGCGGGCGCGGTCAAGTGATCCGGCCGGTCCCGCCGACGCTAGACTCCCGGCATGGGCGCCACACTCGCTGACATTGCTGCGCACGCCGGGGTCAGCGAGGCCACGGTCAGCCGCGTCCTCAACGATCGGCCGGGCGTCGTCCCCGCCAAGCGGCAGGCCGTGCTCACCGCGCTCGACGTCCTCGGCTACGAGCGGCCGCCAAGGCTCCGTCGACGCACCGGACGGCCGGTCGGGCTCGTCCTGCCGGAGTTCACCAACCCGATCTTCCCGGCCTTCGCGCAGGCCCTCGGGCCGAACTTCGCGCGGCGCGGCTTCACGCCGCTCGTGGGCTCGCAGGCCGAGGGCGGCCTACACGAGGACGAGTACGTCGAGATGTTCGTCGAGGCCGGCGCCGCCGGCATCCTCTTCGTATCAGGGCGTCACGCCGACGCCACCGCGCCGACGACCCGCTACGAGGAGCTCCGCGAGCTCGGGCTCCCGCTCGGCTTCGTCAACGGGTACCGCGCGGGCATCGACGCCCCGTTCTTCTCGATCGACGACCGCACCGGCACGCAGCTCGCGGTGCGCCACCTCGTCGCGATGGGTCACGTGCGGCTCGGGCTCTCACCGGGCCCGGAGACGTCCGTCCCCGCGCGACGCCGCGTCGAGGGCTTCCGGGAGGCCGTCGTGGAAGCGCTCGGGGACGACGCGGACGTCGTCGTCGTCCACGGACCGCTCTCCGACGACGGCGGTGGTCACGCCGGCCGCGCGCTGCTCGAGGCCGGGTGCACGGGCATCGTCTGCGGCAGCGACCTCGTCGCCGTCGGCGTGCTCGCCGAGGCCCGACGCCAGGGGCTCGCCGTCCCCGCGGACCTCTCTGTCGTCGGCTTCGACGACTCCGTCGTCGCCCGCCACTCCTGGCCGCCGCTCACGACCGTCCGCCAGCCGGTCTCGACGATGTCGATCGCCATCGCCGACGCCTTCGTCGGTGAGATGAACTCCGTCCACGCGCAGCGCACCGAGTACGTCTTCCAGCCGGAGCTCGTGGTCCGCGAGTCGAGCGGCCCCGCCCCTCGCTGACGCGGGCCGCGCGCATGGCGCGGCCTGGCCCCGAGCTCCAGGGGTGCGCGACCCCTGCGGGCGTGCGACCCCGCTGGGCGTTTGACCCCTCTACGCGTACGACCCCACCGGGGGGCGCGCCTCGGCGCGTCCTCCCGGCGGGGTCGTGCTGCTCCCTCGAGCGCGGGCCTCGCCCGTCAGCCGGCCGACGGGCCGGGGTAGGCCGTCGGCAGGACGACGAAGGCAGGTCCGTGCGTCGCCACGGTGAGCCCGTCGGCGTCCGTCGAGACGGTGACGTCGCCGAACGTCAGGACCGCCGCAAGGATCTGACCCGTCGCCGACGCCGGCAGCGTCAGGGTTGACGCAGCGCGCGCCGCGACGACGATGATGCGCTCCTCAGCGGTCTCCCGCGTGAACGCGAGGACGTCGTCGTCCGCGTCGAGCCAGCGCAGCGCGCCGTCCTGGAGCGCGGCCGAGCCCGTGCGCAGCGTCGCCAGCGAGCGGTACGCAGGGCCGAGCCGGGGCTCCGAGCCCCACGGCAGCGGCGCCCTCGCGTCCTCACCGTTGACGCCCGACAGGCCGAACTCGTCCCCGGCGAACAGCACGGGGGTCCCGGGCAGGGTGAGCGAGAGCCCGGCCGCGACGAGCTGCGCCTCGTCGTCCGCGCGCTCCGCGAACCGAGGGGTGTCATGCGTGTTGATCGCGTTCATCGCGAGCTGCCGCACTGGCCAGGGGAACGCCGCCGTGAACCGCCGGTAGCTCGCGACGAGCTCGGCCGCCGTGTAGCGCGGCTCGATCTCGTACGGGATGCCGAAGTGGTGGTGGGGTCGCGGCTCCCCGCGCCGCAGCCAGTGCCACAGCGGACGCGTGAAGCCGGCATAGCTCATCGGTGCCTGCCAGCCGTCGCCGTCGAAGTCGCGGCTCGCGTCGTTCGTCGACTCCGCGTAGAGGACGGTGTCGGGGGAGATGGCGTCCATCGTCGCGCGGACGGTGCGCTGCACCTCGCGGTTGAGGTCGTCCGAGCCCAGGCGACCCGTCTGGTTGGCGACGTCGATGCGCCAGCCGTCGAGGTTGAACGGGGGCAGGAGCCACCGGGCGACGACGCTCGTCGGACCCTCGACGAAGCGTCGTCGGAGCTCGGCGGAGTTCCAGTTGAGCTTGGGCAGCGAGGGGACGTCGGCCCACGCGACGTAGTCGTCGTGCGCGGCGTCCTTCCAGTAGTAGAACTCGCCCTCGGGGGCGGCCGGCTGGTGGTGCGCGGCGAGGAACCACTCGTGGGCGTCGCCCGTGTGGTTCGTCGTGAGGTCCCCGATGACGCGGATGCCGCGCGCGTGCGCGGCCTCGACGAGACGGACGAGGGCGGCGTCGCCGCCGAGCAGCGGGTCGACCTCGTCGAACGTCGACGCGTCGTACCGGTGGTTGGAGCGGGCGGGGAAGATCGGCGTGAGGTAGAGCAGCGTCACGCCGAGGTCGGTGAGGTGGTCGAGGTGCTCGGTGATGCCGTCGAGGTCGCCGCCGAAGTACTGCCGAGGAGTGTCGGGGCCGGTGTGGACGACCTCGTCGTCCCAGGCCGCGGCGAGCGCCCAGGACGGCGCCTCGCGGTCCGCCGCGGCCGCGGAGCGCGCGAAGCGGTCGGGGAAGACCTGGTAGAGGACCTGACCGGTCGCCCAGGCCGGCGGTCGCGTGAACGTCGTGACGCGGAAGTCCTGGGTGTCGACGGGCTCGATGACGTCGACGCCCTCGGCGTTGAGCCAGACGGCGGTGCCGTCGGCGCGGTTGACGAGGAAGCGGTACGTCGTCACGGCGTTGTCGAGGGTGAGGTCGCCGGACCACCAGGTGGCGCCCGCCTCGGTCTCGGCGGGCTCGGCGGTCATGCGCGAGAACCGGGGCTCGCCGTCGACGAGCACGCGCAGGACGATGCTCGCGACCGGGCCGAAGCCGGCAGGGACGCGGACGCGGACGGTGCGGCGGCCTCCCGTGTCGGTCGTGTCGCCGGGGCTGTAGAGCTGGGATCCGTCGTGGTGGGGAAGGGTGTGGAGTCGCATCGGTGCGGTGCCTTCGTGAGCGGCGCGCGTGGCGCGGACGTGGAGGCGGCCGGGTGGCCGCCGTGCCGAGGCCCACGCTAGCAAGAAGTTTCAGATTCTGAAAGAACCTGCAAGACCCGGTCAGGGCGTCGCGCAGTACGCTCGGGGCATGACCAACGCGACGTCCGACGGCGGTCCCGACCCGGCCGCCCGATTCCGGCACCTACCCGAGCCCGTCGACCTCCGCGACGTCGTGGCGACCGTCGAGGTCGAGGCCGCACCCGACCCCGACGGCGGGCGCGACGCGAACGCCGACTGGATGCTCAGGCACGCCTGACGCACCCGAGGGCGTCGTCCCTCGCGGGATGCACGGGCGCCCCGCGGACAGCGGGGCGCGCGCTCAAGGGCGCGTCACCGCGCCCGGCACGGTCGCGCACGTCCTCGTCGACGCGCGCACCTTCCCGCGTCCGGTCCCGACCCCACCTGCCCGCGCCGTCACAGCGACGGGCCGGGCACGCATGTCACCCCTGCGACACGCGTACCCGACGTCTCTCAGGAACCGACGTGCACGACCCCGTCGCGCACCTCGACCGGGAACGCCGGCAGGTCGACCGGCTCCTTGCCCGCCGCGTCGAGGCACTCACCCGTCACGAGGTCCCACACCTGCTTGTGCATCGGCGACGTCACGGTCGTGCGCTCACCGCGGGACCCGACGATCCCCCGCGAGACGACGTTCGCCCCCGAGAAGGGATCGTGGTTCGCGACGCCGAGCACACGCCCGTCGTCGAGCAGGAACAACGCGACCTGGACGCCGTCGACGAGAGCCGCCACGCCGCGCTCGGGGTCGAGCGCCGAGAGGTCGCACACCGGGGTCCACGTGCTCACAGCGCATCCTCCAGCTCGACGTCCGACGGGCGGACCGCGATGGTCCGCGCGATGACAGGGTTCGGGTCCGAGGCCTCGCCCGGGCGCGCAGGGCGCACCTGCCCGCGCTCGGGCGTGTACGCGAGGTCCGGGTCAGGGGTGTCGGGCGCGTTGACGAACGAGGCGAAGCGCGCGAGGCGCGCCGGGTCCGCGAGCGTCGCCGCCCACTCGTCCTCGTAGCCCTCGACGTGCTCGGCGATCGACGCCTCGAGGTCCGCGCAGATCCCGAGCGTGTCGTCGACGAGCACCTTGCGCAGCTCGACGATCCCGCCCGGATAGTCCGCCACCCACGGCGCCGTCCGCTGCAGGCGGTCGGCCGAACGGATGTAGTACGCGAGGAACCTGTCGATGACGCGCAGCAGCATCCCGTCGTCGAGATCCTCCGCGAGCAGCTCCGCGTGCCGCGGCGTGAAGCCGCCGTTGCCGCCGACGTACACGTTCCAGCCGCGCTCCGTCGCGATGACGCCGACGTCCTTGCCGCGGGCCTCCGCGCACTCGCGCGCACAGCCCGAGACGCCGACCTTGAACTTGTGCGGCGCCCGCAGGCCCCGGTACCGCAGCTCGAGCTGCACGCCCATGCCGACGGAGTCTTGCACGCCGAAGCGGCACCACGACTGCCCGACGCACGACTTCACCGCACGCAGCGACTTGCCGTACGCCTGGCCCGACTCCATGCCCGCGTCGACGAGCCGCTTCCAGATCTGCGGCAGCTGCTCGAGGCGCGCGCCGAACATGCCGATGCGCTGCGCGCCCGTGATGCGCGTGTAGAGGCCGTACTCGCGCGCGACGTCCGCGATGACCGCAAGCTTCTCGGGCGTGATCTCGCCGCCGGGGATCCGGGGGATGACCGAGTACGTGCCGTCCTTCTGCATGTTCGCGAGCGCGTGGTCGTTCGTGTCCTGCAGCGGCGCGTTCGCCCGGTCGAGGACGTGACCGACACCGAGCGAGGACAGGATCGAGGCGACCACGGGCTTGCACACGACGCAGCCGCGACCCGTGCCGTGCGCCGCGACGACCTCGGTGAACGTCCGCAGGCCCTCGGCGCGCACGAGCGCGAACAGCTCGGCCCGCGTCATCGCGAAGTGCTCGCACATCGCGTGCGACACCTCGACGCCCGACGCCTCGAGCTGGGTGTTGACGAGCTTCGTGAGCAGCGGCACGCACGAGCCGCACACCGTGCCCGCCTTCGTGCACTTCTTCACGTCAGCGACGGACGTGCAGCCGTGCTCGGTGACCGCGCCGCGGACCGTGCCGGCCGTGACGTTCGCGCACGAGCAGACGACGACGTCGTCGGGCAGGTCCGCGCTCGGGACCGCCGCGCCACCCTCGGGGGCGAGGAACGCGCTCGGGTCCGCGCCGAGGTTCCGGCCGAGCATCGGCCGCAGGCTCGAGTAGAGCGCCGCGTCGCCGACGAACACGCCGCCGAGCAGCGTGCGCGCGTCGTCGGACACGACGAGCTTCTTGTACGTCTTCGCGACCGGGTCCGCGAACGTCACCTCGAGCGCGCCGGGCGTGAGCGCGTTGACGTCGCCGAACGACGCGGCCTCGACGGGCACGCCGTCGTGGAGGACACCCTTGAGCTTCGTGCCCTCGGGCGCCGGCGCGTACTCGGACGTCCCGCCGAGCAGCTGGTCGACGACGACGTCCGCCTGCGCGTTGCCCGGCGCGACGAGCCCCGCGCACACGCCCTCGTACGACGCGACCTCGCCGACGGCCCACACGAGCGGGTCGGAGGTGCGGCACGTCGGGCCGACGACGACGCCGCCACGCTCGCCGATCGCGAGGCCCGACTCGCGCGCGAGCCGGTCGCGCGGACGGATGCCCGTGGAGAAGACGACGACGTCGACGTCGAGCGTCGACCCGTCGGACAGGACGAGCAGGCCCACAGCGCCGTCGGGCGCCGCGACGAGACGCGTCGCACCCGTGCCGAGACGCACGTCGACGCCCATGTCGGCGATGCGGACGCGCAGCGTCTCGCCGCCGCCCTCGTCGAGCTGCACCGACATGAGACGGTCTGCGAACTCGACGACCGTCGCGTGCGCGCCGAGGCGCTGCAGGGCGCTCGCCGCCTCGAGGCCGAGGACGCCGCCGCCGACGACCGCACCGCGCAGCGGCCGGCCGAGCTGCTGCTCGCGGGCGCTGATCCAGTCGCGCAGCGCCGTGACGTCGTCGAGCGTCCGGTAGGAGACGACGCCCGGCAGCTCGATGCCCGTCGTGCGCGGCGTCCATGCCCACGAGCCGGTCGCGAGGACGAGGTTGTCGTACGGGACGCGCACGCCGGCGCGCGTGAGGATCTCCTGGGCGTCGCGGTCGATGCTCGCGACCGCGTCGCCCGTGCGGAGCGTGACGCGCGCGTCGTCCCAGACGGACGGGCCCATCGCGAGGGCGTCGGCGTCGCGGCCGTCGAAGAACTCCGAGAGGTGGACGCGGTCGTAGGGGAGGTACGGCTCGTCCCCGAGGACGGTGATCTCCCAGGCCGCGGCCTCGCCGCGCGCGAGCATCTGCTCGACGACACGGTGGGCGACCATACCGGCGCCGACGACGACGACCCGACCCGGGTCGTTGGGTCCGACGGCGGGACGGACGGGCGAGACGACGGTCATGGGGCTCTCCTCCTGCTGGCCGGCTGACAGGCTAATTCAACCGAGCGACTCCGGAGGAATGATGGGACCTTTTGCCCCACGCCCGGCCCCTCCCTCCCTCCCCGGAGCGCGCGGGCGGCCTGCACGCGGTTTTCAGTTCTGCGCGCGGGTTTGAACTCGCGTGCAGAACTGAGAACCGCGTGTGCGCGTGGGACGCCCGGCTGTGCGGGATCGCGGGAGAGGCCCTCAGGGGAGGAGCAGGTGCGGGCGTGGCGTGAGGAGCCGCGCTGCGTGCGGGGGCAGTGCCCGACGGAGGCGTGCCTCGAAGAGGCCGCGGTGCCGAAGGGCCTTGGCCGTCACCCGGACGACGACCCATCCTGCGGCACGGATTGCGTCCTCCCGTTCCTTCTCCTTGAGGAGGATCTCGGTATCGTCGAGACCCGGGTGGTCGCGGTACTTCATGTATCCGTCGAACTCGACGACGACCCGCCACTCTGGCCAGGCAAGATCGGCGTAGAACACGTTGCCCTCGGCGACGATCTGCAGCTGGCTCATGGGTGGAGGCATCCCGAGCGCGAGCGCGTGGACACGGGTCCACGACTCCCATGGCGACTCGGAGCCGTCGTCGGCGAGCAAGACGAGCTCACGTGCCTGTCTCGATCCAGGCTTCCGCGCGCAGCGGGCTGCCGCTTCCGCGAGGGCCTCGCGCGGAACACCGGCGCGGAGCGCACGGTCGAGCACGACGATCCCGTCGGCCACCGAACCGAACCTGGCGACACCGATGACGGTGGGGACGATGCCCGTCGCTCGGGTGCTGGACACCGTGACGATCTCGTCGGCGGCGAGCGGCGCCGTGTGGACGCTGACGTCCGGACCCAGTCCCCGGCCGGAGGTGTGGGAGCGGGCGATCTGCGTGGTCGGAGGTGTCCTCCACGTGTCGAAGCCGTGGACGAGCGCCGCGCTCTGTCGGACGAGCGTCACCTCGTCGCCACGGTGTGCGGCCTGCGCGACGAGTGCGGAGATCCGCGCGAGGGCCAACGCCCGTGCACGCGCTGCGGGTGACGGCGTTGCCGCTGGGCCTGGCGACAAGCGGGCTGCGGCAGTGTCGAGCAGATCGGTCGGGATGTAGACCCCGGGACGCAGCCTCGTCCACGTCCCGTTGCGCGCATGCGTGCGCACGGTCGTCGCGGGGTGCCGGGCCGCGAGCAGGACGGGTGGAAGCGTGGGCGGACGGAGGGGAACCGTCGGGCTACGACGTTGCATCCCCGCATGACACACGACGCGCCGCGCTGTGCGTGGGGCGGGGACCGGATCCTGTGGACGGCCCGACCGGCTGCTGCGCTGTGGACAGCCGCGCGTGCCCGCCATCCGGTGCGATGGCTCCCGTTGATCCCGCCCCTACCGCCCCACGACAGCCGCTGCGCCGACCGCCTACACGCGGTTTTCAGGCCTACGCGCAGGTTCAGACCCGCGTGCAGGCCTGAAAACCGCGCGCGGGCCGCCCAGCCGCCGCGCGCGGGCCGCCCAGCCGCCGCGCGCGGGCCGCCCAGCCGCCGCGTCGGGGCGGCGACGCCGGGGAGAGACGCCGACGGCGCCGCGCCCCGTGCAGGGGAGCGGCGCCGTGCGGTGTCCGGGTGCTCGCGCTATGCCGAGAGGGCCTGGCGGACGTCGGCCAGGAGGTCTGCGACGTCCTCGAGACCCACCGAGAAGCGGATCGTCGTCTCGCCGATGCCGACCGCCGCGCGGCCCGCCGCGCCGACCTTACGGTGCGTCGTCGTCGCCGGGTGCGTGACCAGGGACTTTGCGTCGCCGAGGTTGTTCGAGATGTCGATGAGCTGCAGCGCGTCGAGGAAGCGGAAGGCCCGCTCCTTCGCCTGCTCGGGCGTCGTGCCCTCGGGCATCGCGAGGTCGAACGTCACGACCGTGCCGCCCGCCGACTGCTGCTGCACCGCGAGCTCGTGCTGCGGGTGCGAGGGCAGGTACGGGTAGCGGACCTGCCCGACGCGGTCGTCGGCCTCGAGCGCCGTCGCGATCTCGAGCGCTGCCGCGGACTGCGCGCGCACACGCAGCGGCATTGTCTCGAGGGACTTCAGCAGCACCCACGCGTTGAACGCGGACATCGTCGGACCCGTGTTCCGCACGAGGTGCTGCACCGGTCCCTTGACGAACTCCTTCGAGCCGAGGATCGCACCGCCGAGCACGCGCCCCTGCCCGTCGAT